>NZ_JBEZFO010000035.1:0-35005 GCF_040649495.1 Micromonospora sp. NPDC048947
TCCTCCGCCCCCGCCCTCGTCTGTCACCCGCTCTTGATGTTGTCGTACCCCTTTCTGGTGGGCATGCGCCCGCCCCCGCCCCCACTACTTCAATGATCGAGCGCGATCTTGAGCGTGTTAACGCGATCTTGGGGCTTGTTGAGGGTCGGCCGTTCGGTCAGAGCCGCACTCCGGGCCACTGGGGGTCGCGGCCGAGGTAGGCGAGCAGGGCACTGACGTCGTCGGCCTCCGCACCAGCAGCGAGGGCTGGGGCGTACGCGCCGTAGTTTCGCAACGGCTCGACGATCTGCCGGGCGACCTCCAGCAGGGGGCGGGCCAGTTCGTCGTGGAGCGGGGACGGCTGCCCGGTGGCCGCCGCGATGTCCCAGGCATGCACTGCCGCATCCAGGGCGCACGCCACGGCGGCGACCTCGGCCGGCAGCTTGCCCTGCGGCAGCGGCGTGGGCACCTCCGGGTCGTCGTCGGCGACACGGTTCCAGGCCTGGGCGGATGCATCGAGGGCGGCGCGCAGCCCGATGAGTTTGTCGCCCTCGATCCGACCGGAGGGCGCGAACGGGTCCTCCTGCGGCCCGGCCCCGCCGACGATCGCCGCCGCGAAGGCGGTCTGGTCGCCGGTCGCGTGCTGGAGCACCTGGGTGACCGTCCACTGCTCGCACGGGGTGGGCAGGTCCCAGGCGTCGGACGGGATTCCCTCGACGGTCGTCCGGAGCGCCTTGTGCGCCTCGTCGAGCACGATCCGCCACTGACCAGCTGCCATCTCACTCATTGTTCCGACCCTCTCCGCCGACCCCGTCGAGCGAGCCTGTGCACTCACTCGCTGAACGGAATGTTCCGCTCCGTTCTGCAATCAGACTAGCAGACCGGAACGATCCGTTCCACTAGTGATTGCCGTCGACGTACAACAAAATCGAGCGCGGCACCCGGACGGGTACCGCGCTCGACGAAGTGGTTCGGGTCAGACGTTGAAGCCGAGGGAGCGGAGCTGGTCCCGACCCTCGTCAGTGATCTTGTCCGGGCCCCACGGCGGGAGCCACACCCAGTTGATCCGGATGTCGTTGACCAGGCCACCGCCGGGGCCGGTGGTCAGCGCCTGCCGGGTCTGGTCCTCGATGACGTCGGTCAGCGGGCAGGCCGCCGACGTGAGCGTCATGTCCAGGGTGGCGACGTTCTCGTCATCGACGTGGACGCCGTACACCAGGCCCAGGTCGACCACGTTGATGCCGAGCTCCGGGTCGACGACATCCTTCATCGCCTCCTCGATGTCGGCGATCATCGCCTTGCTGACGCCGGCACCGTCCGCCGAAGCGGCAGGGTCGCCGGCACCCGCCGAAGCGGCAACATCGCTGCCAGCCGCCGGGGCGGCAACATCGCCGGTCACCGCACCGGTCTGCGCCGCGACCGCGTCACCGACCTCCGGCGTCGCCGCAGTAGCCGTGTTCTCGCTGCTCATGCCGTCTCTCCGTTTCGCTCCGTGACGCCACGAGGCACCATCGCGTCGCACCACTGACTCGCTCGCTGACGCTCGCTCACGCCTTCACCTCCGGGCTCACGCCCACACCGGCGCGTGCCGCGGCGTCCTTGAACGCCATCCACGGCAGCAGCGCGCACTTCACCCGGGCGGGGTAACGGGCCACACCCGCGAAAGCAACCCCGTCACCGAGCACGTCCTCGTCCGGCGTGACCTGGCCACGTCCGGACATCAACTCCACGAACGCCTCGTGCACCTCGAATGCTTCCCCGGTGCCCCGACCACGCAGCAACTCGTGCAGCACACTCGCCGATGCCTGACTAATCGAGCAGCCCATCCCGTCGTACGAGATGTCGTGCAGCACCGTGCCGTCGGTGGCCACCCGGACGGTGACCTCGTCACCGCAGGTGGGGTTGACGTGGTGCGCCTCCGCGACCTGGTCACCCGGGTCGTCGGCGTCGCGCAGGCCACGCCCGTGCGGGCGCTTGTAGTGATCCAGGATGATCTCCTGGTAGAGCTGGTCGAGCTGCATCAGTCGAACACCTTCCGCACCTGCTCCAGACCGGCCACCAGAGCGTCGATCTCCTCGGTGGTGGTGTAGAGGTAGAACGAGGCCCTGGTCATGGCCGGGACGCCGAACCGGCTGCACACCGGCTTGGCACAGTGGTGACCCACCCGCACCTGCACGCCGAGCGAGTCGAGCACCTGACCCACGTCGTGCGGGTGCACGTCACCGAGCGCGAACGAGATGGTGCCGCCCCGGCCCACCGGCACTGTCGGGCCGAAGATCCGCAGGTCCGGCACCGAGCCGAGAGCGTCCAGCGCGTACGCCGTCAGCTCCTTCTCGTGCCACTGGATGGCCCGCATTCCGACGCCGGTCAGGTAGTCCACGGCCGCGCCGAGCGCGACCGCCTCGGCGATCGGCGGGGTGCCCGCCTCGAAGCGGGCCGGCGGCGCGGCGAACGTCGAGCGGGCCATGGTGACCGTCTCGATCATCGAGCCGCCACCCATCACCGGCGGCATCGCCGCCAGCAGCTCACCGCGACCCCAGAGCACGCCGATGCCGGTCGGGCCGCACATCTTGTGACCGGTGAACACGATGTAGTCCGCGTCCAGGTCGACCACGTCGATGGGCAGGTGCGGCACCGACTGCGAGCAGTCCAGCAGCAGCAGCGCGCCCACCTCACGGACCCGGGCGGTGATCCGCGAGGTGGCGTTGACAGTGCCGAGGATGTTGGACGTGTGCACCAGCGAGACGATCTTCGTCCGTTCGGTGACCAGATCCTCCAGGCCCGACTCGTCCAGCCGCCCCTGGTCGGTGACGGGGAACCAGCGCAGGGTCGCGCCGGTCCGCTCGCAGAGCAACTGCCACGGGACGATGTTCGAGTGATGCTCCATCTCGGAGATCACCACCTCGTCGCCAGGGCCGAGCCGGAACCGGCTGTCGGCGTCCGGACGGAGCGTGGCGTTCGAGAAGGCGTACGCCACGATGTTGATCGCCTCGGTGGAGTTCTTCGTGAACACCACCTCGTCGGTGCTCGGCGCGTTGATGAACGCGGCGATCTTCGCCCGCGCCCCCTCGTACGCCTCGGTGGCCTCGGTGCCCAGGGTGTGCACCGAGCGCGACACGTTGGCGTTGTGCCGCGCGTAGTGCTCGTCGAGCACGTCGAGCACCTGCCGGGGTTTGTGCGAGGTGTTGGCGCTGTCGAGGTAGACCAGCGGGTGCCCGTTGATTTCCCGACCCAGGATCGGGAAGTCGGCGCGCACCCGGGCCACGTCGAAACGCGGCACGTTGTCGTACTGCGGCATCCCCGAGGGGATCGCGATGCTGGTCATCTCGGCAGCGCCTCTCCCGCTCAGGCCTTGGCCGTGCCGGCCCCGGCGGCGTACCGCTCGTAGCCCTCGGCCTCGAGCTTGTCGGCCAGCTCCGGGCCGCCCTGCTCGACGATCCGGCCGGCCACGAAGACGTGCACGAAGTCCGGCTTGATGTAGCGCAGGATCCGCGTGTAGTGGGTGATCAGCAGCACGCCGGTGTCACCGTTGTCCCGAACCCGGTTGACGCCCTCGCTGACCACGCGCAGCGCGTCCACGTCGAGACCGGAGTCGGTCTCGTCGAGAATCGCGATCTTCGGCTTGAGCAGCTCCAGCTGGACGATCTCGTGCCGCTTCTTCTCACCGCCGGAGAAGCCCTCGTTGACGTTGCGCTGGGCGAACGCCGGGTCCATCTGGAGGCGCTCCATCGCACCGCGCAGCTCGCCGCCCCAGGTACGGAGCTTCGGCGCCTCGCCGTCGATGGCGGTCTTCGCGGTCCGCAGAAAGTTCGCCACCGAGACGCCGGGCACCTCGACGGGGTACTGCATGGCCAGGAAGAGGCCGGCGCGGGCGCGCTCGTCGACCGTCATGGCCAGCACGTCCTCGCCGTCGAGGGTCACCGTGCCGCCGGTGATCTCGTACTTGGGGTGACCGGCGATCGAGTACGCCAGCGTGGACTTGCCGGAACCGTTCGGGCCCATGATCGCGTGGGTCTCGCCCGACTTCACGGTCAGGTCGACACCGGCCAGGATCGGCTTGAGCTCACCCTCGGGCAGCTTGACCGACACCTTCAGGTCGCGGATCTCCAGGGTGCTCATTATCGGGTCACTCCATTACTCGGCGTCAGGCTGAGGTAGATGTCGCCGTCGCGGACTTCGACGGGGTAGACGGGGACGGGTTCGGTGGCGGGCAGGCCGGTCGGCTCTCCGGTGCGCAGGTCGAAGCGCGAGCCGTGCAGCCAACACTCAAGCGTGCAGCCGTCGACCTCACCCTCGGAGAGCGCGACCGAGGCGTGCGAGCACTCGTCGTACGCGGCGTAGAAGCCGCCGTCCTCGCCGTGCACCAGGGCGATCGGCGTGCCGTCGACGTCCGCGCTGATCGCGGTGCCCTTCGGCACGTCCTCGGTGGAGCAGATGCGGATCATCAAGCGCCCGCCTTGGTCAGCCGGGCCTCGATCGCGTCTCCGAGGCTCTCACGCAGCGACTCCACCGGGATCTTGTTGATCAGCTCGGCGAAGAAGCCACGGACCACCAGACGACGGGCCTCGCCCTCAGGGATCCCCCGGGCCATCAGGTAGAACAACTGCTCGTCATCGAAGCGGCCGGTCGCGCTGGCGTGGCCGGCGCCGGAGATCTCGCCGGTCTCGATCTCCAGATTGGGTACGGAGTCCGCCCGTGCGCCGTCGGTGAGCAGCAGGTTCCGGTTGATCTCGTACGTGTCGGTGCCGGTCGCCTCGGCCCGGATGAGCACGTCGCCCACCCAGACGGTGTGCGCGCTCTCGCCCTGCAGAGCGCCCCGGTAGCCGACGTAGCTGCGGCAGTCCGGGACGCTGTGATCGACCAGCTGCCGGTGCTCCAGGTGCTGGCCGGAGTCGGCGAAGTAGACGCCGTACAGCTCGGCCTCGCCACCGCGCCCGGTGTATTCCACGCTGGTGAACTGCCGGACCAGGTCGCCACCCAGGGAGACCTGGATGTGGATGACCTTGGCGTCGCGGCCCAGCTTGATCTTCAGATGCTGGGCCTGGACCGCGTCGTCGGCCCAGTCGGCGACAGTGACCAGCGTCAGCTTCGCGCCATCGGCCACTGCCACCTCGACGTTGTCGGCCAGAGTGGCCGACCCGACGTGCTCCAGCACCACTGTCGCCTCGGCGAACCGGCCCACCTCGACGAAGGTGTGACCGAACGCCGGCTGCTCGACGCCCTCGCCGACCACCCGCAGCCGCACCGCCTCGCCGAGCACCACGTCGGGGGCCACCCGCAGCAGCAGGGCGTCCGCGGAGGCACCGTAGGCCAGCGCGCTGACCCGGTCGACCGGGGTCAGCACGCTGCCGACCCGCTCGTCGTCACGGCCGATCCGGGTGATGGCGACGCCCTCGGGCAGGTCACCGTACTCGTGTCGGACCGCGCCGGTCGCGGCCGGCGCCTCTGTGGTCAGGCCGCGGAGGCGCTTGAGCGGGGTGAAGCGCCACTCCTCCTCCAGGCCGGTGAGGGCCGGGAAGTCGGCGACGTCGTACGAGCGCAGCGCCTGCGACTTGGTGCTGGGCGGCGGCGCGGAAGCCTGGGTAGTCATTTCGTCCTTGGTCTGTCTGTTCCGTGACGACGAGTTGGGGCCGGGTGTGACGGACCGAGGTTCCGGCCCGTCACGGGGAGCGGCGGCGTCAGCCGACCGCGCCCTCCATCTGAAGCTCGATCAAGCGGTTGAGCTCCAGGGCGTACTCCATCGGGAGCTCCTTGGCGATCGGCTCGATGAAGCCGCGCACGATCATGGCCATCGCCTCGTCCTCGCTCAGGCCCCGGCTCATCAGGTAGAAGAGCTGGTCGTCGCTGATCTTGGAGACGGTCGCCTCGTGACCCATCGACACGTCGTCCTCACGGATGTCGACGTACGGGTAGGTGTCCGAGCGGGAGATCGTGTCGACCAGCAGTGCGTCGCACTTGACGGTGCTCCGGCTGTGGTGCGAACCCTCCAGCACCTGCACCAGACCTCGGTACGAGGTGCGGCCGCCGCCACGGGCGATCGACTTCGACACGATGGTCGAGGAGGTGTGCGGCGCGGCGTGCACCATCTTGGCGCCCGCGTCCTGGTGCTGACCCTCGCCGGCCATCGCCACCGAGAGCACCTCGCCCTTGGCGTGCTCGCCGGTCATGTAGACAGCCGGGTACTTCATGGTCACCTTGGAGCCGATGTTGCCGTCGACCCACTCCATGGTCGCGCCCTCGTGGCAGACGGCGCGCTTGGTGACCAGGTTGTAGACGTTGTTCGACCAGTTCTGGATGGTCGTGTAGCGGCAGCGCGCGTTCTTCTTGACGATGATCTCCACGACCGCGCTGTGCAGCGAGTCGGAGGAGTAGAGCGGCGCGGTGCAGCCCTCGACGTAGTGCACGTACGCACCCTCGTCGACGATGATCAGCGTCCGCTCGAACTGGCCCATGTTCTCGGTGTTGATCCGGAAGTAGGCCTGCAGCGGGATCTCCACGTGCACGCCCTTCGGCACGTAGATGAACGAGCCACCGGACCACACCGAGGTGTTCAGGGCGGCGAACTTGTTGTCGCCGACCGGGATCACCGTGCCGAAGTACTCCTTGAAGACGTCCTCGTGCTCGCGCAGCGCCGTGTCGGTGTCCAGGAAGAGGACGCCCTGCTCCTCAAGGTCCTCGCGGATCTTGTGGTAGACGACCTCGGACTCGTACTGTGCCGCGACACCGGCGACCAGCCGCTGCTTCTCCGCCTCCGGGATGCCCAGCCGGTCGTAGGTGTTCTTGATGTCCTCGGGCAGGTCCTCCCAGCTGGTGGCCTGCTTCTCGGTCGACCGCACGAAGTACTTGATGTTGTCGAAGTCGATCCCGGTGAGGTCCGCGCCCCAGGCCGGCATCGGCTTACGGCCGAACAGCCGCAGGCCCTTCAGCCGCAGGTCGAGCATCCACGCCGGCTCGTTCTTCTTGGCCGAGATGTCCCGCACCACCGCCTCGTTGATGCCGCGCTGGGCGACCGCCCCGGCGGCGTCCGGGTCGGACCAGCCGTACTCGTACCGGCCCAGGGCGGCAAGCTGCTCTTCCTGGGTCAGGGGCTGGACGATCTGCTCGGTCATCTATCTGTCCTCACAGTGGTTACGGGATTACCGGATTGAGCGCGGCCCGGCTGGGTCGGGATGTGCGTGGTGCACACCCCGTCGCCGTGCGCGATTGTGGCCAGACGCTGCACGTGGGTGCCGACCAGACGGGAGATGACCGCGGTCTCGGCCTCGCACAGCTGAGGAAACTCGGCGGCAACGTGCGCCACCGGGCAGTGGTGCTGACAGAGCTGGCCGCCGGAAGCGATCGTGGTCGCATTGGCAGCGTAACCCTCGCCCGTGAGCGCAGCGGCGAGTGCCTCGGCTCGGGCGAGAGGGTCGTCGCCGGCGTCCTCCATGGCCGTCCGACAACGGGACTCGAGAGCGGACACCTGCTCGGTGGCGAAGGCCTCGACCGCGTCCGAACCACCGCTGCGGGCGATCCAGCGCAGCGCGGCGGTGGCCATGTTGTCGTAGTGGTGTGTGCCACAACGGACCCGGGCGGCCTCGGTCAGTAGGAACACCTTGGCCGGGCGTCCCCGACCGCGACTGCCCTGCACTGGCTGCTCGCGGGCGTACACGTCACCATCCGCAAGCATCGCGTCGAGGTGTCGGCGGATTGCCGCCGGGCTGAGCCCGAGCGCCGCGCCAAGCTGCGCGGCGGTGGTGGCACCCTGCTCAAGCAGCAACTGGGTGACCCGATCCCGGGTGGAGACCTCGGCCGCCGCCGGCCCGGCAAGGCCGGCCGACGTGGTCACGGCAGGCGCGGAGCCGGACGCACCGAGGGCCGGCACGGCCGTCGGTTGGTGCCCGGAGAGCGCCGCCGCGTTTTTCACAACGCCAACGTTACGTAATTACCCGGAGGGTCGCAAACCCGGGCCCCGGTGATCCCAACCACCGAGCCGACGGAGTCGGACGAACCTTGAGCACTACGGTGCGTAGGATTTGCGCCGTGAACCGAATCGTCCGTCCGGTCTCCGGCATCCTGCTGCGCCGCCTCGCGCTCGCCTCGATCATCGCGAACGTGGGCATCGTCGTCACCGGCGGGGCCGTCCGGTTGACCGCCTCGGGCCTCGGCTGCCCCACCTGGCCCCGGTGCACCGACGATTCCTACGTCACCACGCCCGAGATGGGCGTGTACGGGGTGATCGAGTTCGGCAACCGCATGCTGACCTTCGCGGTGGGTCTGATCGCGCTGGCCACCGTGTTGGCCGTGCTGGCCCACCGGCCGCGCCGACGCGGGCTCCTCGCACTGGCCGTGGCGGTCTTCCTGGGCATCCCCGCCCAGGCCGTGATCGGCGGCATCACAGTGCTGACCAACCTCAACCCGTGGGTGGTCGGGCTGCACTTCCTCGCCTCGATGGCGGTGATCGCCGCCGCGTACGCCCTCTGGCGGCGCATCGGCGACTCCGACGGCCCGACCGCGGCCGTGGTGCCCGCACCGCTGCGCGCGCTGGCTCGGATCACCACCGGCGTCACCGTCGCCGTGCTGGTCATCGGCACCTGGGTCACCGGCAGCGGCCCACACGCCGGCGACCACGGCGCCGCCCGCAACGGGCTCGACCCGGAGACGATCTCGCAGGTGCACGCGGACGGCGTCTTCCTGCTGATCGGGCTGTCGGTGGCGCTGATCTTCGCGTTCCGCGCCGTCGGTGCGCAACGAGCCACCCGCGCCGCGGTCATCCTGGTCGCCGTGGAGTTGAGTCAGGGCCTGATCGGCTTCGTGCAGTACTTCACCCACGTGCCGGCGCTCCTCGTCGGCGCGCACATGCTCGGCTCCTGCCTGGTACTGCTGGCCGCCCTGTCGGTGCAGTGGTCCACCCGGGACCGCCGTCCGGTCGAGCCGGCCCGCCAGGCCACCCCGACCGACGCCGCCGCCCCGGTGCCAGTCAGCGCCTGACCGCCTGACCGCCCGCGCCCCGCGCCGCCCGCGCCCCGCGATCAGCGGCCACCTGGCCTGCAAAGCCCGAGCGCCCACCCCGAAACAGCCGCCGGCACCGCCCGTCGTTGGGCCCCGCGCCGTCGGGCGCACCCCGCACCGTCGGGTCCCACGCCCCGCACCGTCGGGCGGACCCCGCACCGTCGGGCGCCGTCGGGTCCCCGGGCCCGGGCCCGGCCCCGCGCCCCGCGCCCCGCGCCCCGCGCCAAGATCTACGCAACTTCCCGGATGTCGCTGCCTCCGACACGCTGGAGACAGCAATATCCCTGATATTGCGCGGATCTTGAGGACGAACCCCGCCGCTGGGGAGACCGCAAGCCGCGTTTAGCGGCCAACGGCCACCAAGATCGCACTCGAACCAGGAAGTAGTGGCCACGGAGCGCCGCGAAGCCACTAGAACCAAGATATTGCGCGATCTTGCCGGCGGCGACACGAGCGGCACGAGCGGCACGAGCGGCCGTTCGGGGATTGCTTGTTGTGTGAGGTCGTTAGGCGTTGCGGGCCAGGTGGGTGCTGATCGCGTTGGCGAGGCGGTCGGGGGCGCCGTCGGCGTACCCGATGAAGAGCGACGGCTCGGTCAGCTCCAGCTCGACCAGGACCGGCTCGCCGTCCGGGCCGGGGATCAGGTCGACCCGGGCGTAGAGCAGCTGTCGGGTGCCGCCGGGCACCGTCGCGAGGGTCTGCTCGGCCACCGCCAACTGCTCGGGGCGAGCCGTGCGGGCGGTGATCTCTTCGGCCTTGTACAGCCCATCCGGCCCGAGGTCCGGCCCGGACAGCATCGGCCCCTTGCGGATCGCGTGGCTGAACGCGAGCCCTTCGGGGCCGGCCAGGAAGAGCAGGGCCGTCTCGCCCTCGGTGTCGACGGCCCGCAGGTACGGCTGGACCATGGTGACCCGGCCGGCCTCGGATAGTCGGCGAACGTGTGCGGCGGCCAGGTCCCGGTGTTGCGGGTCGGCCAGGTCGTACCGGCCGGTGTCCTGGCTGCCGGCGCTGACCGCGGGCTTGAGCACGTATTCGCCGGTCTCGGCGGGCAGCTGCCAGCTCTCCCCCGGCTCGATCCACGACGTCGGCACGGTTGGCACCCCGGCGGCGCTCAGCTCGGCGAGGTAACGCTTGTCGGTGTTCCAGCGGACCACGTCTGCCGGGTTTACCAGCGTCGGCACGGTGGCCGCCCAGGACACGAACTCGTCGCGGCGTAGCGCGTAGTCCCAGGGTGAGCGGAGCACGACCAGGTCGTAGGACGACCAGTCGACGTCGGGGTCGTCCCAGACGGCGGTCTGGACGGCGACGCCACGGGCGGCGAGCGGGGCCAGGACCAGCCGGTCGTCCGGGTCGAGGTCGGCCAGGTCCGAGCAGGTAACGAGAGCGACCCGGGGTTCCCCCCGGGTCGACTGGTGATATGTGGTCAATTCAGCTGTCTCTTCAGCGGGCCATCGTGCGCCGGGCCATCGACCGCCAGAGGTCGTTGCTCGGACGCATCTGGTCCATCAGTTCACGCTCCCAGGCGTTCTCGACGGTGACTCCCGCCTTGGCGCACGCCTCCCGGGCGGTGACGGTGTCGTCGGCGAACTGGTCGCCCCACTCGCCGTCGGAACCCACCAGGACGATCCGCGCGCCACGCTTGCCGACGTACTCGATGACCGCCTTCGCGCCGCCGTGTCCGGCCGCGAACGCCTTGAGGCCCGCGACCAGGCCTTGGGGCGCCTGCTCGTCGGCGGTCTGCTCGGCCGTCAGCGTCGTATCGGAACCATCTGCCATGACGCGAAGCCTAAGCAGAGTTCCACCCCGTCGCGCGAGAACCATGAACCTTTTGTGATGCCAATTACCTACAGGTTTAAGGATGAGCACAGGTTTGCTGTCCGATTATTTACCGACTTTTGCGCTCAAAGCACGTCGAGAAATCGGGCCCGAACCGCCCCAGGTTGAGCCGATCCGACTCATGCTGAAAGTTACTCTGATGTGACGTTAAACCTGGACAACTCATCCACGTCCATGATTAGTCAGTAGATCATCGGCGGCATTCGCCGCCGAGCCACGACGCGACAGCCGTCGCACCGAGCCAAGACACGACAGCCGTCGGCCGAGCCACGGCGCGACAACTGTCAGACGGTGCGAGGGTCCAAGAGCCGAGCCGAGCCGAGCAGCAGCGCGCACGGACGCCGACAGGCGGCGAAGCCGACAGGCGAAGGCCATTGCCGTGGTCGCGAAGGGCAGAGCCGGGCCGTACGGGACGGGTCAGATCAGCGCGTCAAGCGCGACAGCCACGAAGACGATCGTCAGGTACGTCGTCGACCAGTGGAACAGTCGCATCGGCTTGACCGCCTCGCCGCGCGTCGCGCGCCGGCAGAGCCGGTGTGCCTCGACCACGAAGATGGCACCCACCACCAGGGTCGGGACACCGTAGATCGCGCTGAGCCCCAGCGGCCAGACGGCCAGGGAGGTGAGCACCGTGAGCCACGCGAAGATCAGGATTTCGGCGTTCACCCGGCGGATCGAGGCCACCACCGGCAGCATCGGGATGCCGGCCCGGGCGTAGTCGTCCTTGTACTTCATGGCGAGCGGGTAGAAGTGCGGCATCTGCCAGAAGAAGACGACCGCGAAGAGCCCCCAGGCGGCTGGCGCCAGCGAGCCGGTCACGGCAGCCCACCCGATCAGCACCGGTGCCGCCCCGCACGCGCCGCCCCAGAAGGTGTTCGTCGGGGTGGAACGCTTGAGCCACAGGGTGTAGACGAGGTCGTAGTAGGCGATCGCGGCGAGGGTCAGCCCGGCGGCCAGCAGGTTGGTGAACGCGGCCATCAGGGCCACCGACACCGCCGCCAGCACCAGACCGAAGATCAGCGCGCTTCGCGGTGACACGGTGTGCGCCGGCAGCGGACGACGCTTGGTACGCCGCATCAGCTGGTCGATGTCGCGGTCGATGTAGCAGTTGAGGACACTGGCCGCGCCAGCGGCGAGCGAGCCGCCGATCAGCACTATGGCCATCAGCCACAGCGACGGCAGCCCGCCCTCGGCGAGCATCATCGCCGGGATGGTGGTGACCAGCAGCAACTCGACGATCCGCGGCTTGGTGAGCGTCACGTACGCCGAGAGGACCGCGCGTACGTCCCGCCGGGCCACCGGGCCCTCGGCCGCCCGCGCCGGGTGGGGCCCGGCCGGGTTGCTCGCGGGGCGCTCGGTGATCATGCTCACGGATTGCCACCTTCCGGCATCGGGCACGGGGAGATCGGATCGGTCGGGACCACTCGGGTCCGCATACCGCCCCACACACTACGCGTCGTCGTTTTGGCTGCCCGGCCGACCCGACAACGGTGCGGGCCGTCACACCACCGGGTTGAACCGAGCATCCGGATGGTCACGTAGCGCACACCATGCGCAGATCCCCGGGCGCACGTTTAGGGACGCTCGATAAGGTCATCGGTGAGGGTTCCGCCCATCTGCCGAGGAGCACAACCATCGTGGCTGTTAAACGACCCGAGCACCCCGCACTCAACTGGTCCGACCTCGATCGCCGGGCCGTAGACACCGTCCGCGTGCTGGCCATGGACGCCGTAGAGAAATCCGGCAACGGTCACCCAGGCACCGCGATGAGCCTCGCGCCCGCGGCGTACCTCCTCTTCAACCGCGTCATGCGGCACAACCCGGCCGACCCGAACTGGCCGGGCCGCGACCGCTTCGTGCTCTCCGCCGGGCACTCCAGCCTGACGCTCTACATCCAGCTGTTCCTCTCCGGTTACCCGCTGAGCCTGGACGACCTCAAGTCGCTGCGGCAGTGGGGCTCGCAGACGCCGGGGCACCCCGAGCACGGGCACACGCCGGGCGTGGAGACCACCACCGGCCCGCTCGGGCAGGGTCTGGGCAACGCGGTCGGCATGGCCATGGCGGCCCGCCGCGAGCGCGGCCTGTTCGACCCCGAGGCCGAGCTGGGCGCGTCCGTCTTCGACCACGACATCTGGTGCATCGTCTCCGACGGTGACATCGAGGAGGGCATCAGCCACGAGGCCAGCGCCCTCGCCGGGCACCAGCAACTCGGCAACCTCACGGTGATCTACGACGACAACGAGATCTCCATCGAGGACGACACCCGGATCGCCAAGAGCGAGGACGTGGCCGCCCGCTACGAGGCGTACGGCTGGCACGTGCAGACCGTCGACTGGCGCAGCGGCGACGCCGACCAGGGTGACTACCACGAGGACGCCGAGGCGTTGTACGCGGCGCTGGTGGCCGCCCGGGCGGAGACCGGCCGCCCCTCCTTCATCGCGCTGCGCACCATCATCGGCTGGCCCGCGCCCAACAAGCAGAACACCGGCAAGATCCACGGTTCGGCGCTCGGCGCCGACGAGGTGAAGGCCACCAAGAGGATCCTCGACTTCGACCCGGAGCAGACCTTCCAGGTCGACGAGGAGGTGCTCAGCCACGCCCGCACGGTGATGGGCCGCGGCTCCGACGCCCAGCAGGAGTGGACCACCGCGTTCGACGCCTGGAAGAAGGCCAACCCGGAGCGCACCGCGCTCTACGAGCGGTTGGCTGGTCACGTACTGCCGGACGGCTGGACCGACGCGTTGCCGGTCTTCCCCGCGGACGCCAAGGGGGTGGCCACCCGGGCCGCCTCCGGCAAGGTGCTGGAGGCGCTCGCGCCGGTGCTCCCGGAGCTGTGGGGCGGCTCGGCCGACCTGGCCGAGAGCAACAACACCACGATGAAGGGCGAGCCGTCGTTCATCCCGGCCGCGCACGCCACCAAGGACTTCCCCGGTCACGAGTACGGCCGCACGCTGCACTTCGGCATCCGTGAGCACGCCATGGGCGCGATCCTCAACGGCATCGCCCTGCACGGTGGCACCCGCCCGTACGGTGGCACGTTCCTGGTCTTCAGCGACTACATGCGTCCGTCGGTGCGGCTGGCCGCGCTGATGAAGCTGCCGGTGACGTACGTCTGGACGCACGACTCGATCGGCCTCGGCGAGGACGGCCCGACCCACCAGCCGGTGGAGCACCTGACCGCGCTGCGCGCCATCCCGGGCCTGGACGTGGTCCGTCCGGCGGACGCCAATGAGACCGCCTGGGCCTGGCGGCAGGCGCTGGAGCACACCGACCGGCCCACCGCGCTGGCGCTGAGCCGTCAGCCGCTGCCGACCATGGACCGCGACGTCCTGGGCGGCGCGGAGGGCGTGGCCAAGGGCGGCTACGTGCTGGCCGAGGCGTCCAACGGCAAGCCTCAGGTGATCATCGTCGGCACCGGTTCCGAGGTGCAGCTCTGCCTGACCGCCCGGGATCGGCTGGAGGCCGACGGCACCCCGACCCGGGTCGTCTCGATGCCCTGCCAGGAGTGGTTCTACGAGCAGGACGAGGCGTACCGGGAGTCGGTGCTCCCGCGCGGGGTAAAGGCAAGGGTGAGCGTGGAGGCGGGCATCGCGATGTCCTGGCGCGGCATCGTCGGTGACCTGGGCGAGAGCGTGAGCCTGGAGCACTACGGAGCGAGCGCCCCGCACACCGTGCTCTTCGAGCAGTTCGGGTTCACCCCCGACCGGATCGTGGCGGCAGCACACGCCTCGCTGGCCCGGGTGGGCGACATCACCGGTTTCACGACCGGCAACTGAGGGAGCGTGGACGGCATGACGGACAAGCTGAATGAGCTCACCGCCGCGGGCGTGGCGGTCTGGCTCGACGATCTTTCCCGGGTGCGTTTGAGCTCCGGCGGGCTGGACCAGCTCCGCCGCGAGAAGCACGTGGCGGGCGTCACCACCAATCCGACGATCTTCGCAAAGGCGCTCAGCGACGCCGACGAGTACAACTGGCAGCTGCACGACCTCGCCACCCGTGGCGTCGAGGTCGAGGAGTCGGTGCGCATGCTCACCACGTACGACGTGCGGTGGGCCTGCGACGTGATGCGCCCCTCGTACGACGGCAGCGACGGTGTCGACGGCCGGGTCTCGATCGAGGTGGACCCGCGCAGCGCGCACGACGCGGACAAGACCGTCGCCGAGGCCAAGGCGCTGTGGTGGTTGGTCGACCGGCCCAACCTCTTCATCAAGATCCCCGCCACCGAGGAGGGCCTGTCGGCGATCACCGACACCCTCGCCGAGGGGATCAGCGTCAACGTGACGCTGATCTTCGGTCTGGACCGCTACTCGGCGGTCATGGAGGCGTTCCTCGCCGGCCTGGAGCGGGCCAAGGCGAACGGCCACGACCTGTCCACGATCGGCTCGGTGGCGTCGTTCTTCGTCTCCCGGGTCGACTCCGAGGTCGACAAGCGGCTGGAGAAGGTCGGCTCCGACCAGGCGAAGGCCCTCAAGGGCAAGGCCGCCGTCGCCAACGCGCAGCTGGCGTACGAGCGCTACAGCGAGGTGTTCTCCTCCGACCGCTGGAAGGCGCTCGCCGCCGCCGGCGCACACCCGCAGCGGCCGCTGTGGGCGTCCACCTCGACGAAGAACCCGGACTACCGGGACGTCATCTACGTCGAGGAGCTGATCGCCCCCGGCACCGTCAACACCATGCCGGAGTCGGTCATCCACGCGTACGCCGATCATGGCGAGACCCGCGGCGACACCGTCACCGGCGCCTACGACGCGGCCCGGAAGGTCTTCGCCGACCTGGAGTCGGTCGGGGTGGACATGGCCGACGTGATCGCCACCCTGGAGCGCGAGGGTGTGGAGAAGTTCGAGGCGAGCTGGCAGGAGCTGCTCGACGGGGTCCGCAAGTCCCTGGAGGCGGCTGCCAAGGGCAAGGGCGCGCCGAACAAGGCAGCCAAGGGCAACGCCAAGTCCGCCGAGAAGGCCGGTGGCGCATGAGCGAGCGAATCATCAAGCCCAGCGCGAAGGCGCCTCATGACGGCACGCAGCGAAGCGGAGTGACGGCATGAGCGACCTGCTTAGTGGGCCGGTGGAGGCAGCCGCCGGGCTTTCCGTCTACGGCGCGGACGCGGTCGACAAGGCCGCGCCCGCCTCGACCCGGGACGCGCTGGTCAAGGCCGGCGTCCCGGGCAAGCTGGCGGGCAAGGACGCGAGCCTGTGGGGTCCGGACGCCGAGGCCGAGGCGAAGGTCCGGCTGGGCTGGGTGGACACCCACCGGCGCAGCCGCGAGCTGCTCGTCCAGTTGGCCGAGCTGACCGCGGAACTGGCCGACCTGGATCACGTGGTGCTCGCCGGCATGGGCGGCTCGTCGCTCGCGCCCGAGGTGATCACCCGGACGCTGGGCCGCCCGTTGACAGTGCTGGACACCACCGACCCGGGCCAGGTCCGGGCGGCGCTCGGTGACCGGCTGGAGCGCACGGTCGTGGTGGTGGCCAGCAAGTCCGGGTCGACTGTGGAGACCGACAGCCACCGACGCGCGTACTGGCAGGCGTTCCTGGACGCCGGGATGACCGAGGCGGAGGCCGGCCGGCACTTCGTCATCGTCACCGACCCGGGTTCGCCGCTGGAGGCCACCGCGGCCGAGATGGGCGCGTTCACGGTGCTCGCCGACCCGAACGTCGGCGGCCGGTACTCGGCGCTCACCGCGTTCGGTCTGGTGCCATCGGCGTTGGCCGGGGTCGAGGTCGCAGAACTGCTCGACCAGGCCGACGCGCTGGCCACGTCGCTCGGCGCGGACCAGAACAACCCGGCGCTGGCGCTGGGCGCCGCCCTGGGCGCCGCGGCCACCCTCGCCCGGGACAAGGTCGCCCTGGTCTCCGACGGCACCGGCATCGACGGGCTCGGCGACTGGGCCGAGCAGCTGATCGCCGAATCGACAGGCAAGGCCGGGGTGGGCATCCTCCCGGTGGTCGTGGAGTCTCCGCAGAGCCCCGGCGCCACCGGTGCGGACGTGCTGACCGTCAGCTACGGCGGCGCGCTGGCCCCCGGTGACATGCCGGGCGGCGGGGCGAACCCGGACGTGGCCGTCAACGGTCCGCTGGGCGCGCAGTTCCTGGCCTGGGAGTACGCCACAGCGGTTGCCGGTGTCGTGCTCGGCATCGACCCGTTCAACCAGCCGAACGTCACCGAGTCCAAGGAGAACACCAACAAGATCCTGGCCTCGGGCCTGCCGGCGGAGACGCCGTCGTTCACCGAGGGCGCGATCGAGGTGTACGCCCCGCAGGGCGCCCCCGGAGACCTGGCGGGTGTGCTGCGCTGGCTGCTCGACGGGCTGGGCGACGACGGTTACCTCGCGGTGATGGCGTACCTGGACCGGTTCGCCGACGTCGACGCGGCCCGGCTGCGGTCGCTGCTGGCGCAGGCGGGCGGCCGACCGGTGACCTTCGGCTGGGGTCCGCGATTCCTGCACTCGACGGGCCAGTACCACAAGGGCGGCCCGCAGGTGGGCAGCTACCTCCAGGTGACCGGCGCGGTCGCCGAGGACCTGACGGTGCCGGGCAAGCCGTACACCTTCGGTGAGTTGCAGGCGGCGCAGGCCGCCGGTGACCGGCAGGCTCTCGCTGGTCGGGAGCGGCCGGTGCTGCGACTGCACCTGACCGACCGTGCCACCGGTGTCGCCCAACTACTGGACGCGGCCGGTGATCTGCGGGCGTGAGGATGGACGACGTGACTGAAGCGGAGCGAGGAGGCGGTTCGGTGAACCCGCTGCGCGACCCGCAGGACCGCCGGTTGCCCCGGATCCCGGAGCCCTGCGCTCTGGTGATCTTCGGGGTGACCGGCGACCTGGCCCGCAAGAAGCTGCTCCCCGCGGTCTACGACCTGGCCAACCGGGGGCTGTTGCCACCGGGCTTCGTGGTGCTCGGTTTCGCGCGCCGCGACTGGGGTGACGGCGACTTCGAGACGTTGGCCTGCGAGGCTGCCCGCAAGCACGCCCGTACCCCGTGGCGGGACGAGGTGTGGGCGCGGCTGGCCGGCAACATCAAGTTCGTCGGCGGGTCGTTCGACGACGACGCCGCCTTCGACACCCTCGCCTCGACGCTTGACGATCTGCGTCAGACCCACGGCATCACCGGCAACGCGGCGTTCTACTTCTCCATCCCGCCGGCGGCGTTCCCCGTCGTGCTCAAGCAGTTGGCTCGAACCGGCATGGCCGACAACGACAAGTCCGGCGGTTGGCGCCGGGTCGTGGTGGAGAAGCCGTTCGGCAACGACCTGCCCTCGGCGAAGGCGCTCAACGACCTCGTCGACGACGTGTTCACCAGGCAGGACGTCTTCCGGATCGACCACTACCTGGGCAAGGAGACCGTTCAGAACATCCTCGCCCTGCGGTTCGCCAACAACCTGTTCGAGCCGCTGTGGAACTCCAAGTACGTCGACTCGGTGCAGATCACCATGGCGGAGGACGTCGGCATCGGCACCCGCGCCGGCTTCTACGACACCGTCGGCACCGCCCGCGACGTGCTCCAGAACCACCTTCTCCAACTCCTCGCCCTGGTGGCGATGGAGGAGCCGACAAGCTTCGACGCCGACGAGATCCGGGCCGAGAAGCTGAAGGTGCTCAAGGCCATCACCCTGCCCAAGGACGTCGCACGGGACACCGTGCGCGGTCAGTACCTGCCGGGCTGGGTCGGCGGCGAGCGCGCTGTCGGTTACCTGGATGAGCGGGACGTCCCCGCCGACTCCACCACTGAGACGTACGTGGCGGTGCGGTTGGGCATCCAGAACCGCCGCTGGGCGGAGGTGCCGTTCTACATCCGGGCCGGCAAGCGGCTGCCCCGACGGGTCACCGAGGTCGCCATCATGTTCAAGAAGGCGCCGCACCTGCCGTTCAACGACGCCGACATGGAGTCGCTGGGCAACAACCAGTTGGTGATCAGGGTGCAGCCGGACGAGGGCGTGGTGCTCAAGTTCGGCTCGAAGGTGCCGGGCA
This sequence comes from Micromonospora sp. NPDC048947, assembly GCF_040649495.1. Taxonomy (NCBI): domain Bacteria; kingdom Bacillati; phylum Actinomycetota; class Actinomycetes; order Micromonosporales; family Micromonosporaceae; genus Micromonospora; species Micromonospora sp. NPDC048947. Next base: position 18,766 of record NZ_JBEZFO010000035.1, read on the forward strand.
CGACGATGGAGGTCCGCGACATCGCGATGGACTTCCAGTACGGCGAGGCGTTCACCGAGTCCAGCCCCGAGGCGTACGAGCGTCTGGTGCTGGACGTGCTGATCGGCGACCGCACCCTGTTCCCGGACGCGGCCGAGGTCGAGCAGAGCTGGCAGGTGATCGACCCCCTGGAGCACGCCTGGGAGGGCACCACACCGGAGCCGTACCGGGCCGGCGAGTGGGGCCCCAGGGCCTCCGACGAGATGCTGGCCCGCGAGGGCCGCGCCTGGAGGAGAGCATGATCGGGCTGTGGGACACCACCGGCAACGAGGTGGTCAAGGCGCTCGCCGCCGAGCGGCGCAGCGCCGGCGGGGTGGCCAGCGGCATGGCGCTCACCCTCATCGTGGTCGTGGACGAGAAGCGGGTCCGGGAGGCGGAGGCTGCGGCGACTATCGCGGCCGCCGCGCACCCGTGTCGCCTCGTGGTGGTGGTCCGCTCGGAGATCGAGCGGGACCGCAACCGACTGGACGCGGAGATCGTGGTCGGCGGCCGGCTCGGCCCCTGCGAGGCCGTGGTCACCCGGATGTACGGCCGGTTGTCCCTGCACGCCGAGTCGGTGGTGATGCCGCTGCTCGTTCCCGACGTGCCGGTGGTGACCTGGTGGCACGGCGAGCCACCGGCGGAGATCGCCACCGACTTCCTCGGGGTGGTGGCCGACCGGAGGATCACCGACTCCGCGCAGGCCACCGACCCGGTGGAGGCGCTGCGGCAGCGTGCCCGGGACTACGCCCCGGGCGACACCGACCTGGCGTGGACCCGGATCACCCCGTGGCGCACCTTGGTCGCCGGGGCGTTCGACACCACCAACGCCCAGGTCACCGAGGCGACCATCGTCGCGCCTCCCACCGACCCGACGGCGGCGTTGATGGCCGGTTGGCTGTCCAGCCGGCTCGGCATCACCCCACGCCGGGTGGACAGCAACGAGTTCCCTCGGATGCGGGAGGTGCAGCTCAGCTGCGCCAACGGCGACCAGTTGACGTTGACCCGCGAGGACAGCATGGCCGTGTTCCGGCGGACGGGCCAGGACGACAGGGCCCTGCCGCTGGTGCGCCGCCCGCTCGGCGACGAGCTGGCCGAGGAGCTGCGCCGGCTGGACGCCGACCAGGTGTACGCGGAGGCGCTGGGCGCGACGGTCGGGCTGCGAGGGCTGGAGCAGCGCCCCCCGCAGCGGGTCCACGTCTGGAAGGATCCGGCCACCGCGCAGCGCGCCGAGGCCGGGGTCACCGCGCACACCGGCACGAGCGGCGAGGGCTGAGCCCAGCCGGGGCACAACGTCGGGCAGGGCCGGTACGCACCGGCCCTGCCCCGCAATGTCAGGGGTTCCTGCCCCTACCACCTCGGGCACACCGGCCCGGGGACGACAGCGACCGCCTCGCGGTCGGGAAACGAAGGCGCAACCATGAGTGAGGCGAGTGTCGCCGTGCACGCCGACGCCGACCTGCTGGCGCAGGCAGTGGCGGCCCGGTTGCTGGTGAAGCTGCTCGACGCCCAGGCCGACCGGGGCGAAGCCTCGGTGGTGCTCACCGGAGGTCGGGTCGCCGCGGCCGTGTACCGGGCGGTGGCGACGCTGCCGGCCCGCGACGCTGTTGACTGGTCCCGGGTCGACGTGTGGTGGGGTGACGAACGGTTCCTGCCCGCCGGTGATCCGGACCGCAACGAGACGCAGGCCCGCGCCGCCCTGCTGGACGTGGTGCCGCTGGATCCGGCCCGGGTGCACGCGATGCCGGCCTCGGACGGCCCGGCCGGCAACGACCCCGAGGCGGCCGCTGCGGCGTACGCGGAGGAGCTGGCCCGCGCCGCCCGGCCCGGGCACGCCACGGTGCCGCACTTCGACGTGCTGATGCTGGGCGTCGGCGAGGACGGCCACGTGGCCTCGGTCTTCCCCGAGCACCCGGTGGGCTACGAGACCCGGCCGGTCAGCGCGGTGCGGGGCAGCCCCAAGCCGCCGCCGACGCGGACCACCCTCACCCTGCCGGCGATCAACACCGCCGAGGAGGTCTGGCTGGTGGCCGCCGGCGCCGACAAGGCTCGCGCTGTGGGTATGGCGTTGGCCGGCGCCGGGCCGGTGCAGTTGCCGGCGGCCGGCGTGCGCGGCGTGAACCGCACCCGCTGGCTGCTGGACCGGGCTGCCGCTGCCGACGTGCCCGTCCGCCTGCGCAGTCTGCGCTGAGCGCGGGAAGGAGCCCGCTACTCGCCGCGTCGACGGCGTAGTGCGGCGAGCGCCTCGGCGAGCAGGGCCTCCCCCTCCTCGGCGGTGCGCCGCTCCTTCACGTACGCCAGGTGGCTCTTGTACGGTTCGGCGCGGACCCGACCCGGGGGGTTCTGGGCGTCCCGGCCGGCGGGTAGGCCACAGCGGGGGCAGTCCCACAGGGGTGGCGGTTCGACGTCCGCGGCGATCCTGATGTCGACCCGGTGGTCGTTACGGCACCAGTAGGTGACGTCCTGTCGGGGGGCGGGTTGGTGCCGCTCGTCCGGGCGCATCGGTGCGGACCCGACCCGGGCTCCCCGGATAACGTTGCCATTCGGCACGGCTGCTCGCTCCTGTCGTCGGAGGGGACCCGCCGTCTTCGGGGGTGGAGCGGCGGGCGACGCGGTGCAGCGGAGAAAAGCCTGCGCGCGGCCCGTCGAGTGACGAACCGCGCGCAGATTGTACGACTTGCTGAGCCTGCTCAGGTGCCGCTGTTCATTTGGAGGCGCAGCCAGAGCCCGAGGCCGACGATGGCGGCGAACCAGACGACGCTCACCAGAACGGTGTAGCGGTCCAGGTTTTTCTCCGCGACCGAAGAGCCGGCGAGGCTGGAGCTGACGCCACCGCCGAACATGCTCGACAGACCGCCACCCTTGCCACGGTGCAGCAGGATCAGCAGGGTGAGCAGAATGCTCGTGATGACCAGCAACACGATCAACGTGTATGCGAACCAGATCGGCATGGCTGGGGTCAGTTCCTCTCGTAGCGATCCTCGCCCGGTCTGATCGGGCACGGCGGCACCGACCGGCGGACGGGCGGTGTCAAGGATACCGAGCGATCAGCGGGCGAGGTGCTCCGGGAACCGGCAGATCTGAGCGAATTCCTCGGCGTCCAGGCTGGCGCCCCCCACCAGGCCCCCGTCCACGTCCGTTTGGGCCATGATCGAGGCGACGTTGGACGCCTTGACCGAGCCGCCGTAGAGGACCCGGACCTGGTCGGCGGTCTCCTGGTCGAAGCGTTCCGCCAGTCGCTGACGCACCGCCCCGCAGACCTCCTGGGCGTCGTCCGGGGTCGCGGTCTTGCCCGTGCCGATCGCCCAGACCGGCTCGTACGCGATCACGACCTGCCGCACCTGCTCGGGGGTGAGCCCGGCGAGGCCCCCGTCGAGCTGGTCGGAGCAGTGCGCCACGTGGGTGCCCTGCTCGCGAATGTCCAGCCCTTCCCCCACGCAGAGGATCGGCGTCAGGCCGTGCGTCAGCGCCGCCTTGACCTTGGCATTGACCAGCGCGTCGTCCTCGTTGTGATAGGCCCGCCGCTCGGAGTGCCCGACCACCACGTACGTGCAGCCGAGCTTGGCCAGCATCGGCCCGGAGATGTCCCCGGTGTACGCGCCGGACGCGTGCGGGGAGAGGTCCTGCCCGCCGTAGCCGATCAGCAGCTTGTCCCCGTCCACCGCGGTCTGCACGGTGCGCAGGTCGGTGAAGGGCGGCAGCACGACCGTCTCGACGGCGGTGAGCTGCTTTTCGGTGAGGCTCGCCGCCAGCTTCTGCACCAGCAGGTTGGCCTCGAGGTGGTTGAGGTTCATCTTCCAGTTGCCGGCCATCAGCGGCCGGCGGGTGGTGCTCGACATTCAGTTCTCCAGGGCCGCGATGCCGGGGAGGGTCTTGCCCTCGAGGTATTCCAGGGAGGCGCCACCACCGGTGGAGATGTGCCCGAAGGACGACTCGTCCAGCCCCAGTGCACGGACGGCCGCAGCGGAGTCACCGCCGCCGACGACGCTGAACGCGTCGGCCTTGGTGATCGCCTCGGCGATCCCCCGGGTGCCCGCCGCGAAGGCCGGCATCTCGAACACGCCCATCGGGCCGTTCCAGAAGATCGTCTTCGCCTGGGACAGCGCGGCGCTGAAGCCCGCCACCGTCTCCGGGCCGACATCCAGGCCGAGCCGGTGGCTCGGGATGCCGTCGACCCGCACCGTGTCGTGTGCCGCGTCCGGAGCGAACGCGTCCGCGACCACCACGTCGACCGGCAGCATGATCTTGCCGCCGGACCGCTCCAGCAGGTTGCGGCAGGTGTCGACCATGTCCTTCTCCAGCAGCGAGGTGCCCACCTCCAGGCCCTGGGCCTTGAGGAAGGTGAAGCACATCCCGCCACCGATGAGCAGCCGGTCGACAGTGGGCAGCAGAGCCTCGATCACGGCGAGCTTGTCGGACACCTTCGACCCACCGAGCACCACCACGTACGGGCGCTCAGGGTCAGCGGTGAGCTTGGAGAGCACCTCGACCTCACGCAGCACCAGCCGGCCCGCGACGTGCGGCAACCGGGCCGGCACGTCGAAGACGCTGGCGTGCTTGCGGTGCACGGCACCGAACGCGTCGTCCACGTACGCGTCGCCGAACGCGGCGAGCTGATCGGCGAAGGCGCCCCGCTCCGCCTCGTCCTTGCTGGTCTCACCGGCGTTGAAACGCAGGTTCTCCAGAAGGGCGACCTGGCCGTCGGCCAGGTCCGCGACGGTGGAGCGGGCCGACTCACCCACGGTGTCGGTGGCGAAGTGCACCGGCGCGCCAAGCAGCTCACCGAGCCGCCCGGCGACCGGGCCCAGGCTGAACTGCGGGTCCGGAGCGCCCTTCGGGCGGCCCAGGTGCGAACAGACGACCACCTTCGCGCCGGCCTCGACCAGCGCGCCGAGAGTCGGCAGCACCGCGCGGATCCGGCCGTCATCAGTGATGGCACCGGTCTGCTTGTCGAGCGGGACGTTCAGGTCGGCGCGCACCAGCACGCGCCGACCCGACACCCCCTCGGCGAGCAGGTCGTCGAGGGTCCGGATGCTCACAGCGACGAACCGACCAGCTTGACGAGGTCGACCAGCCGGTTGGAGTAGCCCCACTCGTTGTCGTACCAGCCGACGACCTTGACCTGGTTGCCGACGACCTTGGTCAGCGGCGCGTCGAAGATGCACGACGCCGGGTCGGTCACGATGTCAGTGGAGACGATCGGGTCCTCGTTGTAGACCAGGATGCCCTTGAGCGGGCCGTCCGCGGCGGCCTTCAGCGCGGCGTTGACCTCGTCCACGGTGGTCTCGCGACCCACGTTGACGGTGAGGTCGGTGACCGAGCCGGTCGGGATCGGCACCCGCAGGGCGTACCCGTCGAGCTTGCCCTTGAGGTCCGGCAGGACCAGGCCGATCGCCTTGGCGGCACCGGTCGAGGTCGGCACGATGTTCAGCGCGGCGGCCCGGGCACGACGCAGATCCGAGTGCGGCGCGTCCTGGAGGTTCTGGTCCTGGGTGTACGCGTGGATCGTCGTCATCAGACCGTGCTGGATGCCGAACGTGTCGTGCAGGACCTTCGCCATCGGGGCGAGGCAGTTGGTGGTGCACGAGGCGTTGGAGATGATGGTGTGCTTCGCCGGGTCGTAGGTGTCGTGGTTGACACCCATGACGACGGTGACGTCCTCGTTCTTCGCCGGGGCGGAGATGATGACCTTCTTGGCCCCGCCGTCGACGTGCGCCTTGGCCTTGGTGGCGTCGGTGAAGAAGCCAGTCGACTCGATGACGACGTCGGCGCCGACCTCGCCCCACGGCAGCTTCGACGGGTCCTTCTCGGCGTACGCCTTGATGGTCTTGCCACCGACGGTGATCTCGTCGGCGGTGGCCTTGACCTCGTACGGCAGGCGACCGAGGATGCTGTCGTACTTGAGCAGGTGGGCGAGCGTGCCGTTGTCGGTCAGGTCGTTCACCGCCACGACCTCGATGTCGGCGTCGGACGCCAGCACTGCCCGGAAGAAGTTACGGCCGATTCGGCCAAAGCCGTTGATGCCAACCCGGATGGTCACAGGTCCCATCTCCTCGCGTTCTGGTCCGCCGGCTTCAGACAACGGGCCGGCGGGAATGGTGTGCGCCGACCGTTGGAGCCGGCCGTCGACGGTTCATCTCGGCCACCCCGCCGCGCGGTCTGAGGACCTGACCGCCCGAGGCGGTGGGCACGACGAGAAGTGCCGGGTGTCGGCCCCCTTGCCGTACTCAGCGACCTTATCCGAGCGTGCGAGACCACGCTGCGCCGGGTCGTGCTCCCGGGCGCACCGTGCGGCCCCACCGTCCTATCAGACCACGAGCATGTCGGGCGTGACTGCCGCTTCGGTATCCGGGATGCCAAGGTCGCGGGCTCGCTTGTCGGCCAGCGCCAGGAGCCTGCGGATCCGCCCCGCGATGGCGTCCTTGGTCAACGGGGGGTCGGCCAGGGCCCCCAACTCCTCCAGCGACGCCTGCCGGTGCTCCAGACGCAGCCGACCGGCGTCGGTCAGGTGGTTGGGCGCCTCTTCGGCGAGGATCTCCAGCGCACGGGTGACCCGGGCGGCGGCGGCGACCGCGGCCCGCGCCGAGCGGCGTAGGTTGGCGTCGTCGAAGTTGGCGAGCCGGTTGGCGGTGGCCCGCACCTCGCGGCGTACCCGGCGCTCCTCCCAGGCCAGCACGCTGGAGTGCGCGCCGATCCGGGTGAGCAGCGCGGCGATCGCGTCACCGTCCTTGACGACCACCCGGTCCACCCCGCGTACCTCACGGTTCTTCGCGGTGATGCCGATGCGGCGGGCCGCGCCGACCAGCGCCAACGCCGACTCCGGCCCCGGGCAGGTGATCTCCAACGCGCTGGAGCGGCCAGGCTCGGTGAGCGAGCCGTGCGCCATGAACGCGCCCCGCCACGCGGAGACCGCGCAGCAGACGTTGGCCGCCACCACGTGCGGGGGAAGCCCACGCACCGGGCGACCCCGCACGTCGAGCAGGCCGGTCTGCCGCGCCAGGGCCTCGCCGTCCTTGACCACCCGCACGATGAAGTGGCTGCCCTTGCGCAGCCCACCGGAGGCCAGCACGTGGATCTCGCTGGGGTAGCCGTAGACCTCGGCGATCTCCCGCCGCAGCCGCCGGGCCACCGCCCCGGTGTCCAGTTCAGCCTCCACCACAACGCGGCCGGAGACGATGTGCAGCCCGCCAGCGAAGCGCAGCAGCGCGGCCATCTCCGCCCGCCGACAGCAGGGTTTGGGCACGTCGACCCGACTCAGCTCGTCCTTGACCGCGGCCGTCATCGCCATTGTGCGTCCCCTCACGGACCTGTTCCGGCGTGTCGCCGGAGATTACGTACGTGTCTAACGATCGGCACCCAGGACAGGCACCAGCGCGGCGCCCAGGGCAGCCGGATCATGGCGGGGAGTCCCGTCGACAACGGCGACGGGGGCGAGGACCAGGCGGGCACCCAGCGATTCTGCCGCACGTTCGACCGGTTCGGGGTCACCCACCGCCTTGGCATCGGCGAGCACAAGATCCACCTTGAGTTCGGGCAGGTACCAGTGCAGCGCCGCGAGATGATCGGCGACGGAGAGCCCGAGGGTCTCCTTCTCCGCGGCGAGGTTCAGCGTGACCAGCCGCCGGGCCGAGGTGGACACGATAGCGTCGGCCAACTGCGGCACCAGCAGGTGCGGAAGCACACTCGTGTACCAACTGCCCGGTCCGAAGATCAACCAATCGGCGGCCCGGATCGCCTCGATGGCCTCGGCGCACGCCGGTGGGGCGCTCGGCGTGAGACGCAACGACTCGACCCGCCCGGTGGTTACGGCCACCTGGTGCTGGCCACTGACAGTGCGCACCTCGTCCGGGGCGGCCGGGTCGGCACCGCGTACCCGCGCCTCGATGCCGACCGGTTGGCGGGACATCGGCAACACCCGGCCCACCGCGCCGAGCATCGCCCCGGCGTGCTCCAGCGCGGCCACCGGGTCGCCGAGCAGCTCCATGAGGCCGCAGAGCATCAAATTGCCCACCGCGTGCCCGGTCAGACCGTCGGTGCCGGCCGACGCCCCGTCGGTGCCACGCGGGGCTGTGCCGTCCCGGTCCGGGCCGCTCGCCGCCGGCCCCGGGCCGGTCCCGCCAGTTCCGGGTACGCCCACCGGTACGGCGGCGAAGCGGTGCTGGAACAGCCCGGCGCTACGCCTGGTCGCCGGGTGGTCCCCGGCCAACGCCACCAGCGCCTGACGCAGGTCTCCCGGCGGCAGGCCACCCCGCTCGGCCCGCAGCCGACCACTGGAGCCACCGTCGTCACCCACAGTGACCACCGCTGTGATGTCGAGGTCGAGTTCGGGAGCGCAGTGGCGCAGCGCACGCAACGAGGCGGACAGGCCGTGCCCGCCGCCGAACGCCACCACCCGCCGGGCCGTCATTCCCGCCCCAGGTCGCGGTGCTGGGCGTTCGCCGCCAACCCGGAGTGACGCAGTCGGCTGGCCAGCTCCTCGGCGATGGCCACGCTGCGGTGCTTGCCGCCGGTGCAGCCCACGGCGACCGTGAGGTACCGCTTGCCCTCCCGCTCGAAGCCGGTCGTGGTGGCGTTGACCAGGTCGGCGTACGAGGCGACGAAGGCGTCCGCGCCCTCCTGGCCCAGCACGTACGCGCTGACCGCCTCCTCCCGCCCGGTGTGCTCACGCAGCTCCGGCACCCAGTACGGATTGGGCAGGAAGCGGGCGTCCAACACGAAATCAGCGTCCGGTGGCAGGCCGTACTTGAAGCCGAACGACAACACAGTCACCCGCAGCCGGCGGGCGTCCTCGCCGCCGAACAGCTCCTCGATGCGGCGCCGGAGCTGGTTGACGTTCAGGTGGCTGGTGTCGATGATCACGTCGGCCTGGTCACGGGCCTCCTCCAGCAGGCCGCGCTCCACGGCGATGCCGTCGGCCAGCCGCCCGTCACCCTGCAACGGATGCGAACGCCGAACGCTCTCGAACCGCCTGATCAGCACCTCGTCGTCGGCGTCGACGAAGACCACCCGGGGCGAGAATCCGCGCTCCTTGAGCTCCCGGATCGCCCCGGCCAGGTCCGTGGAGAAGGCCCGTGACCGCACGTCCAGCACCATGGCGGTACGACGGGCCGCGCCGCCCGCCTTGAACGCCAACTCGGCCATGTCCAACATCAGGGCCTGCGGCAGGTTGTCCACGACGTAGTAGCCGACGTTCTCCAACGCCCGGGCCACAGTGCTGCGGCCACCCCCGGAAAGGCCGGTGACCACCACCAGGGTGGTCTCCGACTCAGCCGCCATCTGCTCGTCATCAGCATCCGGGCCGTCGATCCGGTCACCGGCTGCGCGCGCCTCGCTCACCCGTACCCCCAAGCCGTGGCGCCGCGGCCGCCCTCGGCCGCGATTGGTCAATCAGCGACTCTATCCCGCCACCCGGTCGCGGCCCGGCACCCGTGGCCGGACGGCGGCCGCTGACCATTTCGACTGTCGCCCTCCCGACGCGGCGGCCACCGCCTTCCGCATGGGCAACAAGGCCCGCTACATCGAGCCCCGCCGCGCGGCCTGGCGCACAGGTCCAGCCAGCCCGGCTGACCGCTCGCCCGTCCGGCCCACCCGACCCGGGTGCGCCGGACGGGCGCTGTCGGCGTCGGCTCGTAGACTCCCCGGATGGCTTCTCCCACCGACCTGCGTACCGCCTCCGACGCCCTGGACGTGCTGGGCCGGGTCTTCGGCTACGACGCGTTCCGTGGCTTCCAGCAGGACGTGATCGACCATGTGGTCGGCGGCGGCGACGCGCTGGTGTTGATGCCCACCGGTGGCGGCAAGTCCCTGTGCTACCAGATCCCGGCCCTGGTCCGCGACGGGGTCGCCGTCGTCGTGTCCCCACTGATCGCGCTCATGCAGGACCAGGTGGACGCCCTCACCGCGGTCGGCGTACGCGCCGGGTTCCTCAACTCGACCCAGACCCTGGACGCCCGGCGACGGGTCGAGACCGCCTTCGTCGCCGGCGAGCTGGACCTGCTCTACCTGGCCCCGGAGGCGCTCGGCGTCCGATCCACCCTCGCCCTGCTCGACCGGGGCCGCATCTCCCTGTTCGCGATCGACGAGGCGCACTGCGTGTCCCAGTGGGGGCACGACTTCCGCCCCGACTACCTCGCGCTGTCGATGCTGCACGAACGCTGGCCGCAGGTGCCCCGCATCGCCCTGACCGCCACCGCGACCAGCGCCACCCGCACCGAGATCGCGACCCGACTCAAACTCGACGACGCCCGGCACTTCGTGGCCAGTTTCGACAGGCCCAACATCCAGTACCGGATCGTGCCCAAGCGCGAACCCCGCAAACAGTTGCTGACCCTGCTGCGCGACGAGCACCCCGGCGACGCCGGCATCGTCTACTGCCTGTCCCGTGCCTCCGTCGACAAGACGGCGGAGTTCCTCACCGCCAACGGGGTCGCCGCGCTGCCGTACCACGCGGGGCTGGACGCCGGCACCCGCGCTCGCAACCAGCAGCGCTTCCTGCGCGAAGACGGCCTGGTCATGGTGGCCACCATCGCCTTCGGCATGGGCATCGACAAGCCCGACGTGCGGTTCGTCGCCCACCTCGACCTGCCCAAGTCCGTCGAGGGCTACTACCAGGAGACCGGCCGCGCCGGCCGGGACGGCCTGCCGTCCACCGCCTGGCTGGCGTACGGCCTTCAGGACGTGGTCCAGCAACGCAAGATGATCGAAACATCCGACGGGGACCTCGCCCACCGCCGCAACCTGGCCGCGCACCTGGACGCGATGCTCGCCCTCTGCGAGACGGTGCGCTGCCGGCGGGTCCAACTGCTCGAATACTTCGGCGAGACGACGACGGCCGCCTGCGGCAACTGCGACACCTGCCTCACCCCACCGGAGTCCTGGGACGGCACCGTCGCCGCCCAGAAGTTGCTCTCCGCCATCTTCCGCCTCGACCGCGAACGCAACCAGCGCTTCGGCGCCGGGCACTGCATCGACATCCTGCTCGGCAAGCAGACCGACAAGATCAGCCAGTACGGTCACGACTCGCTGACCGTCTTCGGCATCGGCTCCGAGCACAGCGAGGCCGAGTGGCGGGGCGTGGTCCGGCAACTGCTCGCCGAAGGGCTCCTCGCCGTGGAGGGCGACTACGGCACGCTGGCGCTCACCGAGGCGAGCGCCGACGTCCTCGCTCGCCGCCGTACGGTCACCATGCGCCGCGAGCCGGAGAAGCCGGCATCGAGCCGCTCATCGAAGCCGCGCGGCGCGTCCACAGTCGTGGCCGAGCTGACCCCGGCCGCCGCGTCGCTGTTCGAGCGCTTGCGGGCCTGGCGGGCGACCACCGCCAAGGAGCAGGGCGTCCCGGCGTACGTCATCTTCCACGACGCCACGCTGCGACAGATCGCCAGCGACGCGCCCAGCACGCTGGCTGACCTGGCCCGGGTCAGCGGGGTCGGCGAGAACAAACTCGCCAAGTACGGCGAGCACATCCTGGCCGTCCTCGCCACCGACTGAGGTCATGCTGAAGGGCCGGACCCTGTGGGGGTCCGGCCCTTCGGCGTGTGCGTGGGTGGGTGTCAGCTGGTGGCGTAGCCGCGGGTGGCGATCCAGTCGGCGAGGTGCTCGACGCTGATCCAGTAGGCGGCGGTGTTCGGGTCGGCGGAGTCGGCGATCTTCACCGTGTCTCCGTTGTCGCGGTACCCGACGACGCTGATGTAGTGCCCGCCCTCGTAGGAGTGGCTCACACCGTCGGTGTCGGTGCTGGTGCCGGCGATGTTCGCGACCACGGCCCTACCGTCGTCAACGGTCTTGACGATGTCGGCGCGCAGCGTGTCGGTCTGCTTGGCGTCAGCGTCGCGGGTGCTGATCTCCACCGACCGGTACGCGTCACCCTTGCCGGTTTCCTTGTTCAGCACGGGGGTGATGTCGTTGATGGAGTTGGTGCCGGCCTCGGTGGTGCCCATTTCCTTGGCCATGTCGTCGACGTTGATGTTCTTGCCCTGCACACTCAGGGCGTTACGGGTCGCGGCGGGCCCGCAGTAGTAGAAGTTCGGCTGCGCCTCGTAGCGCACACCCAACTCCCGCTCACCGTGGCCGCCCTTGCGGTCGGTCTGCGTCTGCGTGGCCGGCTTGCCGGTGGGTGCGGCGAAGGCGGTGGTGACGGGGCCGGCGATGGCGCCTGCGGTGAACGCGAGGCCGGCGGCGGTCAGAGTGGTCTTACGGATCAGATCGGTACGCATGATGGCGTGCTCCTCTGCATCGGGGGTGTGCCCGCACCACCTCGGGGGTGGGTGGTGGTGCGGGGGAGGTTCTTGCCCGGCGACCCGCAACGAGGGGTCGGCGTCGGGACAGGGTGTAACCGTTCGCGGCGGCAGGTCATTCCTGCCCGCGGGGGTCGGCCGTTGTGGTGCTCGGCCGTGCGGGGGATGTAACCGGGCCGGCCTGGCGGGTGTTCCCGGCGACTGCCATGCCCGGCCGCTGTGGGGCTCGGCCGTTCCGGGGGTGTAACTGGGGCCGGCCTGCGGGTTGTTCCCGCCGGCTGTCTCCGACGGGAGGGCCCGGCAGGGTCGGCGCACCATGACCCGGACTGTTGCGGTGGTCTGCCAGGTATAACGACCCGGCCCGGCCCACGATTCCGCCACGGGGGTACCCCCGACCACCCGACACCAACCGTCAAACCCGACAAACCACCCACCCTACCGGCCCGGCGAACCCCGACACGGCGCCCACACGACGTGATCCACTCGGGTTCACGGAAAACGCGGTGTCCCGGCGCCCGGGACACCCCGACTTCATGAAACGCGAGTGGATCAAGCCGTTCTGTGCCGTTCGCCCGCCCTAACCGGCCCGAGGCGGGACAGCGCCGGACGACGGGCCGGAACGAAACGCGGCCAAACCAAACGCCGCCAAACCAGACGGGGCCGGACGAAACGGGCTAGACGAGACGGGGCTAGACGAGACGGGGCTAGACCAAACGCCGCCCTACCAAAACGCCGCCCGACCAAAACGCCGCCAGACGAGACACTGCCCGGGCGGAGGCGCGGGGCGGAGGCGCGGGGCGGAGGCGCGGGGCGGAGGCGCGGGGCGGACTGACCGACTAGGGGGAGCGCACACTACGGAACCCGGCGGCCCGCTAGATCGTGCTCGATCCAGGAAACAGGCCCCTCCCCACGCAACGAGGCCACTACATCCAGGAACGAGCACGATCATGCGGGGCGCGACCGCCCGTCAAGGGGCGAGCGTGGACAGCCAACGTGAGCCGAGGGCCGCCTCCTGCCGGCCGGGCAGCCGGGCAGCCGGGCAGGCAGGCAGGCAGCCGGGCAGCCGGGCAGGCAGGCAGGCAGCCGGGCAGCCGGGCAGCCGGGCAGCCGGTGGCAGTGTTCAGGTGCTCGGCTTCGCCTCGGCGCCGTCGACGGCCTTCGTGTCCGTGTCCAGGGCGGCCAGGATCGCCTCGGCGGTGCGCCGACCCACACCAGGCACCTCGGTGATCTCTTCAACCGTTGCGGCCGAGAGTCGCTTGAGCGAGCCGAAGTGCCGCAGCAGCGCCTTGCGACGCACCTCGCCCAGGCCGGGTACGTGGTCCAGCGCCGACTCGGTCATCCGCTTGGAGCGGCGCTGCCGGTGGAAGGTGATGGCGAACCGGTGGGCCTCGTCACGCACTCGTTGCAGCAGGTAGAGCCCTTCCGAGGTGCGCGGGAGGATGACCGGGAACTCGTCGTCCGGAAGCCACACCTCCTCCAGCCGCTTGGCCAGCCCGCACAGGGCCACGTCGTCGATGCCCAGGTCGGCGAGGGCCTGCGCGGCGGCCGCGACCTGTGGGGCACCGCCGTCGACGACCACCAGTTGCGGCGGGTACGCGAATTTTCGTGGCCGGCCGGTGGTCGGATCGATCAGGACGCCGACCTGGGGCTCGGCCGCGTCCTGGGGGGCGGCCGTGTCGTCGGCCGACTCCACGCCCACCTCGCCCGTCTCGGCTCTCGCGTCGAGGTAGCGGGCGAAGCGGCGACGGAGCACCTCTGACATCGCGGAGAGGTCGTCGGTGGCGCCCCGGACGATGAAGCGCCGGTACTCGCTCTTGCGGGGCAACCCGTCCTCGAAGACCACCATGCTGGCGACCACGTCGGTGCCCTGGATCTGGGAGATGTCGAAACATTCGATGCGCAGCGGCGACGTGCCCATGCCCAGCGCCTCGCTGATCTCGTCCAGTGCCTTGCCCCGGGTGGTCAGGTCGCCGGAGCGCTTGAGCTTGTGCCGGGCCAGCGCGTCCTTGGCGTTGCGTTCCACCGTCTCCATCAGTGAGCGTTTGTCGCCTCGCTGCGGCACCCGCAGCGACACCCGACTGCCCCGGTGGTTGGACAGCCATTCGGCCAGCGCGTCGGCGTCCGCGGGCAGCTCGGGGACCAGCAGTTCCCGAGGCACGTCGGCTTCGCCGTGCTCGCCGCCGTACACCTGGGTGCAGAAGTGGTGCACCAGGTCCCCGGTGGTCAGGTCCTCGGTCTTCTCCACCACCCAACCGCGCTGGCCGCGGACCCTGCCGTCGCGGACGTGGAAGACCTGCACAGCCGCCTCGAGCGGGTCGTCGGCGAACGCGACGACGTCCGCGTCGGTGCCGTCGCCGAGCACCACTGTCTGCTTCTCCATGGCCCGGCGCAGCGCGGCCACGTCGTCGCGCAGCCGGGCGGCCCGCTCGAACTCCAGCTGCTCGCTCGCCTCGGTCATCTCACGTTCGATCTTGCGGACCATGGTGTCGGTGCGCCCGGCCATGAAGTCGCAGAACCCGTCGACGATGGCCCGGTGTTCGTCGGCGGAGACGGTGCCGACGCACGGCGCCGAGCACTTGCCGATGTAGCCCAGCAGGCAGGGACGACCGACCTGGCCGGCCCGCTTGAACACCCCGGCGGAGCACGTCCGCGCGGGGAAGACCCGCAGCAGCAGGTCGAGGGTCTCCCGGATGGCCCAGGCATGCGAATAGGGACCGAAGTAACGCACGCCCTTGCGCTTGGCGCCGCGCATCACCTGGAGCCGGGGGTACTCCTCGTCGAGGGTGACGGCGAGATAGGGGTACGACTTGTCGTCGCGGTAGCGGACGTTGAACCGCGGGTCGTACTGCTTGATCCAGGTGAACTCCTGCTGGAGCGCCTCGACCTCGGTGCCGACGGTGATCCAGTCCACCGACTCGGCGGTAGTGACCATCTGCCGGGTGCGCTCGTGCAGGTTCCAGACGTCGCCGAAGTAGGAGTTGAGTCGGCTGCGCAGATTGCGCGCCTTGCCGACGTAGATCACCCGGCCGGTGCCGTCGCGAAAGCGGTAGACCCCCGGTAGCTCCGGGATGGTGCCGGGTGCGGGGCGGTAGGTCGAGGGGTCAGCCACGCCAACAAGCCTAGTCCGCAGCACCGACAGCCCACCGCAGGCGTGATCCACTCGGCGCCCCGGAAGTCGGGGTGTCGGCACACCGCTGACACCCCGACTTCCGAGACGTGAGTCGATCCTGCGACGTCGGGCTGACCGGCCGCTCAGCGTGCGGCCGGCCAGCCCGCCGGCTCCGCTTCGGATCAGGCCAGCGAGATCTGGTCGCCGGTGACCTTGATGTCCTTGGGTGGCAGCGGCTTGGTGGCCGGGCCGGCCTTCACCGAGCCGTCCTCGATCGAGAACTTGCTGCCGTGGCAGGTGCAGTTGATGGTGCCGCCGTCGACGTTGGTCACCGGGCAGTTCTGGTGCGTACAGATCGGGCTGAAGCCCTTGAACTCACCGGCCGTGGGCTGGGTGATGACCACACCTTCGGCGGCGAGGACCTTGCCCCCTCCGACCGGGATGTCGGCGGTGGTGGCCAACGACTGGGCATTCTGCCGGTCGCCGCCGCCGGCGTCACCAGTGCTGGGCACTGCGGGGCCACCACTGGTGGGTGCGCCGCTGCCGCTGCCGCCGTCGTCGCTGCCGCAGGCAGCCAGGACGACGGCCGCGCCGACCGCCCCGACGCCGGTGAGCAGGGTACGACGTGTCTGCGTACCCGGACCGGTCAGCGCCTGATCGTCACTCATGCCTCGCCTCTCTCTAGCCCGCTGCCGGTCGATAGCCGGCCACACTTCTCCACACGGGCAACTGTGCCGGATGGTTCATCTCGGCACTCGTCCGACCCGGCAAATGGGGCGGGGCGGTGAGGACGTTCAACCGGTGGTGCGCGCGGGGGCCGGCGCTCCACAGCACCTCGCGGGTCAGCCCCGCGGCCACTACCAGGCCGAGCAGCAGGGCG
>NZ_JBEZFO010000036.1:0-33421 GCF_040649495.1 Micromonospora sp. NPDC048947
GCCCGCTTCTTGGCTGGCGGGTTGTCGGTGCTTCCGGCCCCGGTGAGTCTCCCGCTCATGGCTGAGGAAGGGGGGAGTCATGGCGGATCCGAGGGCCGGGAGGCCCATGTGCGGGACCACCGGAGAGGTGGTGGGGGCGGAAGAGGCCTGTGTGATTGGCCGGCCGGACAGGGGATTTCCTCGTGGGTGTGGGGCGGGTGTCGGGGTTGACCTTGAGTTGGGTTGAGGTTTTAGGTTCGGGGGCGGTGATATCGACGCGCTTGGGAGGATTGGCCGTGAGGACGCTGGTGCTGGGCAGGACGCCCGCGAGGGTGGCGGAGGTGCTGGCCACGTTGCGTGCGGATGGTTTCGACGCGGAGGGTGTGAGTGGGGATGAGGAGGCCCGGGAGTTGTTGGAGGGCGGGGGGTTCGGGGTGCTGATCATCGGTGGGGCTGTGGAGCCGGGGTCCCGTGCGTCGTTGAAGGAGTTCGCGGCGGAGCATGGGGTGCGGCGGGTGATCGACGGTGCTTTGAGGGAGCCGTTCGATGTGTATGTGCGGGGGGAGTTCGAGCCGCTGATCCGGGAGGCAGCCTCCGGGGGGTGACATCCGGGGGACGGTGCGCGGGGCTGGTGAGACTGTGCCGGGGCAGTAGCCATGCAGACGCGGCCCCGGCAGTCCTGGGAGCGCTTGGCCTGGCCGGGGCAGGTCCCGCCCTGCCCGGCGGCCGGTCGGCTGCCCGCGTACCCCAGGGGCCTGCCGCTGCCCGGCTGTTCGTCCCGTTCTTGCGTACGCGTGGGACGGTTTCCGCCCGCGATACGGCGGGGAACCGCATGGTCCGCGCCGCCTGCGGTGCCGGGGGCAGGGTTTGCGTGCCTGTCGGTGTCACGACCAGCAGTAGGTAAAGCCTGCGTCGGCTGCTTCAGAGCCTCTGACCTGCGGCGTCGCGACTAGCGCCGGACGACTCTCTGAAGCATCTGACCTGCTGTTTCTTTGATGTGAGGTCCTCTGAGCTGGTACGTCGCAACTTAGTCCGGACTCACATCAACTGCTTTCGGACGCAGTAAGAGGCAGCGGCCGAGGAGGGTTTTCGGGGTTTTCCGCTACGCAAGGTGGGCGGGCGAGAGCCTGTACCCCGCCCGGCGACTGGCTAGGTCTGAGGGCTTTCGGCTCGGCCCTGCTTGCGGCGATGATCTGCTGAGCATGCTGATGGCCGCAATTGCGGTGCCCCGACGCCTGGGAGATCGTTTCAGTGCCTGACCTGCCTGCCCCGAGCTCGACGGGCGTCCGTATTGCAGGGGACCGCTACCAGTGGCTGGCTGCGTGGCAGGGGTGTGTCGCCGCTGTCCGGGATGCGGCGCTGCGGGCGCCCAACCCGGTGGTGGCGGTGGGCGTCGAGGTCGACGACGCGGGGAACCTGGACGACGTCGTCTTGTACCGGCAGGCACCACCGCACACCTACATGCAGGTCAAGTACGCGGCGGACAGCTCGACCCCGGTCAACGAGGACTACCTGCTCAAGCCCAGCGATCGCGGCGGCTCGTCGATCCTGCGGAAGGTGGCGCAGGCCTGGCAGCAGCTCACCAAGGACGGCACACCGGTCGATCTTGCGTTGCTGAGCAACCGGTCCCCGGATGCGGAGGATCCGCTGGTCTCACTGCGGGACTCCCGCACCCAGTTGCTGGTGCCAAAGGCGGCCCAGCAGGGCCCGAAGTCGAAGAAGGGGCAGGCACGGACGCGGTGGGCCGACGGCGCCGGGCTGAGCGAGGAGATGCTGCTGGACCTGCTTCGGGTGTTGCGCTTCGATCTGGCGCGGGACGTGATGCATCTTCATGAGCACCTGCAGATGCTGATGTTCGCAGCCGGCCTGCGGTTCGACGAGGAGGCCATGCACGCCGGCGCGGACTGGGTCGCCCGCCAAGTCGCCGACGGGCAGCGTCGGTTGTCCCTGGCGGACATCCGCGAGGCGATCCAGGCTCTGCGGCTTGCGGCGGGTTCGTCACGTGCGGTGGTGTCCCTGGCCACCCTGAAGCCGGACCCGATGGCCGAGGACGCCGACTACGCGGTGGACTGGGCGGAGCGCTTCGAAGGCGCCTCGGCCTATCTGAAGAGGCGCCCGCTGGCCCCGGCAACCTGGGCTCAGCTGCAGGAAGACATCGAAGCCGCACCGTATCGGATGCCGCCCGGCACCACCGCGGTTGCCGTCACCGGCAGCCTGCGTCTGGCACCCGCATTCGTGGTCGGTGCGGCCTTCCGCATGGTGACCGGCGCCGACCTGGCCGTGGTCCAGCGCGGCCAACTGTGGTCATCGGCTGAGCCCTACGAGACCCCGCTGCCGCCGGCCGTCGACGAGCACGCCCTCGATCTCGGGCCTGACCTCGCTGTTGCCATCGCGGTCGCCACCGACCCGGCGCAGGATGTGCTGGATTTCCTGACTGAGCAGCAGATCCCTGTCTCCCGGCTGCTGGTGCTGCGCCCGCCCGGTGGGGCCAAGGACAACTCCATTCCGGATGCCGCAACCGCCAACGCCCTCGCCGTCGGCATCCGGGAACACCTCCGCCGTGCCTGCCGCCCTCACCCGGTCATCCACCTCTTCCAGGCCGGCCCCATGGGCCTGTCCCTGCTGCTGGGCAACCGATGGAACCGGCTGCGCCCGACCACCGTGTACGAGGACGTCAACGCGCACCAGGTGTACGAGAAGGCGTTCGTCATCGACGCATGACGGCCCGGCAGACTACGACGATCCCGCTGCCGAAGGCGGCGCCGTGCCCTGTGCCAGCCGCAGGTCGTGGTGGACCAGAGATATCCGGTCGCGGGCCGTCAGCCAGCCCAGCGCGACAGCGATCGGCAGCGGTCCGTGGAAGAGCAGCAGCCCCTCCACCGCGGTGGCGCCGCCGATCCGCTGTGCCCATTCCTGCCGCGCAGCCTGCCAGCACTCCCAGACGTACGTGGTCACCGCGGCGTAGACACCGGGATTGGCTCTGTGCACGAGAACGGGAGTCGTCTATCAACGACTCCTGGAGTCAATGCGAGACCCCGCTGCTTGATCAATGTCGATGAGTTTGGGAGTCGCTGACGGCCGGGTCGGCGGTTCGAGGTTCCCCCTCGGCAAAGCGGGCCGGGCTCAGGGCAGTGGCGTGCGGTGCGCGCCTCACTCGTCGGTCGGCGCATGGTCGGCGAGGCGCTCGGGATCGTGCTGCCCGCGCTTCATGGCGGCATCGGCGAGTGCCTCTCGCCGATGGGTGAGTTCCCGGTCGAGCGCCTGCATGGCGTTCTCGGCGAGCCCATCGTCGGTCATCTGCCAAAAGTGCGGCTGGTAAGGCTGGCGGACGCGAGTCGGTTGGGAGAAGAGCGCTGTTATGACGGGGTCGGCGATCGCGTCCAGGGCAGCCTTTAGCCCCTCGGGCGGTTCGGCGTGGCGGATGAGACCGAATTCGAGAAGGCGCTGACACCCGTCCTCCCAGGCATCGTCACGCAGGCCGAAGGCCTGCATGCGGGGCCGCGTGGTGAGGAAGACGCCCGACACGCGGTGCTTCCTGGGCGCCCACTGGCTCATCCATCTCAAGATGAGCCAGGTGGCGACCTCGGAAGGATTGAGCACCTGGATCCAGCCCTTCAGGAAGAAGTCCTTGGGGAGCGTGATCGTCCTGGCGGCTGAGCTACGGACGGGGACGGTGTAGAAGTCTGGGGTCGGCATATCGCCCCGCCCGCCTTCCTCCATGAGTGAGAAGTCCTCGTACAACCGCTGTCCGCGCGCGCCCCGGGGCATGGAGACCAATGCGTCTTCATGCCCGAGTTCTTCCAGAGTTCTCAGGGCTCCCTTGACTTGCCGAAGCCGCAGGTCCTCCAGCTTCCTCGTGCGCCACCGCTCCTCCGCGCTCGCACTACCGCGGAGATCTGGAGGCATGTTCTGCAACGCGGCGTCGTACCCACCCGACGCGGTGTCGTACGTACCGTCGATGGCAACGAGGGTGGACCACGATTCGGCCCCCTTCAGGCGGCGAACGTTCTGCCAGAGGCCTCCTGTGTCCAGCCGGCACTGCGCCTCGAAGAGGGCCAGCAGGTAGAAGCGCAGTGCTATCCCCCGCGGAAGGACCAGCTTGGTGAGTCTCGACCGTTCCCCGTCGGCCCGCAGCAAAGCGCTGCGCAAGACGATCGAGTCCGGCTTCTTCCCTGCCTTCCAGATTCCTCCCAGGGCCTCAGACGCATTCGTGACCGAGCCGGTCCTCCGCATCTGCTGCAGCCGGCGCAGTCTGCGCTCGTTCGTCTCCAGTGCATCAGCTACGAAGGAAGGTTAACGTTTTGATCCCGACGTTTTGATCCGGGTAAAGGTTCTCTTAGAGGACTTTACCCGGATCAAAACGTTGATCACGTCCTGACGAAGGCTCTTCCAGGCCCCTCACCATGGACTTTAGGCCCGCTCAACGCGGGCTCGGTGGCCACGTCGTTCGCACAGACACGAACGGCCCCCTGGGCCATCCGGGGCCGCCTGCTCGAGGATCTCTTCAAGGAGAACAGGTACGTGGCAGATTCCAATAACCCCCAGCCCCTGCCCCAGCGTTGGGCGATCATCCTGCTGGCCGGCGTCCTGGCGGGCGCCCTCGTCCTGAGCCTGGCGGGTCCGCTGCCCGGGCTCAGTGCCGTAGGCGCGACGGTGCTCGCCCTGCACAAGCTCATGGCATAGGGGAAACCGGTGGAGGGTGCTGCCGGCACACTCCACCGGCGCCGTCAGGTGCCCCTGGCCGCTCTGTGCTCAACAGGGCGGCACCGCGGGTGCCTCCCGAACTCGTGAACATCGACTTGGCCCCGCTTTGAGGTGCCTCCCGCACTCATTGATAAACGACTCCCGTTCTCGTGGACAAAGCCACCGGGATCGTCGGGTAGGTACGCGTTGCCGGTGTCGGTGACGAGATAGGCGCCGCACGGGCCGTCCGTGCTGCCCGGGCCCGAGGGCGGGAGGTGGTAGCCGGTGTGGTGCCCCGGCCCGTAGGAATCCTGCCCGGTCTCCGCCACATGGCGTGCGTCATCAACCATGGAGCCGGCCGACGCCAGACGCACGATCAGCGCGATTTGGTGACGCTACTGTCCGGCTGCGGTGGGGATCTCCACCAGTGGCGGACGGCCGCCTGTGGGAGCCGCCAGAAGCCCGGTCCCGCAGATGCCGCAGATGTGCGGAATGTGTCGCCCCGGCCGCCTCCTGCTCCTGCCGCCGATCGGGGCCCGTGTCGGCCCTGGAGCCCCGCTCTTGGCGTGTTCCTGACCGTGAGGCGGCAGCCTCGAGTGCGCCTCCCACCTGCACGAAGAACGTGGCTCAGGTGTGCACGAACACCGCCGTAAACGATCATCTAGTCCTGGTGCGGGGGGGTGTCAGTGGTGGGTCGTACTGTGGTGAACGAGCAGCCGTAAATGCCTGTTTGCGGCCCTGTCAGTGGTGTGAGCCGGGCTCCGCGCTACCCAATGCAGTCACATCTAGGATCGGAGGGCCCGATGGCTCACCTCAAGCAGCAGTTCAAGGATGCGCTGAGCTCCATCGAGCCCGGCGACGACAAGACCAACGCACCCAAGGCTCATCGCCTCGTCCGCGATGCCCTCGAGGCCGACTCGAGACTCGCCGAGTACGGTGTCAGCCCAGTACTGATCGGCTCCTACAAGCGCAACGTGTCCATCCGCAGGATCAAGGACGTCGACGTGTTCGTGCGCCTTGCCGATGTCCCTGGGGAGGTCACGTCCAAGAACATCCTCGACAGATTCTTCAAGGTGCTGCATGCGGAGTTCGGCACTGACGCCGACGGGCACCGGCGTACCAAGCGTCAGGACCGGAGTCTGCAGGTCTCCTTCCCGGAGTACGACCTCTACGTCGACGCGGTGCCCGCCCGTCCCTTCGGTGACGGAACGTGGGAGATCCCGCAGAAGGGCGACGGGAACGAGTGGGTGCGCACCAACCCTGACGGGCTGACCGAGCTGTCGAGCACGATGAATGCGGACCACGACGAGTACTACGTACCGACCGTCAAGCTGCTCCGGCAGACTCGTCGTGCCCTGCTCGGCAAGAAGAAGCCCGGGGGCTTCTTCATCGAGATGGCTGCCTATCAGGCGTTCGCCTCAGGCGCAGTCTCGGGCAACGACCAGGCGGAGTACTACGTCTGCGCACTCCGGGAGGTCAGCACGATCGTAGATAGCTTCGTGACCTACGGCATCGCGGTGACCGATCCGACACTGCCCGGACACACCATCCGCATCCGCGCGACCGACGACGAGTTGGACACCGCGCGTACGCGGTTCGCCGACGCCGCGACGTCGGCACAAGCTGCGCTCGACGAGGAGGACGCGGGCAAGGCCGCGCTGGCGTTCCGGAAACTGCTGGGTGTGAACGGCGATGGAGACACGGTCTTCCCGATGCCGCCCGGCTTCAACGAGGACGGCAGCAAGAAGGCATCCGCGATCTCGCCCGGCGCCCGCGTCGTGCCTGCTGGCAAGAGGACCTTCGGGTGACCTCTGTCAGCTTCGACGAGTACGTCGCCTACGCACAGCAGCACTTCGAGGAAGGCCTGATCCGCGCCGGGTTCAGCGAGAGTGAAGCAGGATGGGAAGGGCCAGTCCCGCACTCTGCGGGCACGACCCGCGTCGTGATCGACCTGCCGCCCCGCTTCCCGTTTCGGCCACCGAGGGTGGCGCCGGTCGATCATGACGCAGTGCCCTGGTCCTGGCACCGCGACCCGGACGGCGGCCTGTGCCTGGTCGCCGAAGACGATCACGACGGGTTGTGGTGGACAGAGGCACCGGCGTTCCTCGAACACATCACAGCGTGGTTCGAGCGCGCGGACACCGGCTGGACGGACGATCGGCCCGACCTCGACCTCGACCGGTACTTCCAGCCGTCCGCGGACCGGCGCCTCTACCTCTACGACGACCTCGCTCCGTACCTCAACCGATTTGTCCGCTTTAGCCCGTCCGGCAACAAGACGATGCGGATCAAGCACGGCACCCGCCCCAGGAAAGCCTTCGAAGGCGGCAAGGACCGCTTCGGGTACGTAGCCGACCTCGGCAAGGTGGACGTGCCGCTGCGGACCTGGGCAGACATCTCCGCCCGGGTCGACTCGAACGCGGACCTGGACCGCAGAATTCGTCAGCAGTCGGTCGCGATCGTCGTGCTGATCTACCAACGCGGCACTCATGACGGCGCGATCGTGCTGGACGTGGCGCCCGCCAAGGATGGTGGCACGGTGGTCACACGTCTGCGCTCGGCGGCGGACACCGAGCTCGCCCGGTCCGCTCGCGCAGGCGTCCTCGCTCCCGAACTGCGTGGATCCAGGGTCGCGGTCGTCGGTGTCGGCGCTTTGGGCTCGTTCATCGCCGACATGCTGGTGCGCTCCGGTGTCCGTCACCTCACTCTCATCGACGACGATGTCGTCATGCCGGGAAACCTCGTCCGCCACCTCGTGGGACCCGACGCGGTCGGACTGCCAAAAGCCGAAGCAGTCAAGCAACACCTCGTCAGGCACAACGAGGCGCTGGTCGGCGGCATCAACACCATCAATCGCGCACTTACGTCGGGCGCCGACGCTGTTGATCTTCTGCGGAACCACGACCTCGTCGTGAACGCCACCGCCGACTTCGCCACCACCGCGCTCCTGCACGTAAGCGCCCTATCGCTGGGCACACGGGTCCTCTCCGCAGCGCTCCAAAACGACGGCAGGACCTATCGCATCGACGTACTGCCACCGCTCGACGACGCCGCACCGCTGCCGCCTTCGACGACCAGGGCCGACACCGAAGCACCGCCGCTGTTCGAAGCAGGCTGCGGAAGCCCGATCTCCCCAACGCCGCCCCACGCGGTGATCGAGGCGGCAGGGGCAACCGTCCGCCACGCCATCGGCCTCCTCGTGGACCGTCCCCTCCACCCCGCAGGGGAGACGCGCCACCTCCACTCCGCACCAGAAGGGAGCCCCCCATGACCCGGCCGGCAACACGGATCGAGCTGCGCCGGGACGCATACGAGGTCATCGCGTCCGCGACCGCCCAGCAACTGCCGCGGGAAACGGGTGGCATCCTCCTCGGCTACCGGGAAGACGCCAACGTCGTAGTCACCCATGCCCTCGTCGTCGACGGACAAGAAGCGTCCACCCACAGGTATGTGCGCGATGACGTCACAGCGAACGCTTGCCTCGCAGCGTTCCTGGCCCAGCGAGCGGGCGATGATCCAACCGGCTACGTCGGCGAGTGGCATAGCCATCCCGCACCGTCCGGACCGAGCCCGACAGACGTTGCTGCCATGCAGGCAACTGCCCGGGAGCACGACGGCCCGCTCGCACTCCTCGTCTACGCCCCCGAAAGGGCGGATCCGTTCTTCGGACTGATCACCCGGCGACAACGATGGGGACGCGTCACGAGCAAGAAGGCGGCGGTCCTTCCGCCACCACCGAGATTTGAGGAACTGGGGCCACTACCCGACGGCGCGGTTCGGCGTGACGGCCCCGTCGGGTAGCGCCCGCAGAAGGCTCCGCCCGCTACAGCGAGCGACGCAGCACGGCACCGTGCACGATCAGGACTTTGCGGGCGGACCAGTCCGTGTGACAGCTGTCGCAGACCGTTTTGATCTATCCTCCGGGGGCGTCGCCGCCCGCCCTTTGACGGACCGTGACCTCCAAGCGAGCGGTACGGCAGGCCGACTTGGCAGAGTCAGCCCGCACCGGACCGCTGGCGCCCGGCGAGGTCCCCGTTCACGGTGGCGACGAGATCTGCCAGGTACTGCTCGGCATCCTGGCGGGTTCGCGGGGCGAGGTCGGCCAGCCCGCTGCGCAGCAGGCTCCCGACCCGCTCCACGAGCGGCTTGTCCTGCGGCCGTGCGCACCGGACCGTGGACTGTCGCCGCAGCATGTCAGAGTAGGCGACAAGACGTGCCGCGGAGATGCGCAACGGATCGCTGTCCATGCTGAACAGCAGCGCCAGCTGGGGGCCGTCGCCGGTCGGTACCGTGATGACGTCCGACTCCTGCAGGATGATCACCTGTCTGTGTCGGGACCGGCCCCTCCCGAGGGCAGCCTGTGCCTGCAGCCTTCTGCGGAGTGAAGAACCGGTCAGCGGCTTCCCGCCGTGCTGGCGCCGGGATTGCCTAATCCCAGTTGTTGTCGGGGTCGTTGCGGCCGACGATCATGTCGTCGAGGGCTTCTTGGGTGATGGCTTCGCTCTGGTCTTCGATGGCTTGCTGGGCGGTCTGGCAGATGAGCTGGTCGAGGCTGTCCATGTAGCCGCCGGTGCGTGCGTGGAGTTCCTCCTCGAGGTCGAGCAGTGCGCCGGGCTTGTGGTTGTAGAGCCGGAGGTTGTCGTCGTAGCGCTGCAACACGCTTCGCCATCCCCCTTCCTGTCCCGCGTGCAGGGGGATGGGGCTGATCCGCATGACAGGCAGACTGCTGCGGAACTGCTCGGAGGTGCGGGGGCGTTCGGTGCGGCGGCGGTTGTGCAGGCCTTCGTTGACGATGTCGGTGGCGCCCCGACCGCTGTAGATGACGGAGACGCGCAGGCGGGCCTGGAGACAGTCGAAGTAATCGAAGGCGGTGGCCAGGCCGCTGTCGTGGATGCGGTCGACGCCGTCGATGAGGATCAGGGAGGTACGGCTTTCCCGCATGGCGTGCACGACCGGTTCGGTCATGTCGGTGCTGCGGTAGGTCCGCTTGTCGATGTTGATGGTGTGGTCCATGCCGAAGAAGTCCGCGAAGGGCAGGGACCAGTCCATGTTGCTCTCGTGACGCGGCGGGACGTTGATGTAGACCACGGGGGTCCACTCATCGTCCGGCCGGCGTTCGGTCTCCAGCACTCCCTGGTACGCGCGTCCGATCTGGAGCAGCAGCGTGGTCTTGCCGGCACATCCGTCGATGATCATGTTCATGCGTTTGCCGGTGGGGCGGAACCGGTTGGTGCGCAGGGTTCGCCGCGCGTCCTTCAGGCCCTGGGTCACGTCAGGGGTGCTGACGGGGATCATCTCCCCGTGGTAGATCATCCGCGGGTCGGTGTCGGTGACCTTCGTGCCTTTGGGGGCGCAGTCCTGCAGATCCGGAGGCTCGAGTTTGCGGTGCACGAAGTCCATGAACCCCTCCCGCACCGTGAGCAGTTCGGGATCCAGAGGGGGCCACCGCGCAGCGAGAGCTGCGGGGGTGACTGATTTCGGGGCGGTGCGCGCAGCGTCCATCACGTCTCCTGCGAGTCTTGGCTGGGCGGTGGCGGGTCCTGGTCGGGCCACGGCGGCTTCTCGGGCGGATCCGATGCCAGCTCCCGGAAAATGTCGCTGGCCGATCCGCCCAGACTCTGTCCTCCCTCAGAGGCGGGACGGCGCCGCGGCGGGCGCGCTTGGATCGGCGCGGCAGACGAGGCGGCACGTTCGGGCGCAGTGGGCGCCAGCGCGGCACGGCGGCCGGGGAAGAGGTCCTTGGCATCGACATTGAGGGACCGTGCGGGCGTCACGCTGCCGGGTTCGGCCCGGGTGATCCCCGCATACGGGTTGACCGGCGCTTCGGGGATCTCCAGGGGCTGCGGAACGAACGCGGCCACCGGCTTGGCAGAGGTGGGGGTGGGGGAGGGGCCGCGCCGTGCGCGGGCCAGGAGATCGTCCACGGCCCGGGCGATTTCTTCCTCGCTGCCTTCCCGGCCGACCAGGCCGGCGACGAGGTCGGCGGCCTTTTCCCACAGATACTGGGTCCAGGAGTCGCGGATCAGGTGCCGGTGCTTGAAGTCGAAGGGCACCCACGGACTGTGGTCGGGGTCCTTCTCGACCGTGTGGTCGTACAGCCACACCCGGCTGGGCTCGTAGGGGTTGTAGTAGACCGGCCAGCGTCGGCCCTGTCCCTTGATGCCGGTGTGGCGGTTCTTGAACTCCCGGATACGGTGGCTGACATACGTACGGTTGCCGATCTTGATGCCGTCGCGCGTGACGGTCCGCTTCGCTTGGAGGAGCAGCATGCGGCTCTCATCCGGTGTGACAGGCCGCGGCACGGCGCCTTCCATGGCCACCGCCGCCGCATACATCTGGTTCGGGGTGAGGATCAAAGAAGGCAGGAAGGGGGAGCGCAGTCCTTCGTGTTGCCGCTGCTGCCACTCGGTGACCACCCACTCGTGCCACATGTCCTGCAGCTTGTTCAGCGGCCAGAGCTGTTCCTTTTCGACGTCCTTGCCGCGTGTGGCCAGCTTGTTGCCGGTGTAGCCGGCGACGAACTGGGAGAACATGCTCTTGACCGAGGCGTTGGTGCGTTCGATGACCGCCTTGTCGGTGGGGGTGCGCTCGCGGGCGGACTCCACCTCGATGCCCAGCATGCTGCACACGTCCCTGAAGTGCCGGGCTTTGAAGATCTTGGCGTTGTCGACGACCACCGTCTTCGGGCGGATGACCGGCCGGGCCGCGGCGCCGGTCATCCGCGGATCGCTGGCCAGCATGTGTGCGTAGGGCAGGTCCGAGTTGGCGGCCAGCGTCTGTGGCGACCAGCCGGGGCGCGCCGCGAGCGGCGCCATCGCCTGGCCCAGTAGCAGTGCGGCATCCAGCGACTTGGTGCTGCGGCCGCCGCGGCGCCGGCTGCCCGGCCCTTTCTTCCGGCCCGAAGACTTGGGAACGATCATTCCGGCGATGAAGGTGCGGCTCAGGATGTCGAGGGCGTAGGTCAGCTCAACCGCCACGGGACGCCCGTCGTCGCCGCGCGCCAGGACGTCCAGCCCGGTGCCGTCGATCTCCACGCGTTCGCCCAGCAACGACACTGGCGCCGGATGGTAGGGAGGCTCGGGTGGCGTGGTGGCGTCACTGCCCTGCCCGGGCGCGGCCTCCAGCGACTCCTTCGAGATCCCCAGCCGCTTGAGCAGGTCGTAGAAGGTGGTGCGGGCTGGCATCAGGGCCCGGTACTCGTCCGGGTGCGCGCGTCGCAACGCCGTGCGCACCCGTTTGTACAGCCGGGAGAAGGTGCCCGCCGACGCGCCGCGCTGGGCTTTGTCCTCCTGGCGGATCAGCGCCACCACCCGCTCGTCGACGTTCCCGTAGACGGTGCTCGTGCGCAGCCACCGCTTGTCGACCAGGCCGAGCAGCCCGTGTGCTTCGTAGGCCAGGCATTTGCGCTGCACGGTGGCGACCGACCCGGTCAGACCGGCCGCCTTCAGCTCGGCTGCTTTGAGGGCGTAGCGGGCGGTGCGGGTGGTGGTCGCGGGATCGTAGCCGTGCCGCGGGGTGAAGGCGCCGTTCCGGGCGCCGACAGGGCGGCCGGTCAGCACCTCCCGGACATGCTTCTCCCAGCAGCGCACGTGCTCCAGCTGTTCTTTGTCCAGCCGGTCCAGCACGGACAGGTACGGCACCGCTTCCGGTTCCTTCGGCATTCCGTCGGCCTTCAGCACGGCGAAGTCCGGGGCGGATACCAGGATGCAGACCAGTACCAGCGCGTCCTGGCCGCCGTCGTCCATCGCCGCCAGGTGCACGTTGGCACCCTGCAAGGCGCCCACCAGATAGCGGCCCCTCTTCCACCGGACCGTCATCCCCGGCCGGAGCGTCCCGGCCGGCTCGTTCGGAGCGTCGACCGGCAGGGATAGGACGGCGCTCATACTGCTGCTCCGGCCGCCCACACCGTGCTGTCGGGGGTCAGCGGTTCATCCCAGTCCGTCATTAGATCCTGCGCCCACAGCAAGTTCCAGCTGCTGGCACGGCCCTGCCCGGGGGGTAGATCCACAGCATCGGCGCCCCTGCTCAGCGGCAGGGGCCGGGCGAATGCCTCCAGCAGGACGGCCCTGACGCTCTCGTCGGCGAACTCGTCGTGACGGAACTGCGAGACGATGTACACATTGCGGCGCAGCTGGCCGCCCGGGGCGCGGGCGACATCCACCTGCCATCCCGCCTGCGCGGCGGCCGCGCGGGCCACCGACCATTCCTGCTCGTCCGGCTCCCTTCCGGCGGGGGAGTGCAGATAGAGGATCTGCTGCCCCTCGACGGTGCGCGCCAAGAACGCCGGGTTCACCACCCCCGCATGCTCACCCTCGCGCCATTCGACCCGCAGCGACGGCGCAGCCAGGTAGCCGATGCGCGGATCGCGGTCGAGGAACATGGCCGCGTATGCGTGCTCCCGGGACCGGCAGCTGACTTCCTTCTTCGTGGTCGACGACCACCACTGGCGCACCTTCGACTTCCGCCCCCGGTAGGCGCGCTGCTCGTGCAGCACCGGCCACTCCTCCACCGGAAGTCCGCACAACGCCCGTGGAGCGCTGAGGCGCTCGTGGCCCATGTCGTCGCGGTAGCGCACCTGTAAGTCCACGAACTGCTCCCCTCGTGCCGCGCCGTGCCCTGCTGCGCGGCAGACGTCCACCAGGCTCCGGGCCTCCTCCCATCTCGTGTGACGCAGCCGCAGGAGTTCACCCGAAAGGATGCAGATGCCCTTGTTTCCTTGACGGAGGTTTCCTACTGCCGGAGATCCACCAGGTCCCTGCTCAGCCGAGGCCGAAGCAGCCGTACGCGGCGCGGATGACTACAGAAACAGCCGGTCCATCGAGTTGGGCATGCGCACCCACGGCAGGCACGTCAGCTCCTCCACCGGTGCCAAAGGGGAGGGCAGGGCATGACCTGTCGCCCTTCGTACGTCGACGCTTGCGGGCACTTCTCCGCTGGAAAGGTGCGGAATGCCCTGCCTGAGCGGTCGGTGCTGGCGGTGCCAGACGGTCAATGGCTCGGTGAACCGGTAGCCGTGCCGGTGCGTTGTCCGCGGCAGCCAGTCCTGGTACTCGGTGCTGCCCAGTACGCCGTTCAGGCGGCGCACCTCGAGCCAGGCCAGGTCCCGGGTCAGCAGGGAAAGCCGGCTGAACTGCGCCAGCGGCCGCACTCGCTGTTCGCCCAGCTCCGCCGCGAGGGCACCCCACTGCTTTGTTTCTGCCGGGTCCTCGAGGTACCCGGAGCGCACGAGGATGGAACAGGCGTCAGCGAACACCCACCGTCCGGCCGGGCCCAGGCGTTTGCGTATCCGGTTCAGGCGCTGCTGCGCGCGCACGACTTCCGCGAGCTCGCCAAGATCGATGTAAGGGTGCCTGGTGCTGCGGGAGTTGTCCGTCCAGCGCCGGTGGCGCAGGCACACCTGCCAGGGGTCGGGAAGGATCAGCCAGGAGGGCGAGCGGGTACCGCGGCGCGCCGCACACAGGGAGCAAGCCTGCACGATGTAGCCGGCCCGCGCGTCCCAGGGCCATTCCCAGTCGTCCTTGGCGTTCTTGGGCATGAGGAATTCGTCGCGCAGCCCGATCAGACGCTCCTGCATCTCGGCCACGGTGTAACCGGCCAGGGTGGCCAGCCGCTCGCGCGCGTAGCGGCTGACGTACATCTCGGTGTACTGGGGATCGACCGGCACGGGGCCGGTGCCCATGCTCCGCAGTACCTCTTGCGCAGGGCGGTTGTTGCGGGCAGCCAGCCGCGTCACGTACGAGCCGGTGGACTCGCCCTGCAGAAACCGCAGCCGCAGGTGCATCCGGCGCCGCCCGAGCCATTCGTCTCGCTGCTCCGCCACGGCGGCGCTCCTTCCGGGGTGTCTGGCTGCGGCTTCATCTAACTC
Organism: Micromonospora sp. NPDC048947; assembly: GCF_040649495.1. NCBI lineage: Bacteria > Bacillati > Actinomycetota > Actinomycetes > Micromonosporales > Micromonosporaceae > Micromonospora > Micromonospora sp. NPDC048947. The sequence goes on from NZ_JBEZFO010000036.1 coordinate 14,528, forward strand.
CCGCTGCCCCTCGGCAGGCAGCCCGGGCTGACGAAACAGTCCCATCTGGCGCACACCCGGTCCCGGAGGCGACCTCTTACGCACGCGCGAAGAAAAGAAAGAGCAGCTTCGGTCAGTGTCGGCCGGACCCTGTGGCAAAGCTGCCAGGCTTTCCACTGCAAACAGGCTGGTGAAGGTGCCCCGCGGGCACGCAGTTTCACTAGGAGGGAGTCAGCGCGTCACATGCCGGGCCGTGTTGAGCTGCGTCCCCACCAACGAGAAGCCGTCGCTGCAGGAGTTGACGCCCTGAGCGGGACGCGGCACGCGGCCGCGACCATCATCGCCGCTTGCGGCACCGGCAAGACCCTCATCGGCAAGCGCGTCGCGGAGCACTTCGCTGAGCGCGGCCCCGTCCTCGTCCTCGTCCCGACCCTGGAACTCCTGACCCAGACGGCGGCTCGCTGGCTGGCCGACGGCGGCTTCGACCAGCTCATCGGCGTCTGCTCACTGCCGGGTGTCCACGACCGCAGCCTGCGCGGCCATCTGCTGCTCACCGGAAGTGCCCGGGTGCTGGCCCGCCGTGTCGCCGGGGGAGGACGCATCGCGGTCTTCGCCACCTACGCCTCCCTGCCCACCATCGCTGAGGCCCACCGCGGCGAACAGCTGCCGCCCTGGGTCTTCGCCCTGGCTGACGAAGCCCATCGCACCAGCGGCGACTGGGACAAACGCTGGGCACTCATTCACGACGACCGCGCCATCCCGGCCGCGCACCGCCTCTACATGACCGCCACGCCCCGCAACTGGCGCACCACGCAAAACCCGAAGGCGCGCACCCGCATTGTCGTGGGTCATCTTTTGTGCGCAGTGTGCGTGTTCTGAGCTGGGGGTTTCTCAGTTGTAGTGGGCCGTTGTTGGTGCTGCTGAGCGTGGCTTGCTGAGGTTTTGCAGGTTCTTGGCCTGGGGTTGTGCAGGTTGTTTGGGTGGCGTGCAGATGGGGTGGGCCGCTACTCGAAACGCGGACGGGGTGTTCTTCGGGCGCGGGGTCATGCCGTGGTGCCGGAGTCTGAGGGTGGAGTCTGGCCGGTGGCGGGGCGGTGCTCGCGGAGTGCTTGCAGGATGTTGGCGTGGTGTTCGTCGGCGGAGTTGTTGCTGGTCTGGGTCTGGAGGAGGGGGTGCAGGCGTGTGTAGAGGTCGTCGAGCCCGAACATTGCGTCGAGGCCGGCCAGGACGCTTTCGTCGATCAGGCGGTGCGGGCGTGATGCGGGGTGGAGGAGTTTACCCAGGAGGGGGAGCGGTTCCCATCTGTTGTCGAGGCGTTGGCGGAGCCAGGGGCGCAGGCTGTCGGGGTGGGTGTGGCGCCACATCCAGATCAGGTCGGTGTCGGACTCGGTAAGTTCCTCAGCAGGTCTGCCCGTCGTGGGTGCGAGATGCTGGGCGATCTGCTCGGTTACGGCGTCGCGGGCCTGAAGAGACCAGTCTTCGGCGGTCTGTACTTCCTCGGAGTCGTTGTTGTCCGGGTTGGTGACGCGGTGCAGGGTCCGGACGGCCAGGACCGCTCCGTCGGGGGTGGCGGCCATGGCGGCCAGGACCGGGGCCCTTTGTTCTGGTGGGAGGTCGGTGAGGAGGTCCCGGGCCAGGAACTGCAGGCTCATGCCGCTGTTGACCAGCCCCATCATTTCCGGTTCGGCGGTCAGCTGCCCGTAACTGTCTGCCATGGCCCTAAGCAACGCAGCAGCAGGGAGGCGAATGCCGGCGCTGCGGCGCTGCTCGATTCGGCGCGTGATGCGGTGGGTGTCGTCACGGAGGCGGAGCAGCAGTTCGGCTGCTTCCTCTCCAGGTGCGTCGGCGGTCAGCTGGGCCAGGGCCTGGTCGAAGATGGCTTCGGGAAGGTCGTCGTCGGGGACGCCGAAGACCATGTACCGGTCGAAGTAGTCGGCGCTGCCGATCCCGCGGCGCTGGGCGGCGGCTTTCGCGTCGCTACCGTTGCCGAGGTCCTTTTGGACGGTAGGGAACAGCAGGGCCAGCAGGTTGAGTACACCTTCGACGCGCTCTTCCACCACGCCGGCTTCGCGCAGGCGGCTGCGCCAGCGTTCGGCTCGCTCGCCGGGCTGCTGTGCGCTGTGCCTATGGGCCGGGTCGATGCTGGTGCCGGTCAGTACGGCGCGGTGCCGCTTCAGGAGCCGGTAGACGCCGGGCTCGTTGGTGCGCAGGAAGGTGACGATGAGGAAGTCGACCAGGTCCACATTTCCGGCGAGGGAACCGAGGGTGGCGTCGGCCTGCCCGAAGTAGCGTTTGACGGCCCGAGGTGTCTGCAGACTGGCCTGCAGGTGCCGGAAGTAGGCATCGGAGAAGCGTCGCTCCTCGCCCGGTGTCATGGACAGGCCGTGGGAATCCAGAAGGGCGTTGAGCGCGCGGATGCTCATGGCGGCCGCGTCGCGCTCGCGGAACGCGGGAAGGTCGAGCCGTACCTGGATGATCTTTTCGAGGAACTCGCGGGCCCTGGCCTCGCTGTTTCCCACGAGGTCACTGCGCTGCAGGACGTCCAGGAGTGTCTGCTCGTCAAAACTGATCAGGTAGTAGACGTTCGGCAGATGGCCCACCAGACGCACCAGCTTGAAGACCAGGAGCAGTTCGTCGGGGGTGAGGCGGTCCAGGTCGTCCATGACGACCAGGACGGGCTGGCCTGCCTGCCGTAGTGCATCCTCGGCCTTGCGCTTGGAGGCCGACGCACTGGTGTCTCCGCTGATGCGGTCGCTGAAGGCCTTGACCAGGCCCTCGGAGTCCAGACCTGCTAGCGCGGTGAGCTTGCCCAGGGGGCTGATGGCCTGCCCGAAGCCACCGATCCTCTGGCGGACTTCCGACCAGCGTTCTTCCTTGGGTAGAGCGGCTCGGATCTCGCTGAACAGTGCTGCGGTCAGCGATTCCAGATCGGAGTACAGCCATGGATTGAGCTCGGCAACCAGCCAAGTCCCGAGATCGTTCTGGCCCTGTAGGAGACGTATCACTTTGCCCAGGACCGACGACTTGCCGGAGCCCCAGGGACCGATCAGCGCTAGCACGCCGGTCTCGGTCTGGGCACGGACGCGCCCCAGCAGTTCCACGGCATGCCGTGCGTACTGTTCACGCCCCAGCAGGTCGGGCCCCTCGTCGTCAAGGAAGGGCTCGTCATTGAAGAAACGCGCGTCACTCACCCGTATATCGTGCCTGACCCCGGCGCCGCCCCGGCACAGGTCGGGGGATGTGATCAGGTAGCCGGGTGGATACCGATGGTGGTGAGGCCGGTGAGGTCAGGTCTATCGGCTGTGTCTGTGTGCTTACTCGTCGCTGGTGCTGCCGGTCTGCGGATCGAGGTCGATTTCCTGCAGGGCCAGGATGAGGTGGCTCTCGACGTCTGTGGTGGCCTCAAGCGCTGCCTGCAGTTCCTGCCGGCCGTGGTCGAGGTAGGTGTCGATCGAGGCTTTGACGGGAGGCGCGGGGGGAAGCACGGCGGCGTACAAGGCGGCTGTCAGCCTGCCGTTGATATCCGTGGTCGCCTCCAACGCGTTGGTCAGGCGCTGCATGGCGGAGGCCAGCACGCCGTCTACTGGCTGGGCGGCACTGCGCCTGGGCGAGTTGCTCACAGTGCACCTCCTTCGTCCTGTTCCTGGAGCATGCGCTCAAGACTGTGACGCGCCCGGCGCAGGTTCTGGCGGACGTTGGCACTGGGCACTCCCAGAGCCTCGGCGGTCTGTGCTGGCGTGGATCCGTCGATCTCGAAGGCCATTACCGTGCGCTGCAGAACAGGAAGCCGCCGCAGCAACTGGACGAGATCGACCTGCTCGGCGATGTCGCCGCAAGGGTCAGGCACACCGGCTTCGGGCAGGTCGGCGGGATCCAGGGACCAGGTTCTTTCTTTGCCCTTGGCCTTGAGCCACATGCGCCAGGCGGTGGTCCGCAGCCAGGCCTCGGGGTGCGTCACCGACTCCCATGCCCGGGCCAGCTGCACGAAGGCGCTCTGCGTGGCGTCCTCAGCGTCGTGCCGGCCCGCGCCGGTGGCGATCAGGAACCCGACGGTCGGTACGAAGCGGATCCGGAAGAGGGCTCCGTACTGCTGTTCCTGTTCCGGTGACAGACCCTGCTGCTCCTTGGGCTGCCTGGGTCGTTCTTCGACAAGCAGCCCGGTGCCTTGCTCGTACTCGATACGTGCGCTCTGCAGCAGCGCGCGCCAGGACGCGACGGTGGGACGCCTGCGAAGCAGGGCGCGCCGTTCGCGTTCGGTCATGCCGCCCCACACGCCGAACTCGACTCGATTGTCGAGCGCGTCGGCGAGGCACTCAGTTCTCACGGGGCAGCTGGTGCACACCGCCTTGTGGCGGCTCTGTGCCGCGGACTGCACAAACAACTCGTCCGAATCCGCGGTCCGGCAGGCTGCCTGTGCCGACCACTCATTCACCCACGATGACACTGCCGCCCCCTTGCCTCTCAGTCGCCTGCGGTCCGCCGCCCACTTCAACGGTGATCTTGTCGTGTTCGTCCATGACCCGGCTGCCCATGGGCAGTCCCCGGATCATCTCGCTGCGATGTCGGCTGCGGGTGCGGGCCATGCTGGTGCGGCTGTGCACCCGGATCCACATCCGCAGCACGCTTGCGAGATACGCGGCCCCGGCGGCGAGGACTGCAATTTGATACTCCGACATCGCTGAGGCTCCCGATGGGTGTGGGTTCGGCTTTCGAAGGGTGAGTGCCTATGAGGGCCCCGTTGCGTGACCTCGATGCCGGATCTTTTTTGGGTTTTTCCGGGAGAGCCGAAAAGGGCGGTCGGGCGTGCCCCGGGTCGGGCAGCGGTGGCCACGTCAGTTCACGCAGGGTGGATGTCGATGGCGGAGAGAAGTTTCTGCTGGTCGGGATGGAGGGTGTTCCAGCCGGTGCGTTGTCTGCCGGCCCACCGCTGGATGGTGGGTGAGTGGTCCTGGCCGGCGTCGTGCTGCTCGCGGGCTTGGTGGTAGGTGCGTTGCCAGGTGTGGGGCCAGGGTGGGTTCCACCAGGGATCGATGGTTTCCAGCATGCGGGTGGTGGTGAGGGAGAGGCGTCCTTGTCGGGCTTTGCGGCGTGTTTGTACGAGCCATCTGCCGAGGGGGAAGCCGTCGTGCTGGGTGTCTGCGCTGGGGGAGAGGTGGCCGTGGGTCTGGGCGTATTCGCGTGCGTGGGTGAGCCCGGGGCTGGGCGGGTAGGCGCGGCTGGTTCTGCGGGACTGGTTGGCGGGGTCCCCGGTGCTGGGCGTGATCCCGAGTTCGGTCAGGAGCGGGTGCTGCTCGGGTCGTAGACGATCCCAGGCTGTGCGTTGTGCGGTGGTCCACGCGCGTACGTCGGACGGCGGGCCGCCGGGGCGGTCCTGGGTGGTGCGGGCGCGGGTGTAGGCGCGTTGCCAGGCGAGGTCCCAGGGAGGGTTCCACCACGGGTCGATCGCGGTGAGGGCCTGGTGGCGGGCGTTGGGGGTGGTGTCGCGTCGGCCTTGTTGGCGTTGGTCGTTGAGCCAGCGGCCGATGGGGAAGCCGTCGTGGACGGTGGAGTGGGTAACGGCGAGGGTGTGGTGGGCGGCTGCGTAGGCGCGGGCATGGGCGAGTGCGGTCTCGGCGTACGGGGTGATGGGTCGGGTGCGGGCGGCTTCGCGGGTGAGGCCGATGCCGGCGAGGAGGCGCTGCTGGTCGGGGTGGAGGTCGTCGTAGCGGGTGCGCTGGAGGCGTAGCCAGGCCCGCTGGGTGGGGGCGAAGCTGCGGAAGTGGCGGTCGGCGTCGAGCCGGTGGCCGGCCTTGACCTGGTCGTGGATGTGCTGCCAGGCACGCTGCCACGCCAGGCTCCAGGGCGGGCGCCACCACGGATCGACGGCAGTCAGCGCCTGCGCGGCGACAGACTGGGGTGCGCCCCGGTCGGCGTCGGTTCGGGCGTACTGGCGTTGCCGGCGCAGCCACTGCCCCAGCTCGAACCCGTCGTGGACGGTGCTGATCGCGGCAGCGAGGGTGTTGTGTGCCGAGTGGTAGGAGCGTGCGTAGCCAAGGCCGACGGCGAAGTCGGCCTCGCGCTCGGCGGGCCGTGCGGCGGCGCCGCGGGCCCGGTCCGGGGTGACTCCGATGCGGGCGAGTAGGTCCTGCTGGTCGGGCTGGAGTGTGCCGTACTGGGCGCACTGGGTGGTCAGCCACGTGGCCAGCGCGCTGCTGATACTGGGGAACCCGGCTGCAGCGTCCAGGACGTGGCCGTCTTGGACGTGGGTGCGCGCCTGGTGCCAGGAGCGCTGCCATTCCAGTGTCCAGGGCGGGTTCCACCAGGGATCGATCGCCGACAGCGCCAGCGCCCGGGGTGAGGGGGTGCCGTGGCGGTGCTGGTAGGCGCGGTCTTTGCTGCGCTGATTGGACAGCCACTGTCCCAGCTTCAGTCCGTCCTGGACGGTGTCGGTGGTCGCGTTCACCAGCGTGCCGTGGGCGTCGGCGAAGGCGCGTGCGCAGGCGAGGGCGTGCTGGAAGTGGGTGGCCATGTGCTTGCGGCGGGGCCGGGCCGCCCGTACGGCTTCGCGGGTGAGGCCGATGTCGGCCAGGAGGCGTTGCTGCGCAGGGTGCAGGTCGTCGTAGCCGGTGCACTGGTTGTACAGCCATTCGCCCAGGCCGAAGCTGGTGGTGGGGAAGCCGTGCTCGGGTCGCAGGCCGCCCCGGTCGCGGGCGTGGTCGCGGGCTTGGTAGTAGAAGCGCTGCCACATCACCGTCCACGGCGGCCGCCACCACGGATCCAGCGCCTCCAGGGCGGCGACGTGTTCGGGTGGCATCGCGGGGAATTTCCGGTGATTGGACAGCCATCGGCCCAGTGCAAAGCCGTTGAAGCGGCTGTGGATCGGTGCGGCGAGGTGGCCGTGGACGGCGGCGTAGGCACGGGCGTGCGCCAGACCGGTCGTGAACGCCTGATCCGACCTGTGGCGAAGCCCCAGGTGCAGCCGCGTACCGCCTGCGGTCTTCTCCGGCCGCTGCGGGGCGTCGCGGTAGGCGGTGAGTTCGCGGGCGATGGGGCGGGGCCGGTGCGCCATGTGCAGTGTCCACAGCTGGTCGGTGACGGCTGCGTCCGCGTCGGCTCGTACGCAGTGCTGTGCCCAGAGCAGCAGCGGACCGGCTGAGGTCGAGGCGATCCGCTCGGCAAGCCACGGCCGCTTCGTGGCCCGCGCCAACTGGGCGACCAAGGCAGGGGTGTGGGCAAGCGTGTGGGGCAGATGGCGGCCGGTGTCGGTGAGCAGCCGCTGTCTGGTGCGTTCGTCGGTGAGGACCGAGGTGAGGGCGACGGTCTCGGGGTAGGTGACCGCGTCCCTGGCCAGCAGCCGCCACCACCCGGGATCGGTGCCCGGCGGTGCGAGTCGCAGCGCTCGGCGCGGCCACTGCTCTTCTTCGGGCCACTGCTGCGCCCACCAGGAGACGACCACGGCGTGCGCGACCTCGAACGCACGAGCGGCGTCCGGCCGATGGCGCAGCAGGTCCAAATGCCGCCGATGCGCCACGAGCATCTCCGGCAGTCCCGTCAGGTCGATCTGCTCGGTGCCCGCCGGTGCGCCGTCGATCCAGTGGGTGCCGAGCATCCAGCGCCGGTGGCGCGGACACGCGCGCGTGTGCGGCTGCAGATAGAGCCGTACGGTCCTGGTACGTCCGGTGCGCGCGGCTGTGCACAGCCGGCAGCCTTCCCCTGCGGCCGGCACCACGCTGCCGAAGCGGAACCGCCCGGCCACGCCCGCCCCGTCCGGCGATACGGGTTCTTGGGCGGTCCAAGCGGGCAGGGCCCGCTGAAGGGTCTCCTCGGGCACACGGCAGAACGCGGAGACGCGGGCGCGGGCTTCGGCGTTGAGGTAGACCTCGCCGTCCGTCCGGTAGCCCTTGAACAGGCCCCCTCCGACCTGGACGAGGGCTGGGATGAGGTCTCTGACGCCGAGCCGGTAGCGGTCGGCCAGCCGGTCCAGGTACGACAGGTTCGTCTCGCCCTGCAACGGCGCCAGCCGCACCGATCCCGGTCGTGCCGCAGCCGTACGCGGCGGCTGCGGCTGTGGTGGAGGAGAGTCGTGCATCAGGGAGCAGAGGCCGTTCCTAGCGGGCTCGGATGCACTGGCATCCGAGCAGAGGCCAAACGAGGGATCGGGACGGACGGTTGGGACAGACCCCGCCGGTCAGGGCTGGCGTTGCGAGGGCATCCGGCGGCGGTGTGGTGCCCGGGCCCGTTGTTCGGCGGCTGTGTCGAGCTCGATCTGTTCGAGCAGTTTCTTGGTGATCTTCTCGGTGCCGTCCAGCAGGGACACCAGGGCGGCTTCGCGGATGAGGTGGGAGAGGCTGCCTATGCGTCCGCCGGTGCGGGCGTGCAGGTAGGCGGCGTGCGCGACCAGCGTGCCGGGCCGGTGCCGACGCAGCCGCAGGGCGCTGTCCATACTGCGCACCAGGTCGTGCCAGATCTGTTTGTCCGCGTCGCTGCCGTAGCGCAGTGGCTGATTGCGCACGATTTTGAATCGGCCGGCGAGCTGGGAGCCGCGCACGCCGGTCAGCAGCGGTGAGGTTTCGACGTCGATGCCGGAGTAGACGAAGGTCGCCGGGATCCGCTCGCCGAGGTACTTCAGCTGATCGGAGGTCTCGGCGCCGGCCCGGCTGCGGGTGTCCATCAGGTGCACGTCGTCGACCAGGACCAGCTGGGTGCCCATCTCGCACAGCAGCTCGCACACGGCGTTGGTGATCTGGATCTGGTTCATCCGCTCCAGCGTCGGCAGGCCCAGGAAGCGGGCGAACTCGCTGATGAGCATCTTCGGGGTGGAGGACGGCGGCACGGTGATGAACAGCACCGGCAGCCGCCCCTCCTGGTTCGGGTGGCGGCGCCGGTCGGCGAGTTCCACGGTGCGCCCGAGCTGCTGCATCGCGGTGGTCTTCCCGGTGGTGGCCGGCCCGGAGATGATCAGTCCGCGCCGGGCTCCGCCCTGCTGGCCGCGGTTGAGCAGCAGCAGGCGGCGTACCGCGGTGGAGATGGCGTCCATCGCGGGGGTCTTCAGCACCACGAACCGCGCGTGGTAATCCTCCCGCTGCTCCAGCGTCCACTTCTGGTCGCCGGCGTCCCGTGCCGGGGCGTGCGGGGTGTCGACGAACTGCTGCCACCCGTCCCACGTGGTCAGCGGACTGAACGTGCTCGTGGTGGTGGGCTGCGCCGTCGTCACCATGCCTGGGCCTCCTGGTACGGGTCGTAGATGCGCATGCCGCCCGCCCCGGCGGCGTCCAGCGTCTGCTCAGCGGCCTGGTCCCGGTCCGTTTCGCCCGTCGGCCTGGATGCTTCGGCCTCATCCGCATGGTCTGCCGCGGCGTCCTGGCCGTCGGCGAGGGCGGCGAGAAGGTAGTCCTCGCCGTCCGGGTCGTCCTCGATGTCGTCCAGGCTGTCGTCGGTGTCCCAGCTGTCGGCATCCCTGAGCGGGACGGTGAAGGAACCGGGCAGCCCGAACGAGGCCCCCGGCGCGAGAGGTGCAGGCCACTGCTGCGGGGCGGTGGCGGGGGAGTGATCGGTCATCTGCGCGGCAGCCTGGGCCCGGGCGGCTACCGTTCGCTCTCGCCTGCTGCCCAGTCCCTGGCTGGCACGGCGCAGCAGCGCATCGAGTGCCTGGGCGATCGCCGCCTCGTGCTCTTCACGGCCATGCCGGCGTTCCACAGTGCGGCGGACGTGGTCGAAGGTGAACGCGGTAAACGGGCGCCGGACCGCCGCCGCGTGGACCCACGGCACCTCGAGCCAGCCCTCGGGCAGGCGCACCCACACCCGGTTCGGGTCATAGGGGTTGTGGTGGACCTCCCACCGTCCGTTCTTGTCCGCCCGCGGTGAGCGGCGGCGCCGGTAGGGGTTCAGGCCGGGGTGGTCGTAGGTGCGGTAGCCGAAGCGGATGCCGTAATCGTTGACGGCCTGCCACCGCACAGGCAGCAGCTCGACGTAGTCGTCGGCGGACAACGGCACCGGTACATGCCCCGTCACCGCCACCAGCGCCGCCCACATCTCGTTCGGGGAGACGGCGACCCGCGGCAGCATCGGGTGCCGCAGCGCCTCATGCGCGCGCTCCTGCCACCCGCAGATGACCCACTCGTCCAACAACTCCTGAAGCTGCGCCAGACTCCAGCAGGCATCCCGCTCCGCGGCCGCGCCCCGCTGCGACACGTCCGAGCCGGTATGGCCCGGCAGGTACTGGCTGAACCCGTCGGAGATGGCGCGGAAAGTCCGCTCCACGTTCCCCTTCGCCGGACCGTTCGCCGGCGGCACCGGCTGTACTGACACCCCCAGGCTCTCGCACGCCGAGACAAAAGAAGCCGACACGTACACCCGGCCCTGGTCCACCACCACCGTCTCCGGCATGATCACCGGCCGGGCAGCCGCCCCCTCGAGCCGCGCGTCCAACGCCACCAGCCGCTCATACGGGATGACCGACCGCTGCATCGACAGCGCCGCGTCCCAGCCCGGCCGCATCGCCGCCGGCACCACCATCTGCGCCAGCAGCATCGCCGCGTCCACCGACGTCGTGCCCACCGGCCGCAGCACCGCCGCGCAGATACTGCGCGTCGCCACATCCAGCGCGATGCTCAGCTCCACCCGGCCAGCCACACCGTCGTCCAGCACCGCCATAACGTCCAGCGGCGTACTGTCCAGCATCACCAGCTCACCCGGCCGCATCGCCACCGTCGGCGTGAACGGCGGCGCCGGCCGCGACACATGCCACCGCCGCTGCGCCGCAGTCCCCAGCAGCCCCTGCCCATCGGCCACCGCGTGCACCAGCCGGTTGAACGTCGACACCGGCGGCAGAGCCACCACCCCCGCGCCGTACTCCTCCTCCAGCAGCCACCCCACCCGGCGGCGCAGCCGCACCAGCGTGCCCGTCGACCGCTCCCGCTGCTCCTCCAGCACTCTCCTGATCGCAGCGACCACCCGCTCATCGGCCCGCCCTACCGCGGACCGCTCCTTCACTGCCCGGCCATCCACCAGCCCCCACAGGCCCTCGCTGCGGTAGCGCGCCCGCATCCGGCGCACCGTCGCCACACTCGCCGACCAGCCCGCCGCCGTCAGCTCCTCGGCCTTCGCCTGCTCCCGCTGCGCCAGGCTCCGCGCCGCCGGATCGAACTGCTCACGCGGACGGCCCTGCCCGACTGCCTCAGGAAAGCCGGTCTCCACTTCCCGCACATGCCGCTCCCACGCCTGCGCCCGCTCCCGCACCTCTTCCGGCAATGCCTCCCATAGCCCGAACGGCACCACTCTCCCCGGCGCCCGCCCGCCTTCCACTCCGAAAGAAGGGTCGGCGAACAGATACGGCAGCAGCACCACCGCCGAGGCACCCTCGTCGGTCACCAGCGTGGCCCGGGCACCTTCCAGCACGGCGACCGTCCACACCCGCCCGTCGTAGCGAAGACGCGCTCCGACCTCGACAACCGCCTGCGTCACGCTGCTTCGGCCTCCTGCCGCGCTGCCGAGACGACGACACGCTCGTGCAGAGGTTCATCCAGCCGCACCCGCAGCACACCGCTCCACAGGGCGTGAAAGACCACAGGCCAGACGGCGATGGGGTCACCCAGCTCCCGCACCACTTCCACCGCCGGCCGCGGACTGCTGAACGCCTCCATCAGAGTCGGCATCCACGGCCCTGCGGCGTGCCGGGGATGCCGGTAACCCGCCAGCCACCGCACATTGGCCACCAGCACGGGATTCGGCGGCCCAGCGAGGCGATAGTGCCAGCCCACCGCCTCCGCAGCAGCCGCCACCACCCTCGCCCGCTCAGCCAACCGGGCAGAGGGCCCGCTGCGCCCCGTACAGTCGACCAGCAGGCCACTGCCGTCCTTCAGCCTGGCCATCAACTGCGGCGCATGCCCGACGCCGCGCCCGTTCTCACGCCACACCAGCTCCACCGGCCGGCAGGCCAGCGCCACCACCGCCGGATCCCAGTCCATCAGCATCAGCTGGGTCCGCATGACACCGGACCCGTACGCCACCAGCCGCCCGTTGGTTGACGACCACCACCAGCCCGGAGCAACGCGACGCCCGTACCGAACGGGAAACGGCCGTACCGCAGGACAACTCTCGAAAACGATGTCCTGCGCAGCCTCAAGCCACGAGACCTGGAGCGCGCGCTCCAACGGGTCTCGAAAACGCACCTCGATCCGGCTGACATCAACGGCTGCATCGCCTCCGCCTCGAACAGCACCGTCCGTCGCCTGCATACGGACAGTCAAGCCAACCTAAGTCCACTTCGCCGCTGCCAAGTTGACAGAAATATCCCGCACGTCTTGGATGGCCGCCCATTGCCATGGCGAGCTGACTGTCTGATTCGTCGGGCTGTGACTGAGCGCTTCAGTGGGCAGGCCTCACCAACTGAAGCGCTCCGCCTCGAGCGGAGCACGATTGACTCGGGCGTGCTGCGTGTGACGGCAGAACTCGTGGCCTGCGTGCCTCCCATTGCATGCCTAGGTCCTGCGGCAGCATGAAGCTGCACCTCGCTGCCGATGCGCAACGGGGGCGCTGTGGTGCCTGGCGCACGGGACGAATGGAGCTGTGATGTCGGAAGCTGGGGAGCCGCGCTATCAGGCAGCCTGGGTGCCCTACGCACCAGATCGCGACCTGCGAGAGGCCGTAACCCTGGCGGCCGAATGGACAGACTCGATGTGCGTGCCAGGAACGACTTGGGCTTTCCTGACCAGCGACTTCGGTGTCGATGCCGATCATGTACCAGGGCTGGCCCCCTTCATCGGGCGGTACCAGCAGAGCACGCCGAGAGCGGGGAACCTCTCGCACGGACCGCTGATGGCGTATTGGCCCGATCTGCGGATGATGTGCACGGCTCATCGGTTCGCCCAGGAAACTGCCGTGGCCGTCGTTGAGGCGAGTGATGTCGCGTTGTCCGGATGGGCAGCCGTGGCGCAGGCTGTGGATCTGACCCGCCCGAACGTCCCGCCCGTCGGCATTGACTCTCAACTGGCCGAAGCTGTTGAGCAGCTGCACTTCTATGGGAACAACGCCTATAGCTCTGGCTTCGGGCGCGACCGGGCCAAGGACATTCTTGTTGGCCTGCGCACGCACGCACCACTCGACGGGGCCTGGATCCTCTCAGCTCTGCTGGCCCGGGGAGCTTCGCTCGGCGCCTTGGAGGCCCTTGGAAAACTGATCACATCTGTGGAGGGCAGCCGGTAACCGCGCGTGCGCTGCTGCGCCAGCTCCAGCGCTCATCCGCCAAGTCAAGCGCGCAGTCACAACGGGCTGCTGCTGTCCCCGATGCAGGTAGAAGGTTAGTAGTCGAGGTCGAGGTAGTCGATGTCGTTGAGGGTGACGTCGGAGAGTCCTGTGGCGCGAGCTCCGCCGTCTTGGAAGTAGATCTCTTTGAGTCCCTCGGCGATGATCCCACGCATCTGCTGGTCGCTGGCGCCTGTGTTGCGGGCTTCGAAGAGGCGTCGTGCGTAGCGCGGGGGGAGGTGCACGGTGAGCCTGCGGAACCGTCCGTCTTCGGTCGTGCCGACCGGTGCCGTGTAGCCGAACCGGGCCCGGGTTTCCACGGTGATCCCGCCGGTGGTGGCGGCCTTCTTCTGCCGGCGCTTGCGTACCAGCGGCTGCCACCGCTGCCGTACGGTGTCGTCGATCTTCGCGGCGATGTCGGCGCGGGCGTGTTTGCGGGCGCCGCGGCGGTAGCGGTTGACGGAGTCGGCGGTGACGCCGATCTCCTGCGCGACGGCCTTCGCGCTGCCGAGTTGCTTGAGCAGGAAGCCGATCTGGCCCTTGAGGGTCTTGGGTGGGTCCTTGGTGAACGCCTCGCGGTCGGCGCGCTCGATCGCGTCCTCGATCTCTCCGGCCACGGTCTATTCGCCTTCGTCCAGGACGGCGGCGCCGCCCTTGATGTGTCGGGCCGGGTTGAGGCCCTGCTCCATGAGGTCGATTGCCCAGAGCATCTCCTGTACGCCTTCCAGCTTGGCCAGGCCGGGCGTGGGCCCGAGGCGGAAGCCGCCGGGCTGCGGCTTGCCGGACGCGGCGTATGGGAGGAAGTCGAGCGGCGAAGCGCCCGGCGAGGGGTAGACGACGCAGTCGGACAGCACGGCGAGCGGGAACAGTCCGGTCATCCGGGACATGTTCAGCAGCTTGCGGTGCATGTTGACCCGGGCCTTGGAGATGACGGCGGCGCGGATGTCGGGGCGCCAGGTCGGCCGCTCGAGGGCCGGCCACCGTTCGCCATCCTTGTAGTGGCGGCCCTGCGGGCGCTCGCGGAGCTTGCCGACGCCGCCCTTCACGGTGGCCTTGATGGCGGCCAGGACGGCGGCCAGGGCCGGGTCGGCCTGCTTGTGCTGCTCCATCGCGGTGAGGAACTGGCGGTCGTCCAGGTCCTTGGTGACGCCGAGGTCGGCGAGGGTGTCGACGTATGCGTTCTTGAGGCGGTCGTGCCACGGGTCTAGGTACGCGCCGGTCTCGCGGCGCAGGTATGCCTCGATCGGGTGGACGTCGTGGCCGAGTTCCTGGGCGTAGGCGAGGGTGTGTGTCTGGTACCAGGCCGGGCCTGTCGGACGGGAGCCGTCCGGCGTGAACGGGGAGGGCAGGCGCGGGTCCAGCTCGATGTGGGAGAGGTCGACCAGCCAGCTCCCGGGGATCTTGGGGTTGAACTTGACGTTGTGGAAGTGGTCGGGAGCGCTGAGGCCGACGACCAGGCGGGCCGCGGCGGCGAGGAAGGCAGTGTTGAGGTCGAGGCCGACCGCGAAGGGCAGCATGCACTCCTCATCGGAGAGCGTGTCCACCGACCGCACCCACTGGTACGCCTCCTCGTTGAGGAATCCGCCGGTCCAGCCGCTGTTCACGACGACCGGGTGCTCGGGAGTGGCCTCCGGTGGCGCCGGGTCCATCGGCTCGGTCCCCAAGCTGCCGGGGTTGTAGCCGGAGATCCAGTTGCCGGTCTCTTCATCGCGCTCCGGCTTCGTCGGCGGGCGCATGGCCGTCATCAGCTCCAGTCCGGAGACGGCCGTGGATCCGCGTGGGGTGATGACCCGCTGGGCGTACACCCCGAGGACGCGGGCGATGTCGGCCGGCTCCATCTCCGTGACGCCGGGCCAGGACCGCTCATCGAGGGCGTCCCAGGACAGGATCGCCAGCTGCACGCACTGCCGCTCGCGCCCCTGGGCCTTGCGGTAGATCCGCGCCCAGGGGCCGAAACCGCGCTGCGTGAGCTGCCACTTGGCCTTCGCTACCTGCTTGACGACCGGGTGGTCCTCCGGAAGGCGCAGCGAGCGGCGCTGCTCGTGGCCTTCCAGGCGCTCGGGCAGCCCGAGCTTTACGGCGGCTGCGGCGGTGAGCACGATCAGCGGGTCGGAGTCCTTGCCGTAGCGGTTGAGCTTCGGCGCACCGAGGCCGGACTCGCGCAGCGTCCACTCCACCAGCTCCACCACCGTGGTCGCCGGGCAGTCCAGCACGATCCCGTCGACGCCGTACGCGGAGCCGTCACCGTCCAGCACGGCAAGTGGGCCGTGCGGGAAACGCGGATCGGCTGCGGGCTTCGCCGCCTTCTTCACTGCCGGACGCCGCGATGTCACAGCCGGCCGGGTGGCGGGACGTGCCAGCTCGATGGCTGGAACGGTGAGATCCTGCGGGGTGTCTGCCGTCTCCACCCCGGATGCTGCCGGTTCACTGGACGCCGCCGGCGTGACAGCCAAGGCTGAACCGCGGCCGGGATACTTCGCCGCCCACCCGTTCAGCAGCCGCTGGTAGGCATCCAGACGCGGCGACTTCGGCTCGCTCCGGCCGTTCTCCCAGTTCTTCACCGACTGGGTCGTCGTCTTCAACGCGGTCGCGAGGCGGGCCTGCGTGATGCCGGCGGCCTCACGCAGCCGGGCACGCTCCGCCGGAGGCGGGAGCTGCGGCTCCTCGTCCAACAGAGCGTCGACGGACGCGAACAGCTCTTCCTCAGACGCCATTCCCTGCACCTTCACGCCAGGACCCGATACTGCTTAACCAAGAAATTACCCCACTCTTTAACCCTGCTGCGCCCATTCCAATCCCAGCTCGGCGAGTGTGGCGAGTTTGTCGGGGGTCAGCTTCGCGCGGCGTCCCTTCTGATTCATGATCCACACTCCGAGCTTCACCTCGGTGCCGCCCTCGAGCCGCTCGACGTGTCCCCTGGGTACGGTCAGGGAGCCGGTGCGAGCCTTGTACTGGGCCAGGGCTGCTACGCCCCGCTCGAAGGTGTTCCTGGGAGCCGTGGACGGCTTCACCGATGCCTCCAGCCCGGGCGAGTGTGGGATGACGCCGATGGTCTCCAGGCGTTCGCGTTGCCCGTCGGCCAGCGCTGCCCAGACTTCGGGCTGGCGTTGCCGGGCGAGCCATTTGCCGATGTCCATCCCGTGCACGGTGACCCCGGGTTCGACGTACGCGAGGATGGTCTCCTCCGCGAGCATCTCTCGCACCACCGCGTAGTGCCGCTGCCACTCGGCCGGCCATGACGGGTTCCAGTCCTCGTCGATCTCCTTCAACGCGGCTTCCCACTCCGGCTTGCCAGCCAGCGCGCCAGGTCGGCGGAGGTTCGCGAGCCACTGCCCGATGGGCCGGTCCAGCATCGTCGCGGTCCGAGGCGCGCACAGCGTCCAGTGCTGCTCGTAGTACGCCTTGGCGGCCTGAAGGTTCTCCTGGAACCGCTCATCAACGACCGACCAGACCATGCCCAACTTCTCCAGCCGCTGCGCGCGCCGCCCGCTCATCTCCCCAGCCGCGTAGGCCCGCCGCTGCTCCGCCACCCACTGCCCAAGAGGCGTCGCACCCTCCCGATGTCCGTACGGCACTCGCGCGTTCCCGACCCGCTCGACGTACGCCTTCAGCTTCGTCCAGCCGCGCGCCCAGTCCTGCCGCTCCGTGTCGATCACGTTGAAGCTGACCCAGTCGGCGACCATCACCGGGTCACGCGGTGCGGCAAAACGAAGCAGGAGACGGGATTCTTCCTCGCCCTCCTCGGGCGGAGTGCCGATGTACTCGGACGGCTGCGCGATGTCCTTCTGCGGCTCCTGAGGGATCGCAAGCAGCTCGATTGCCTCTTCGTCGTGAGCGCGCAGACCTTCCAATACCTTCACCAAGGGCCGATACGAGCCCGATGTGAACATGTCCTCCGGCTGCTCACCGGGCTGAAGGAATACCGGAACGATCAAAGAGGCAAGCTTTCCCTCTCCCGGCTTTTGACGGAGAGCCCGGCCAATGGCCTGCACGATGTCGTGCGGCGCGCCCTTGGGATCCAGCAGGGCCACGGAGTCGACGGCCCGGATGTCCACGCCCTCCCCCAGGACGCGGCAGTTGGAGAGCACGGCCCGCCGGGCGGTGGAGCCGAACTTCCCCAGCACCTCTCGCCGACGCTCCGGGACGTGCTCGCCGCACAGCCAGTCCGCCCAGATCTCCGCCGGGTACTTCTCGGGCCGGTCGGCGTGCAGCCGCTTGGCCACGTGCTCCAGGCCCTCCGCGTACGCCGCGGCCTCTATGGTCCGGTGGTGAAAGGTGATGCAGGTCTGGAGGTTGTGCTGCTCCATGGTGTGCAGCAGCGCAGCCTGGAGGGCGCCCAGGCGCTGCCCGCGGACCTCCTCGGTGTGCCGCTCCTCGCCCATCAGCCGCTCGGGCGTCACGACCGGGTCCTTCAGCTCCAGAACGATGATCTGGTACCGCGCCAGCAGCTTCCGCGACACGGCCGACGCGAGTGAGAGCTTGTAGAGGACCGGTCCGAAGACCTTCTCGTCGTCCATGGAGGCCGCCATCTCGCGCGGCAGCGGATCGCGTACCC
Source organism: Micromonospora sp. NPDC048947 (assembly GCF_040649495.1). Lineage (NCBI taxonomy): Bacteria > Bacillati > Actinomycetota > Actinomycetes > Micromonosporales > Micromonosporaceae > Micromonospora > Micromonospora sp. NPDC048947. The sequence goes on from NZ_JBEZFO010000036.1 coordinate 32,283, forward strand.
CTTCGGCGACCTCGCGGTTCAGCCGCTCCTCCCAGATCCGCGGCGTCGCCGTCAGGTACAGCCGGCGGTGCGCCGGGATCTTCGTCTGATCGTGGATGTCCGCCCACGCCTTACCCATCGACCCACTGGTCCGGTGCGCCTCATCGACCACCGCCAGGTCCACCGGCGCGAGCTTCTGCCCGTAGGCGCCCTCGAACGCCTCCACCAGCACGCCCAGGGACGCGTAGGTGGCGTAGATGGTCACCGGCCCAGCGCTGTGCCACAGGGCCAGCTGCACGGGGTTCGTGGTGCTCCGGACCCCCAGGTGCCACAGCTCCAGGTCGTCCAGGGGCGAGCACACCATGACCGCCGACCCCTTGTGCCCGGCCTCGCTCCACGCCTTCACGGTCTGCGCCAGGAGATCCAGGGTCGGCACCACAACGAGAATGCGGCCCTTGGGCACAATCCGCTTCGCGGAGGCCGCCGCGATGATGGTCTTTCCCGTCCCGCACGCGGCGTGCACCTGCCCGCGCAGACCATTCCAGGGAATGCCGCCCGGCGGGATATCGAGGCCGCGCACAATGGCGGCCACGGCCTCAATCTGGTGTTCACGCAGTTTCACGGCCATTCCCGTGTTCTCCTTTTCGCGGAATGCGGCGCGTAATAGGAATGAGAGTCCGGTGCGGTGACTGGCGGGCCGGGGTGGTGGTGGTGTCTGGGCCCAGACTCTACACAGTTACCAGCTGTGATGCATCACCCATATCGCAGCTTCCCCTTGCAGGTTGATACTTGGCTGAATCCCGCCCCGTTCGCACGGTTCATAGGGTATGCTGGCGGGGTATTGGTGAACGTGAGCGGCAGGTTTCGAGAATGGGGGAGGGGTTCGGGTGGAGCGCAGCGGAGCCCGTCACTGCGGTGGGGCCGGCACTCCGTCAGGCCGACGATCCGTCACTCTCGTTGCAGGGGTAGTGGGTAGGAATCTCAAACCCTACACAGGCCCGCGCGTGATGCACCTCCCCTTGCCGCCAGCCTCGGCGACCGCGCTTGCGCGGTCGCTCGCAATTCGCGCTTGCGCGAATTGCCCTGCCTTTTGAATTCCGCTTGCGGAATTCTACTCCGGCGCTTGCGCCGGAATCCGAATTGCGCTTGCGCCATTCGCT
>NZ_JBEZFO010000037.1:0-27811 GCF_040649495.1 Micromonospora sp. NPDC048947
GCTGGTGCGCGCCGGCATCGGAGTGGACCGGGTGGTGCCTCGGCGGCGCCTGGAGGACGCGTTCCTCGCCCTGGTGGGCGAGAACTCTCGGGGAAGCGGTGACCGGTGATGGCTGTTACTGACGCGGGTGAGGCCCGTGGCTACCGGCCGTCGGCCACCATGCCGTTCGCGGCGGAGTTCCGTCGGCAGGCGTCCCGGCGACGGACCCAGTTGGCGCTCGGGTTCATGGTGTTGCTGCCACTGATCATCCTGATCGCGTTCCAGTTCGACTCGGGCGGTGACGACGACAACGGTCGCAACGAGTTCGCCAGCCTGGTCGAGCTGGCCACCTCGGGCGGCCTCAACTTCACCCTGTTCTCGATCTTCGTGTCGGCGTCGTTCCTGCTGGTGGTGGTCGTCGCGCTGTTCTGCGGCGACACGGTGGCCAGCGAGGCGAGTTGGGGCAGCCTGCGGTATCTGCTGGCGATCCCGGTGCCTCGGGCGCGGTTGTTGACTGTGAAGCTGGTGGTGGCGCTCGCGTACTCGGGACTGGCCCTGCTGCTGTTGGCCGGCACCGCGTTGCTGGCCGGCACCCTGCGCTACGGCTGGTCGCCGCTGCGCAGCACCGTCGCCGCCGAGCTGGAACCCACCGAGGGGTTGCTGCGGTTGCTGGCCGTGCTGGGCTACCTGGCTGTCGTACTGCTGGTGGTGGCCGGCCTGGCGTTCCTGCTGTCGGTGATCACGGACGCCGCGCTGGGCGCGGTGGGTGGTGCGGTTCTGCTCTGGATCCTGTCCAGCATCCTGGACCAGATCACCGCCCTGGGCGCGCTGCGCGACTTCCTGCCCACCCACTTCAGCACCGCCTGGCTGGGACTGCTGTCGACGCCGGTGCAGACCGACGATGTGGTGCGCGGCTGCATCTCGGCGATCAGTTACGCGACGCTGTTCTGGGGGTTGGCGTTCTGGCGCTTCACCCGCAAGGACATCACGTCGTAGCGGCTCGGCTCACAGCCGGCTGTCGGGCGGGCTCACCGACGACGGTGCCGCGCTCGGCGCCGGCGGCGCGGCCGGCCGGGTCGGCACCGGCGTGGACGGGTCGGCCTTCTTCCAGGCGCTGACGCCGATCCGACCGGTGTTGCCGAGGTCGATCGGCCCGTCCGGGTCGACCTCCTCGGCCGGCTGCCCGGCGGCGGGTGCCACAGTCAGGAACTCGCCGTTGGTGGCGACCACCGTCGAGTCGGTGACCAGGTTGCGCCAGAGCACCACGGCGGTGGCCCGCTCCCCGGCGGCGAGGGTGACCTGCCGGGGTGGCTGGTCGAAGCCCGAGGTGATCTCCTTGGCGCCGTTGACCAGCCGCAGCATGATCGGCTCGCGTTCCTCGTCGAACACGTGCAGGACCGGATAGCCGTTGAGCTGGTAGGGGTGCTCGCCGCAGTTGACCAGCTCGATGCCGAGGGCGCGCAGGCCCGAGGCGGCGTCCCCGCCGGTCGCCCGGATCCGGACGCCGGAGGCCGGGCACTCGGCCGTCGGCTCGGTGCTGGCGGTCGGGCCCGCTTCCGCCCTCGACGCGGGGGGCGGCTGGCTCGGGTCTCCGGACTGGCCGCGATGGTCACGGGTGCAGCCGCCAAGCACGAGAGCCATCGCGACAGTCGCTGTGAGGCGGCGCTGTGCTGCCGAGTCGCGGGAGATCATCTGTTGATCCTCGCCCACCTGCGCAACACACCACCGCCCGGCCCCGGCCTCGCCGGCTCTCTCTGCGCCGCCACACGAACTGGTGCGGGACATCTCCCCGTATCCCTTTGGAGCTGAATCGTTTGCGACATCACGGGGGAGGGGTGCGGGAGCCCTGGTTCACACCGTTTTCAGGAGGGATTTTCCCACCAGCAAGGAACTTATGATTTTCGATGCCCGCGTGCCCCAGGATCGATGGGACCCATTCACTCTCCTCGATGGAGGTGCCATGAACGTCTCTCGGCTCGGCGGGCCGACCCTGTCCCTGTTCCGCATCGTGATCGGCCTGCTGTTCACGTTGCACGGACTGTCCTCGGTGTTCGGGTTGTTCGGCGGCAACCCGATGACTGGTAAGGCGGTACCGCTCGGCACCTGGCCGGGCTGGTGGGCTGCCTTGATTCAACTGGTCTGCGGCGTACTGGTGCTGGTCGGGCTCTTCACCCGACCCGCCGCGCTGCTGGCCTCCGGCTCGATGGCGTACGCCTACTTCGTTGTGCACCAGCCCGACGCTCTGCTGCCGCTGCACAACGGAGGCGAGCGGGCAGCGCTCTTCTGCTGGGCGTTCCTGCTGGTGGCGGCTCTCGGTCCGGGTGCCTGGGCGCTCGACACGCTGCTCGCGCGTCGCCGCGACATTCAGTCCGCGCCGGTGGCGTCGATGGCCGAAAGCAGCTCGATCGTCGTCTGACCGCACCCGTACCGCGTCGCCGGGGCCTCGACGAGGCGGCCCCGGCGACGCGCCGGCCAGAGATCGCCCCCCGCAGTGCTCCGCGAGGGCCGCGCGCCGGCTCCCGGCTCTGCGCCCGCGCGCCGGCTCCCGGCTCTGCGCCCGCGCGCCGGCTCCCGGCGCTGCGCTGATGTCGTAAACGATTCAGCTCCACAGCGTGCGTGAGTGGCAGGTCCTACCCGCCCCGCGGCCGTGACCGGCGGCGACGCGGCGTAAGGGCCGAAGCGAAAGGGTCAGGCCGGCGGGCGGTGGGTGAGGACCGCGTCCAGCAGGCCGGGGTAGAGCTTGTCCAGCTCGTCCCTGCGGAGCCGGACCAGTCGACTGGTGCCGGCGGCCCGGGTCCGGGTCAGGCCCGCCTCGCGCAGCACCTTGAGGTGGTGGCTGCGGGTCGCCTTGGAGACACCGAAGTCGAAGCTGCCGCAGGCGGCCTCGCCGCCCTCGGCGAGCGCCCGGACGATCTGCAGCCGCACGTCGTCGGCGAGTGCGGCAAGCACGTTGGTGACCGGAACGGCGGCCAGGTCGGGTTCGTGCGGCTCCATGTGACCAGTGTAACCCTTGTTCGACAATAATCGAACAACACCCTAATGTCGGTGTCGTTGGTTCGACGATACTCGAACATTGGAGTTGCTGATGCGATCCCGCGCCACCGCGTACCCACTGGTCGCCGTGCTCGGTTGGGGCGTGATGTTCCCGATCCTGGCCAGCGCGCTCAACCGGGTCGACCCGCTCAACCTGACCACAGCGCGCTACCTGCTGGCCGCCGTCGTCCTGGTCGCCATCCTGCTGCTCCGCGAGGGTGCCGGCGCGTTTCGGCACGGAGGCCGGGCGCTGGAGGTGGTGGTGCTCGGAGTGGTCGGCTTCGCGGGCTTCAACCTGCTCACCAACCTGGCGCTCGAACACGCAGCCCCGCAGCAGATCTCGCTCTTCGTAGCCACCACGCCGGTGATCACCCAACTCGTGCGCTGGGCTCGCGACGGCGTACGCCCGAAGCCGCTGCTGCTGGCCCTCTCCCTGGTGGCGCTCCTCGGAGTCGGCCTGGTGATCACCCGCGGCAGCCTGGCCGGGCTCGGCCAGTTCGGTCTCGGCGGGCTGATGATGATCGGCGCCGTGCTGGGCTGGGGCATCTACACCCACGGTGCCAGCCGGTTCGGCGAATGGTCCCCGCTGCGCTTCACCACCCTCACCGCGCTCGCTGGCACCGCCGCCATGCTCGTCCTGAGCATCGGCGCCGACGCCGTCGGCTGGCAGCACGCGCCGGCCGCCGCCGACCTCGCGGCGGTCGCCCCGCAGTTGGCGTACGCCGTGCTGGTGGGCGCGGTGATCGCGGTCCTGGCCTGGAACACCGGCGTACAGCGACTCGGCGCAGCCAACGCCGCGCTGTTCATGAACCTGGTCCCGGTGACCACCTTCGCCGTGCAGATCGCCCGCGGCTACCGCCCCGAGCCCGTCGAACTGGTCGGGGCTGCCATCACGATCGCCGCCCTGATCGCCGCGAACCTCGCTGCCCGCCCCCGGACCACGCCGCTGCCCCGACCGACAGCTGTGACGGACCCGATCGCGGTGACCGACCCCGTGGCCGTGAGCGGCCGCTGACCCACTTCCTGGGATCTGCCCTGGAGGCCGCGCCCAGCTTTGCCTAGACTCGACCCCACAACTGAATACCTCATCCAGAGGGGCTGAGGGATACGGCCCGACGACGCCCCGGCAACCACCCCGCGCGCTCACCGCTGAGCGACCCGCGGGGCAGGTGCCAATTCCGTCCCCGCCGCACCGTGCGATGCGGGGAAAGATGAGAGGACTCTCGACATGACGTCGACGCTCGTCACCTCCGGCATCGACACCGCCGCCAGCCCCGCCCGCGCCCTGGTCTGCCGTGCCTGCTCGGCCCGCTACCCGCTCGCCGCCCAGCACGCCTGTTACGAGTGTTTCGGCCCGCTGGAAGTCGACTACGACACCGCCGCACTGGCCACCGTCACCCGCGAGCAGATCGAGGCCGGCCCGAACAACATCTGGCGGTACGCCGCCCTGCTCCCCGCCGGTCAGGACCCGGCCAGCCGGGTCACCCTCGACCCGGGGCTGACTCCGCTGGTGGCGGCCCCGCACCTCGCCGCCGAGCTGGGCATCACCGCGCCGCTCTGGGTCAAGGACGACAGCGCCAACCCCACCCACTCGTTCAAGGACCGGGTCGTCTCGGTGGCGCTCACCGCCGCCAAGGCGCTCGGCTTCAGCCGGTTCGCCTGCGCGTCGACCGGCAACCTGGCCAACTCGGTGGCCGCCCACGCGGCCCGCGCCGGGGCGCCCTCGGTGGTCTTCATCCCCAGTGACCTGGAGCAGGGCAAGGTCATCACCACCGCCGTCTACGGTGGTGAACTGGTCGCGATCGACGGCTCGTACGACGACGTCAACAGGCTCTGCGGTGAACTGGTGGAGACCGACGAATTCGAGGACACCGCGTTCGTCAACGTGAACGTCCGGCCGTACTACGCGGAGGGCTCCAAGACCCTCGGCTACGAGGTGGCCGAGCAGCTCGGCTGGCGGATCCCGGCGCAGGTGGTCATCCCGATGGCCAGCGGCGAGCTGCTCACCAAGATTGACAAGGCGTTCTCCGAGCTGGTGGAGATCGGCCTGGTCGAGGCGCCGGCCGACGGCTGGAAGGTCTTCGGCGCGCAGTCCGCCGGCTGCAACCCGATCGCCGTCGCCCTGCACGCCGAGACCGACACGATCGTCCCGGTCAAGCCCACCGGCATCGCCAAGTCGCTGAACATCGGCGACCCGGCGGCCGGCCTCTACGCCCTGGAAGCGGTCCGCCGCACCGGCGGCTGGATGGAGTACGTCGACGACGACGAGATCCGCGCCGGCATCCGCGATCTGGCCCGCACCACAGGGGTCTTCGCCGAAACCGCGGGTGGGGTCACGGTGGCCGTGCTGCGCAAGCTGGTCGAGTCCGGTCGGCTCGACCCGACGGCCGAGACCGTCGTGTTCAACACCGGCGAGGGTCTGAAGACCATCGACGCGGTGGCCGGCCAGGTCGGGCCGACCCACCACATCAAGCCCTCGCTGCGGGCCGCTCGCGACGCCGGTCTCCTCGGCTGACCCGGGCGGCCAAGTGGATCAGTCGGTAACTGGGTTTTCGCTGTGAGTGTGGAAAACCCGCCGCTACGGACTTGACGGCAGGAACCGGACGGCGCAAGATGCTCCGTGCGGGAGGGCATTTCGCCGAAGACTTTTGAAGTTCTTGCGACCCAACGCCGGAGGCGTTGTGCGAGTGTCCCTCCCGACCAACGTTCGATCGGGCCAGCGAGTAATTCGCTGGCCCGATCGCTTTTGTACCGTGCACGCTCACCGGCATGAGCATCACCATCGCGTCGTTCGACGGCGCCGACCGGACTTCCGTCGACGAGGCGTACCGGATCGGGTCGGCGGCCAACGACGCCGATCTCCCGGACTTCCCGCCCTTCTGCCGGCGCCGCTTCGACGCGCTGTTCCACACTCCGATGCCCGGCACCCTGTCGCTCTGGGCGCTGGCCCGACTGGATGGCGTCCCGGCCGGCTACCTCCAACTGGACCTGCCGCAGCTCGACAACACCGACAACGCCACCGCCGAGCTGCAGGTGCATCCGCAGCTGCGGCGCCGGGGCGTCGGCCGGGCCCTGCACGAGTACGGGCTGCGCCTGCTCCGCGAGCACGGCCGCAAGCGGGTGGTGGCGATGGCCGTCTCCGCGCTGCCCGACGGGCCGCCCCGAAGTGTGGCCGGTGACGCGTTCGCCGCCGCGACAGGCGCCCAGCCCGCACTCACCGAGGTGCGTCGCAGGCTCGACGTCGGCGAGATCGACCGGGCCGCCCTGCGCGCGGCGCTCGCCGAGGCCCAACCGCGAGCCGAGGGCTATCACTCGGTCTGCTGGCAGGGCTCCACCCCGCAGGAGTACGTGGCGGACATCGCCTACCTGGACGGCCGGTTGCTCATGGACGCGCCAATGGGCGACGTGCAGTGGGAGCCGGAGCAGGTGGACGCCGAGCGCATCCGCGGCAACGAACGGGCACTGGACGCCCGGGGCCGGCGGCGCTATCACCTCGGGATGCGGCACGAGGCGTCCGGCCGGCTGGTCGCCTGGACGCTGCTGGACCTGGGCGCCACCGTCGACTGGCACGCGTTCCAGCAGATCACCATCGTCGACCCGGCCCACCGTGGGCACCGGCTCGGCCTCATCGCCAAGGCGGAGAACCTGCACCACCTGCTCACCCACGAGCCGGCGGTACGGGTGATCGACACCTTCAACGCGGCCAGCAACAGCTACATGGTGGCGATCAACGAACAGCTCGGCTTCCGCCCGGTGGACTCCTGGACCGACTGGCAGCTCACCCTCTGACCGGTATCGGCGCTACTCCTCGTGGACCTGACTCAGGCATGCGTCGCTGCCGGGCATTCGCGCTACTGCTCGTGGACCTGACTCAGGCATGATGGCGGGCATGACGGAGACCCCGCATCCCCTGTACGACAGGCACGCCGACACCCTCAACCGTGCGCTGACCGCGATCACGGAGCGGGGCTACTGGTCCGCCTATCCCGAATCCCCCAGCCCCCGGGTCTACGGCGAGACCGCCGCCGCCGACGGAAAGGCCGCCTTCGAGGCGTACCTCGGTGGTGATTTTCCGCTCGACCAGCCTGGCAGCGGCGCTCGGGTCGCCACCGAGACGAGCCCGTTCGGGGTGGCGCTGGCGGTGCGCTACCCGCACGCCGGCCCCGGTGAGCTGGTCAGCGCCGCCTCCGCCGCGCTGCCGGCGTGGCGCGACGCCGGCCCGCATGCCCGGGTGGGCGTCTGCCTGGAGATCCTCGACCGGCTGCACAAGCACATCTTCGAGCTGGCCAACGCGGTGCAGTTCACCAGCGGGCAGGCGTTCGTGATGGCCTTCCAGGCCGGTGGCGCGCACGCGCTGGACCGGGCGCTGGAAGCGCTGGCGTACGCGTACGCCGAGATGACCCGACACCCGGGCACGGCGGGCTGGGAGAAGGCCGCCGGTAAGGGTGACCCGCTGCGGATGACCAAGACGTTCCACGTGGTGCCGCGTGGGGTGGCGCTGGTGATCGGCTGCAACACCTTCCCGACCTGGAACTCGTACCCCGGGCTGTTCGCCTCGCTGGTCACCGGCAACCCGGTGATCGTCAAGCCGCACCCGCGCGCGGTGCTGCCGCTGGCCATCACAGTGAAGTACGCCCGGGAGGTGCTCGCCGAGGCCGGGTTCGACCCGAACCTGATCATGCTGGCGGCCGAGGCGCCCGGCGAGAAACTCGCCAGCGACCTGGCCCTGCACCGCTCCGTCAAGATCGTCGACTTCACCGGCTCCACCGAGTACGGCGACTGGCTGGAGACGCACGCGCGGCAAGCATCGGTCTACACCGAGAAGGCCGGCCTCAACACAGTCGTCATCGACTCCACCGACGACTTCGCCGGCCTGTGCCGCAACCTCGGTTTCACGCTGACCCTCTACAGCGGGCAGATGTGCACCACCTCACAGAACATCCTCATCCCGGCCGGGGGCATCGAGACCGACCAGGGGCACAAGAGCTTCGACGAGGTGGCCGGCGGCATCGCCGCCGCCGTCGGCAAGCTCACCGCGGACCCGGCCCGAGGCGTGGAGCTGACCGGCGCCATCGTCAACGACGGGGTGCTGGAGCGGCTGGCCGAGGTGACGAAGGTCGGCGAACCGGTGCTGGAGTCGCGGACCGTGACCCACCCGTCGTACGCCGACGCTGTGGTGCGTACCCCGACGATCGTGAAGCTGAGCGCGGACGACACGGAGACGTACGGCCGGGAATGGTTCGGGCCGATCTCGTTCGCCATCGCGACCGACTCCACAGCGCACAGCCTGGAGCTGCTGCGCCGGACCGTCGGCGAGAAGGGCGCGCTCACCGCCGGGGTCTACTCGACCGACGAGGCCGTGCTGGACGCGGCCGAGGCGGTGGCTGTCGAGGTCGGGGTGCACCTGTCCTGCAACCTCACCGGCGGTGTCTTCGTCAACCAGTCGGCGGCGTTCTCCGACTTCCACGGCAGCGGAGCCAACGCGGCGGCCAACTCGGCGCTGACCGACGGGGCTTATGTGGCCAACCGGTTCCGGATCGTTCAGTCGCGGCGGCACGTGTAGTTGCGGTTGGGGTTTCCGGGGCGGCGCGCTGCCCCTTGCGGTGGGGGTTTCCGGGGCAGCCCGACCCGCTCCGGGCGGTCAGGCTTGATCCCTGCGCGGGTCGGGCTGCCCCGGAAACCCTGACGTGGGCACGGTTGTCGCTGACGCATCCGGCCTTGAAGCATCACCGGGGTTATGCCTTGGGATGAGTTCTTGGTTTTAGGCGGGGCGGCGCATCTGTAGCTCGGTTAGGGCTGGGATGTTCGGGTGGGGGACCCGTACGCCGGTGTCCTTGAAGCCCAGGCGCTGGTAGGCGCGGTAGGCGCGGTCGTTGCCGACCACCACCTCCAGCAGCAGCTCCGGTCGGCCGCAGGCCCGGGACCAGGCGGCCACCCCGTCGACCAGCTCGCCGAGCAGGCCACTGCCACGCCAGGCCGGTGTGACGTACACGGCGTAGATCACGGTCAGCCCCGGTTCGTTCGGGTGGGTCGTGCCACCGGCGTGCCCGACCAGCCGGCCGCCCGGGTCGGCGATGAACTGCGCGTTGCGGGAACCGGCCGAGGTGTACGCGACCCGCGCGGCGTACTCGTTGTGCGGTCGGGCCGCCGCGTCCGCCAGGGTCTCCAGGAAGGCCAACGGCGCGTCGGCCAGCATCTCCAGGCGCAGCGCCCGCATCCGGGCGGCGTCCTCCGGCCGGACCCGGCGGATCTCCGCGAGCCGCAGGGCCGGCGGGCCCATGTCGGTGGTCATGTCCGCATGCCTATCACAGGGCAGGGACGGCGTTTCGCGAGCTGGGCCCGATCCCCGGCACCTCGGGGGCTGCCCCGCGACCCTCCCTCCATTCGCAATGACGCTGGCGAATCCGGTGGCTCGCGAGCCCTGCCGGTCAGCGCGGTCGGGACGCCCCGAAGTGTGTCTGATTTGTGGCCGTGCGCGGTCGTCACTCCTCGTGTAGCGTGCGATTTCGGTCACCTGCTTCAATGGCGGTCATCGATCGCTGAGTCGGTGGTCCGGGGCGCCCGGCCGTGCCGTGCGCCGAGTCAGGCAACGCCGCGCAGAGTGAGGAAGTGCACCGTGGCACAGGGCTCCGTGAAGTGGTTCAACGCCGAAAAGGGCTACGGCTTCATCGCCGTCGACGGCGGTCAGGACGTGTTCGTCCACTTCTCCGCGATCGAGATGGACGGCTACAAGGCGCTGGACGACGGTCAGCGGGTCGAGTTCGAGATCACCCAGGGCCAGAAGGGCCCACAGGCGGAGCACGTGCGCGTCATCGGCTGAGCTTCCTGGCCGATCGGCCCGCGAGTCGGGGCTGCGGCAGGGGCACGCAGCCGGGAAGATCGTGAACCGTTCCAGCCGATGCTGAGGAGCGTTCATGACTGACCAGCCACCCCCGCCCACTCCGCCCTCCGGGTCGGGGGAGCCGGACCCGTCCTCGCCCTCCGGCCCCGCCGGTCCGCCGCCCGGCTGGGGGCCGGGCATGCCCCCGGCCGGCCCGCCCTCCGGCCCCGCCGGTCCGCAGCCCGGCTGGGATCCCGCGCAGGGCGCCTGGGGTGCGGACCCGCCGCCGCAGGGCTGGGCGTTCCCGCCCACCGGGGGCTACCCGCCCGGGTCGGGTCCCTACGGCGGGCAGCCGGGGTACCCGGGGCCCCCGGTCGGCTGGTACCCGCCGGGTTACGGGTTCGACCCGAACGACGCCCTGGTCACGCCGCCCGGTGCCGGTGTCGAGGGCTGGTTCAACCGGTGCGGGGGAGCGCTGCGGCGGGGCTGGCGGCAGTTGGTGCCGATCATGCTGCTCACCCAGGTGCTGCCGGCGGCGGTGCTCTCGGTGGTCTCCCTCGGGCTGGACCCGTCGGCGAAGTGGGCCGCCCAGGCCGAATCGACGTCGGCCCCCACCCTGCCGGACAATTTCGCCGCCGAACTGCTGAGTCTCCTGGTCCTGCTGGTCGGCGGCAGCCTGGTGGTCGGGTTGGTGCAGTCCGTCGGGTGGGCCGCCGGCACCTGGGTGATCACCAAGCAGGCGGCCGGTCAGCCGGCCAGCCTGGAGTCTGCGCTTCGCTACGGCCTGCGTCGGGCGCTCGGGCTGTGGGGCTGGACCCTGTTGGTCAGTCTGCTCATCGGCGTCGGTGTCTGTTTCTGCCTGCTGCCGGGCATCTACCTCGCCTTCGCGCTGAGCATGGCCGGCCCGGTCTATCTCTTCGAACGGCACAACCCGATCGGTCGATCGTTCCGGATGTTCCACGACCGACTCGGCCTGCTGCTCGGACGGGTGGCCCTGGTGGCCGTGGCGGTGATCGTCGGCACCCTGATCCCCGGTGGCCTGGAAGGGTTCGGCACCTCCACGCTCGGAACGGATCCGTTCTCCTCGGCAGGTACCGCCGCCGTGGCGGTGGTGGTGATCGGGATCACCGCCGTGTTGGCCCTGCCGGCCCACCTCGCGCAGATGATCGGTCTGCTGGTGACGTACGCCGAGCAGCGCGCCCATGAGGGGCCGGTGAACACCGCTGGACTGGCCGCGGAACTCGGCTGAGCGGCGGCATCGTGCTTGCACTCGGCAGGTGAGAGTGCTAAACAAGTCATTGGCACTCGCATACCGTGAGTGCCAATGGTCGGGACGGTGGGGCCAGGTTGCACCGGCGTGGAGACGCCGGGGCGGCACATGGCCGGTCGTCGCGGGCTATCCGGCCCGGCCGAAGGACGTCGTCGTCGCCAGGTGGCGACGTCCCAAGGTGCGTACACCAGGCGGCCCATCCGGGGCACACATCTCGGGTGGCCCGTGAGTGTCCAGGAGGACAACGCCGTATGGCCAAGATGATCGCGTTCGACGAAGAGGCGCGCCGCGGCCTCGAGCGGGGCATGAACCAGCTCGCCGACGCCGTAAAGGTGACCCTCGGCCCCAAGGGCCGCAACGTCGTGCTCGAGAAGAAGTGGGGTGCCCCCACCATCACCAACGATGGTGTGAGCATCGCCAAGGAGATCGAGCTCGAGGACCCGTACGAGAAGATCGGCGCTGAGCTGGTCAAGGAGGTCGCCAAGAAGACCGACGACGTTGCCGGTGACGGCACGACGACGGCGACCGTCCTGGCCCAGGCCCTGGTTCGCGAGGGCCTGCGCAACGTGGCCGCTGGCGCCAACCCGATGGCCCTGAAGCGGGGCATCGAGGCTGCTGTCGCGAGCGTCTCTGAGGAGCTGTCCAAGCTCGCCAAGGACGTCGAGACCAAGGAGCAGATCGCCTCCACCGCCTCCATCTCCGCTGGCGACAGCACCGTCGGCGAGATCATCGCCGAGGCGATGGACAAGGTCGGCAAGGAAGGCGTCATCACCGTCGAGGAGAGCAACACCTTCGGGCTGGAGCTGGAGCTCACCGAGGGTATGCGCTTCGACAAGGGCTACATCTCGGCCTACTTCATGACCGACCCGGAGCGTATGGAGGCCGTCTTCGACGACCCGTACATCCTGATCGCCAACAGCAAGATCTCGTCGGTGAAGGACCTGCTCCCGATCCTGGAGAAGGTCATGCAGTCGGGCAAGCCGCTGCTGATCATCGCCGAGGACCTGGAGGGCGAGGCCCTCGCCACCCTGGTGGTCAACAAGGTCCGTGGCACCTTCAAGTCGGTCGCCGTCAAGGCGCCGGGCTTCGGTGACCGCCGCAAGGCCATGCTGACCGACATCGCCATCCTCGCCGGTGGCCAGGTCATCAGCGAGGAGGTCGGCCTCAAGCTCGACGCCGCCAGCCTCGACATGCTGGGCCGCGCCCGCAAGGTCGTGGTGACCAAGGACGAGACCACCATCGTCGACGGTGCCGGTGACGCCGAGCAGATCCAGGGCCGGGTCAACCAGATCCGGGCCGAGATCGACAAGAGCGACTCCGACTACGACCGGGAGAAGCTGCAGGAGCGGCTGGCCAAGCTGGCCGGCGGCGTTGCGGTGATCAAGGTCGGCGCGGCCACCGAGGTCGAGCTCAAGGAGCGCAAGCACCGCATCGAGGACGCCGTTCGCAACGCGAAGGCCGCCGTCGAGGAGGGCATCGTCCCGGGTGGTGGCGTCGCGCTGGTTCAGGCCGGCAAGACCGCCTTCGACAAGCTCGACCTGGTCGGCGACGAGGCGACCGGTGCGAACATCGTCAAGGTCGCGCTCGACGCCCCGCTGCGGCAGATCGCCGTCAACGCCGGCCTTGAGGGCGGCGTCGTGGTGGAGAAGGTCCGTAACCTCGAAGCGGGTCACGGTCTGAACGCCGCCAACGGCGAGTACGTCGACCTGCTGGCCGCGGGCATCATCGACCCGGCCAAGGTGACGCGTTCGGCGCTGCAGAACGCCGCTTCCATCGCGGCGCTCTTCCTCACCACCGAGGCCGTTGTCGCGGACAAGCCGGAGAAGACCCCGGCTGCCCCGGCTGGCCCGGGTGGCGGGGACATGGACTTCTGAGTCCAGTTCCGACACCGAACGGGGCGGGCCGCTGACGCGGTCCGCCCCGTTCGTCGTCAGGTCGGTAGTGGGCGCTGGTTGCGCCGTTTCTGTGCCCGGTTGTACGGCGGAAGCAGCTGGATCGGCGCGTCCACCATCTCCTGCGGCTCCTCGGCCGCCGACGGCTCACCGTCGGTGGTCATCTCGGCCAGTTGCTCGGCGTCGCCGTAGTCGAGCCTGTCGAACGGCAGTTGGCCGGGGAGTTCACCCACCGGTTTCCAGGTGATCGGCGGGCCGTCCTCGGTCTGGTTGTCATCCGCGGTCATGGCTGCCTCCTCTACCGAAACGGTAGGGGGCGTCGATGGCCGGTGCGGGCGAATGGATCTATGTCCTGTTTGCCCCGGTTACGCCCCGGACAGGGTTCGCCGGTACAGGAAGAAGACCCGCTCGATCCACGCACCCGCGCTGCCCGAATAGAACGGCACAGGCCCTACCCAGCCGATCTGTGCCCGGTCCAGCCCCGCCGCCCGCTGGTCGCGCAGGCAGCGCCGCAACAGCACCCCACCGATGCCCGAGCCCTCCGCGGCCGGCGCGGTGCCCATCGGCCCGAACCAACTCGGCCGGGACGACCCGTACGCGGCGAAGCCGAGTACCTCGCCGTCCCGCTCCGCCAGGTGGCAACCGGCCTCGGCGCGCCCGACCGACCCGGCCAGCTCTCCGTCCCACGTTCCGCCGAAGGTGGACCTGGCGAACGCGACAAGCGCCGGCAGGTCCGCCGGCTCCGCCCGGCGTACCGTGACGCCCTGATCGGCCAGCCGCCGCTCCGTCGCCTCCGTGGACCGCAGTGCCGGCGACCCGTCGTACGACAGGTCCGCTGTCATGTTCCACGCGGTCCGGTCCTGCTGGTAGCCGAGCGCGAGGGCGGCGCATACGGCCGGCGTGTAGCGGACGTCGATTCCCGGCCACGCGTAGTACGGCGGGTTTCCGGCCAGCAGCACCTCGGTCACCCCACGCTCGGCGAGCACCCGCTCGGCCCGCTGGAGCAGGGCCCGGCCGACGCCCCGACGCCGCTGATCCGGAAGGACAGCGACCAGGTCCACGTGCCCGATCCCCGGCTCGATCGATGACACCGAACAGATCAACACCCCCACCAGGTCCGCACCTCGGTACGCGCCGAGCCCGACCACCGGCCGGTCGGTGGTGGCCCGGGTCCAGAGCACGTCCACTATGGAAGCCGCTTCGGCGGAGTCCTCGGGCAGGTCGAGCGACTGCTGGCAGAGCTGTACGACGCTGGTGACCAGGTCGGCGGTCAGGTCGGTGACGGTGATCTCGGCGTCCATGGTCGCCGACCCTAGATCACCGAATGTCGTGTCGCACCCCGGCTCGGCACTTCAGTAAGGAGACCTACCTACTGCTGGGCGGCGCGAACGGCGGCGTAGGCGTCGACCTCGCCGGCGCCGGTGACGTTCGACGGTGCGCCGCAGGCGTCGGACGGGCTGTCCGAGCGATAGGTCGGCGTCGCCGCAGTGGCGGTGTCCCGGAGGATCTGCCGGGTCCGGGTCACGTCACCGATGAGCGCCGGGTTCGCCGACCACATCAGCGCGACCACCCCGGCCACCTGCGGGGTCGCCATCGACGTGCCGTCCAGCGCGGCGTACGTGCCGTCCGGCATGGCCGACACCACCCCCACCCCCGGTGCCAGCACATCCGGTTTACCCGAGCCACCCGGCACCGGCCCGCGCGAGGAGAACTCGGCGACCCGCCGCTTGGCGTCCACCGCGCCCACTGTCAGCACGTCCGGGTACGGGGCGGGCGGATCGTCGATCGACGCGCACCACGGGCCGGTGTTGCCGGCCGCAGCGACAACGAAGATCCCGGCGGCGTCGAGGGCCGCGGTGGCCGGCCGCAGAACGCGCTGGTCGCAACCCTCGATGGGCGGGCAACCCCACGAGTTGGTCAGCACCTGCGGGGCGCGCTCCGGACGGCCGTCGGTGAACGGGTCACCGCCGGCCGGGAAGGGCGCCAACATGAACTGGAGACAATCCAGGTAGTGCGCTGGGCTGCCGAGGTTGCGGTCCAGGTTGACGCAGCCCACCCACTGCGCGTCCGGCGCCACCCCGATGCCGTCCCGCCCGACCGCGCTGCCCACCGTGTGGGTGCCGTGCCCGCCCTGGTCGGTCGGGCTCCGGGTGTCGTTCCACGGGTCGTACCAGGAGTCGTCTCCACCACGGAACCCGGCCCGTAACGCCGGGTGGGTGCCGTCCACCCCCGAGTCGGAGCTGCCGACCACGATGCCCGTGCCGGTGGCCCGGAGTTGGGACCACACCCGGTCGGCGCCGATCTGGCGGATGTTCCACTGCGGGCCGGTGGGCTTGGGCAGGGTGCCCCGGCTCTGCCCGGCCGGGGCCGGCAGTGGCCGCAGGCGCTGGCTGACCAGCACCCGCGCCACCTCCGGTCGGCGGGCGAGCCAGGCCCGCACCGCCGGGCCGCCGTCCACCTCGACCGCGTTGACCAGGTAGTACGACACCGGGTCGAGGCGCAGCCGGTTCAACCCCCGGAGCAGGCCGCCCTGGCTCTGCTCGGCGGTCGTCACCAGCCGCCGGTAGACCTCCGCCGCGCGGGCGTCCCGCCCGGCCCGACCCGGCGCGGCGGCCGGCAGACCGCTCAGGTCGGCCTGCGCACGCAGCACCACGAACAGCCGCTCGCCGTACAGGCCCGGCTGGCCGGGGCCGAGGTCGACAGCCCCGAACGCCACCAGCAGCACCACGGCCGCCACCGCGGCGACCCGCCTGCTCGGGGTGCGTGCCGTCGGCCGGGCGAGCAGCACCGCGTACCCGATGGCGACCACTACCGCGACGGCGAGCCCGACGCCGGCGGCGGTCGCCACCCAGAACGGGACGTCCCGGGTACCGACCAGCAGCAGGCTGATCTCCTCCGGGTCGGTGAAGGCCAGCGGGCCGAGCGCGGCCAGGCCCACGAGCCAGCCGGTCGCCGTTCGGCCGGAACGGGTGGCGGTGGCCGGGTCGGCGACGGCCGGGTCGGCGGTCGCCGGGTCGGCGGTGGGCCGCCAGGTCGCGGCCCAGAGCGCGGCCACCGCGAAACCCACCGGCGGCACTGTCAGCAGCGCGGGCAACTGCGCGCCGGACTGGCCGGTCCCGGCCGCGAGCAGCAGCAGCGCCACCCCGGCGACCAGGCCGCCGACCAGCACCAGCCGAGCCGGCCGGGGCGGTCGCCCAACCGCGAACGCGGCCCAGAAGGGGGCACCCAGCACAGTCGCGGCGAGCACCCCGAGCGCGGCGGCCGCCAGCAGCGCGAGCGCGGTCTCCAGGAGACCGCCGAGCGCGCCCAGCCAGGCCCACGGCAGCAGCAGCGCCAACCCGGCCGCGACCGCGAGCAGCGGCACCGGGCCGAGCGACCCCCGCCGCGGCCCGACCGGCTGCGGACCCCCGCCGACCGTCGCGTCGGCGTCGGCGTTGGGCCCGGGGTTGCCGGCGGTTCCGGCGTGGGCGGTGTCGGCGTTGGGCCCGGGGTTGCCGGCGGTTCCGGCGTGGGCGGTGTCGGCGTGCGGCCCGGGGTTGCCGGCGGCGTCGGCGTTCAGGGCCGTGCCAGCGGTGCCGTCGACGGCCGTCGACGCGGAGGCGTCGGGCGCGGTGCCGACATGCGAACGAGACGCTCGTCGCATCGACCAGCGCACGGTGAGCGCGCTGAGCAGCGCCGCGCAGGCCAGCGCGGCGAGGTACGCCTCGTGGTGCACCTGCGGCACGACCCGCAGCAGTGTGAGCACGCCGAGCGCGAGTGCCCCGATCAGCCAGGCCCGCCCAGTGGCCCGGACCGCGCCGGATCGGGGCAGGAGGGCCAGCAGCAGGGCGGGCGTACCGGCCAGCACGACGGTGGCCAGGCCGAGCACCGGCCAGAGCCAGCCGAGCCGGTCCCGCCCGAAGCCCAGCAGCACCTGGTCGGTGAGCCAGCCACCGGTCTGGGTGCCCACTGTGACCGCGACCGTCCAGCAGCCGACCACCACTGCCGCGACCACCGGCCACGGGGAAGTGCGAGCGCTGACTCCGGGGTGCCCAGGCTGACCTTGCATTCCGAGAACCTTACGACCACGGTGAACGGTTTCGAACCGACTGCCTCATCGAAGAGTTGAGGAGATCTTGGACAGTTTCCGTTAACCACTAACGGAAACTGTCCAAGATCTCCGATTTCTGCTGGCCGTTGATCAGATCAAGCGGCTCGCGTCGACGGCAGCGGGACGTCACCGTCGGCGAGACGTGAAGGTCGCCCGGCGCGGGCGGCAAATGTCGACACGGTGGCCCGACGGTTACGGTGGACAGGTGCGTGACCCCAATATCTCCCGATCCGTCGCCGGTCAGCTCTCACCGGTCCGCCGTGCGTCCGACCTGCGTCGACTGCGTGCCGAGCGCTTCGACGTGCTGGTCATCGGGGGCGGGGTGACTGGAGCCGGTGCCGCCCTGGACGCGGCGTCCCGTGGCCTGAAGGTGGCGCTGGTCGAGGCGCGTGATCTTGCCGCCGGGACGTCCAGCCGGTCCAGCAAACTCATCCACGGTGGCCTGCGCTACCTGGAGCAGTTGGAGTTCCACCTGGTCCACGAGGCGCTCACCGAGCGAGGCCTGCTGGCCACCCGGCTCGCGCCGCATCTGGTCCGCCCGGTGCCGATCATGGTGCCGCTGCCGGCCGGACGGGGCCTGCGGGACCTGCCGGCCCGGGTCTTCCGCCGCTCGTACTACGGCGCCGGAGTGGCCGCGTACGACGCCTTCGCCGGGGTCTTCGGCGGAGGGCGGGGCATGCCCCTGCACCGTCACCTGACCCGGGAGGGTGCCCGGCGGATCTTCCCGAGTCTGCGGGCCGACGCGCTGGCCGGTGCGATCCGCTACTACGACGGGCAGGTCGACGACGCCCGGCTGGTGGTCACCCTGGCCCGCACCGCTGCCAGCCTCGGTGCCACTGTGGTGAGCAGTGCCCGCGCCGTCGGGTTGATCCGGCAGGCGCGCGAGGTGACCGGCGTCCGCGTCCGGGACCTGGAGGCGCCGCCGGGGTCGCCGGACGCGGAGTTCGAGGTGCAGGCCCGCACCGTCATCGCCGCCACCGGCGTGTGGAGCGACGACATGTCCCGGATGCTCAACGACGTTGGCCTGCGGCCCGGCGTCCGGGTGCGCGCCTCCAAGGGGGTGCACCTGGTGGTGCCCCGCTCGGCGATCACCGGTGAGACGGGGCTCATCCTGCGTACGGCGAGTTCGGTGCTCTTCGTCATCCCGTGGGGCGGGCACTGGATCATCGGCACCACTGACACCGACTGGCGACTGGACCGTTCCCACCCGGCCGCCTCGGCCCGCGACATCGACTACCTCCTTCAGCAGGTGAACACAGTGCTGGAACGGCCGCTCACCACCGCCGACATCGAGGGGGTGTACGCGGGGCTGCGACCGCTGCTGGCCGGCGAGGCCGACTCGACCTCGAAGCTCTCCCGTGAGCACGCGGTCTTCGAGCCGATGCTCGGGCTGCTGCTGGTAGCCGGCGGCAAGTACACGACGTACCGGGTGATGGCGTCCGACGTGGTCGACCGGGCCGCTCGCCGACTCGGTGGCGCTCGCTCGTCGCGCACCGCCGACCTGCCGCTGCTCGGCGCCGACGGGTACCCGGCCATGTGGCGGGACCGGGCCGACCTGGCGCGCCGGCACGGCGTGCCGGTGGGCGTGGTGGAGCACCTGCTGGAGCGGTACGGCACCCTCACCCTGGACCTGCTGGCGCTGGTCGACGCCGATCCTCTGCTGGCGTCCCCGCTGGCTGGTGCTCCGGAGTATCTGGCGGCGGAGGTCGCGTACGCGGCGCGGGCCGAGGGCGCGCTGCACCTGGAGGACGTGTTGACCCGGCGGACCCGGATCTCGTTCGAGACCAGCCACCGGGGGCTGGAGTCGGCGGAGCACACCGCCGAGTTGATGGGCGCGGTGCTCGGTTGGGACGCGGCCACCCGGGCACGGGAGGTCGAGCACTACCGGGCCCGGGTGGAGGCGGAGCGGCAGTCCCAGTTGATGCCGGACGACGCGGCGGCGGACGCTGCCCGCCTCGGCGCTCCGGACGTCCGGGGTTACGCGGCCGACCGGGGCGACGACGATCAGGCGGAGCTGCGCCCGTCCGCTCGATGACGAATTGCGACGTTACCGATGGGTAACCATCGATACCGACCCGGATGGTGGTTTCGGACGCTACCTACGGTGGGGTAGGTTTCCGCGCGTGCTACCCCGCGCGCGCCCTCGCCTGCTCGTACCCCTGCTCGCCGTCGCGCTCGTCGGCGCCCTGACCGGGTGCTCCCTCTTCGAGGACGACAAGCCGAGCACCCCGGTGGCGCAACCGACAGCCGGCACGGCCGGTGGCGGATCGCAGTTGGAGATCCCCACCACTGTCGCCGCCGGTCAGGTCAGCCTGCTCCAGCGGCTCGGCGAAGACGGGCCGATGCGCACCCTGAGCGTGGAGCGCAACGGCGCGTGGCAGTGCGTCGACTGCGCCGGCGACGGCGTGACCTCCCGGGGCACCCTCGCACCGGAGTTGACCGAACGGCTCCAGGTGCTGCTCGCCAACCCAAGGCTGGCCGACGAGACCGATCAGGCCCGGCGGTACCGGACGACCTGTATCGACGCGTTGACGTCCAGCCTCATCACCTCCACCGGGCTGATCACCTCGCAGGACTGCCCGGGTGAGGAGCTCACGCCGGTCGCCGGGGAGATCCTGCTGCTGCTCACCCAGGCGACCCCGGCCGAGGTCAAGGGCTGACCACAGCCGGTCAGAGCACCTTGCCCGGGTTGAGCAGGCCGGCCGGGTCGAGCGCCGACTTGATCGCCTGATGCACCCGGACACCGACCGGCCCGATCTCCCGGGCCAGCCAGTCCCGCTTGAGCAGCCCCACCCCGTGCTCGCCGGTGCACGTGCCGCCCAGGTCCAGGCCGAGCCGCATGATCTCGTCGAAGGCCCGTCGACCCCGCTGCACGCTCGCCGGGTCGGCCCGGTCGACCACGATGTTCGGGTGCATGTTGCCGTCCCCGGCGTGCCCCACCACGCCGATCGGCACCTCACACTCGGCCGCGATCCGGGCGACCCCGTCCAGGAGCGCGGCGAGCGCGCCGCGCGGCACCGCCACATCGTCGATCACCAGACCGCCGTTGCCGCCCGGGTAGGCGTCCGCCGCGAACTTCTCCATCGCCGGGTGGGCCAGCCGGCGAGCCTGGAGCAGCGCCGCCGCCTCCACCGCGTCGGTGGCCGCGTAGACCTCGTCGGCGCCGACGGCCTCGCACACCTCGGCCAGCGCTGCCAGGTCGTCCGCCGCCCGGGAGCCGGTGTCGGCGGCGGCCAGCAACAGGGCCTGCGCGTCGGTCCGCAACCCCATCGGCTGGTACGCCTCGATCGCCCGCAGGTGGGTCTGGTCCAGCAACTCCAGCAGGCTGGGGGTGAGCCCGCGAGCCGCGATCTCGGCCACCGCCGCGCCGGCCGTGGCGGTGGATCCGAAGACCGCCACCAGGGTCAGCGAGTCGGCCGGGGCGGGCCGCAGCGCGACGGTCACCTCGGTGATCACGCCGAGGGTGCCCTCCGAACCGACGAACAGTCGGGTCAAGTCGTAGCCGGCCACCCCCTTCGCCGTACGCCGGCCGGTGCGCAACACCTCGCCGGAGGCGAGCACCACCTCCAGGCCGAGCACGTACTCGGTGGTCACTCCGTACTTCACACAGCACATGCCGCCGGCGTTGGTGGCCACATTGCCGCCGATGGTGGACGACTCCCAGGAGCCGGGGTCCGGCGGGTACCAGAGGCCCTGTTTGGCCACCGCCCCGGCCAGCGCCGCGTTGACCACCCCCGGCTGGACCACGGCGATCCGGCTCACCGGATCGATCTCCCGGATCTCGTTCATCGCGACGGTGCTGAGCACCACCGCGCCGTCCACCGCGTTCGCCGCGCCGGCCAGCCCGGTCCGCGCGCCCTGCGGCACCACGGGTACGCCGTGCCGCGCCGCCGCCTGGATCACGGCGACCACCTGCTCGGTGTCGCGTGGGCGGGTCACCACGAGCGGGACGCCCGCGTCGCACAGGTCGGCCTCGTCGCGCTGGTGCATGCGCAGCAGGTCCGGGTCGGTGAGCACGGCGTCGTCACCGAGCGCGGCGCGCAGGTCGTCGAGGAGCGCGGTGGGGGCCATGCAGCCGAGGCTAGGTCGCCGACCGGCGATCATCAACATGATCGACTGGGCGGGATAACTTGGGCACCATGCTCTACCTGGACCGGCCGGCCTGGCCGTGGCGCGGTCGGCTCTGGTCGCACCTGATCAGTGACGTCTCGTACG
Organism: Micromonospora sp. NPDC048947; assembly: GCF_040649495.1. Taxonomy (NCBI): domain Bacteria; kingdom Bacillati; phylum Actinomycetota; class Actinomycetes; order Micromonosporales; family Micromonosporaceae; genus Micromonospora; species Micromonospora sp. NPDC048947. Next base: position 21,300 of record NZ_JBEZFO010000037.1, read on the forward strand.
CCGAGCTGCACGCCTTCGCCGAGGCGCTGGGTGCGCCCCGGCGCGGGTTCGACAGGGACCACTACGACATTCCGGCCGACCGGTTCGCGGCGGCGGTGTGGCTCGGTGCCCAGGTGGTGCCGAGTCGGGAGCTGGTCCGGTTGCTCCGCGCCGCTGACCTGCGTCGGCCGAAGCACCTGGTCAACGGGCGTTCCCCGGTGCCCCGGTGAGGGTGGCCAGCTCGCGGCGCACATTGTCCCGGGCGGGCTCCTCCCACCGGCTCGCCAGCCGTGGCGACCGGAACAGCGCGGGCAGCGACAGCAGGCCGGTCAACACGGCGGCCCGCCCAACCCGGAAGGCCGGCTCCGGCACATGGGCGTACTCCCGGCGGATCGCCGCCGCGTAACGCTCGTAGCGGGCCGGCGGCGCGGCCAGCACGGACAGGTCCGCATCGCAGAGCAGCGCGCCGTCCCGGTCGCCCGGTGCCACAGCGTGCCCGGCGGTGAGCAGCACCAGCCGGCGCACCTCGGACACAGTGGGCGCCGGCACCCCGAGCCCGGTGAGCATGTTCTCGGCCAGCGCGGCGCTGTCCCGTTCGTTGGTGTCGCCGGCGGCCCGGGGGTCGTAGACCGCGTCGTGGAACCAGGCCGCCAGCCGGACCGCGTCGGCCCGAGTGGTCAGGTCGGCGTGCTGGTCCACCACATCGAGCACCGCCGTCAGGTGGGCCAGCGTGTGGTAGTGCCGGTGCGGCTCCCGCCACCGGACGATCAACTGCTCGCCGACCCGGGTGGTACCCGGATCGGGTCTCGCGCCGGCACCCCGGGCCGCCGCCCGCCATCGGTCCAACAGATCAACCACCGCCCGAGTTTGCCGCATCCTCCCTCGACGCGCCCGAAGGGAGGGTTCAGCGGGCCCACCACGGGTAGTCGCGCCCATGGCCGTGGCCCGGGACAAGCGACAGCCGGTGGTGCGCCGTACCGCGCTGCGCGACGGTTTGGTGGACATCGACGGCGCGCGGATCGCCGAGGCCACCGAACAGCTGCGCCACCGCAGCCGGGCCACCCTGCACGATCGGCTGCACCGGGTACGGATGGCCGGCGGACTCGCCGTGCAGGCCGGGCTGGCCGCCGGGCTCGCGTACCTGATCTCGCACAAGGTGCTCGGCAACCCGCAACCGGTCTTCGCGCCGATCTCCGCGGTCGGCACCCTTGCCGCGTCGGTCGGTCAGCGGTTCCGCCGGACGGTGGAGCTGATCGTCGGGGTGGGGGTCGGGGTGGCCGTCGGCGACCTCCTGATCTACCTGCTCGGCACCGGGGCGTGGCAGCTCGGCCTGGTGGTCACAGTGGCGATCCTGCTCACCATCTTCGCCGGAGCGAGCGTGGCCATCGTCATCCAGGCGGCGGCCACGGCGGTGCTGATCGTGACGCTGAGCCCGTCGACCCAGAACCTGGAGATCCCCCGCTTCGTCGACGCGTTCCTCGGCGGTGGGATCGCGCTGCTGGTCACGGCTGTGTTGCTGCCACTGAACCCGCTCCGAGTGATCAACCGGGCCGCCCGCCCCGCCCTGGACCTGCTCGCCGCCCAGCTCGACGCCACAGCCGACGGGCTGCGCAACTGGGACCGCGCCACCATCCAGGGCGCACTGGAGAGGCTGCGCAACAACAAGGAGGAGTTGGCCACGTTGGGCGAGGCCATCGAGGGAGCGAAGGAGACGGCCACCCTCTCGCCGGCCCGCTGGCACCGCCGCGACGAACTGACCCACTACGCCGAGGCGGCCGACCCGATCGACCGGGCGATGCGCAACAGCGGCACGCTGATCCGCCGGTCCGTCACGTTGGTCGAGGACGAGGAACCGGTGCCCGATCCGATGCCGGACGCGATCGGTCACCTCGCCGAGTCGGTCCGGCTGCTCAAGCACGAGTTCGCCGCCGGTGAGGAGCCGGAGAAGGCCCGGGAACGGTCGCTGCGGGCGGTCAGCGAGGCCGGCCGGGCGTACGGCGACGGGGTGGGCTTCTCCGGCAGCGTGGTGATCGCCCAGATCCGCACCACAGCGAGCGATCTGCTGGTCGCCTCCGGGATCGAGCAGGAGGAGGCGAACCGGTGGATCCGCACCGCCTTCGGGGAGCAGGAGCGCCCGGTCGGTGAGCCCGCCGAGCCCGGCGAGACACCGAAGCCGCCCACCGCCCCGCCGGTCGGCTGAGCGGCGACCACCGCCGGGCGGCCTCAGCCCAACTCGGCCAGGGCCGCGAGCAACCGGTCCACCTGAGCGGCGGTGCTGCCCAGCCCGATGCTGGCACGCAGCGCGGTGGGCGGCAGGTCCCGACGGCCGGTACGACCCGCCGCCTCGCCGAGCAGACGCCGGGCCAGCGGGTGGGCACAGAACAACCCGTCCCGTACGCCGATGTGGTGCTCGGCGGCCAGCCGCGTGGCCACCTCGGTGGAGTCCCGGCCGGCGACCACGAACGAGACGATGCCGACCCGGGGCGCGTCCGGGCCGAAGGTGCGCAGCTCGACGACGTGCGGCAGGGCGGCGAGGCCGGTCCGTAGCCGGGTCAGCAGGGCCTGCTCGTGGGCGGCCAGCGCGCCCTGGTCCGCATCGTCGAGCGCCCTGCACACCGCCGCCAGCGCGACCGCTCCGAGCAGGTTCGGGGTGCCGCCCTCGTGGCGGGCCGGGCCGGTCGCCCAGGTCACGTCGTGGGTGGCCGGCCCGACGTGGCTGGTGGCCCCACCGCCGGCCAGGTAGGGCGAGGCGGCGTCCAGCCAGTCGGCCCGACCGATCAGCACGCCCGCGCCGAACGGCGCGTACAGCTTGTGGCCGGACACGGCCAGGTAGTCGACGTCGAGCGCGAGCAGGTCGACCGGGGCGTGCGGGGCGAGCTGCGCGGCGTCGAGCACGATCCGGGCACCGTGCCGGTGGGCCACCCGCGCCAGTTCGGCGACCGGCCACCGCTCACCGGTCACGTTGCTCGCACCGGTCACCGCGACCAGCACCGGCAACGCCGGGCTGCTGCCCCGGCGCAGCTCGGTGAGGGCGGCGGCGAGATCGCGTACCGCCCCGTCGCTGTCGCTGGGCACCGGCAGCCGCACCGACCCGCGCGGCCAGGGCAGCAGGTTGGCATGGTGTTCGGAGGCGAACGTGACAACAGTGGTGCCGGCCGGCACGGCCCGCGCCAGCAGGTTGAGCGCGTCGGTGGTGTTGCGGGTGAAAATCACATGATCGTCGGCGCGAGCGCCGAAGTGGTCGCCGATCGTCTGCCTTGCCTGCTCGTACGCGAGGGTGCAACGCCGCGACAGCGCTCCCGCTCCGCGATGCACGCTGGCGTACCAGGGCAGCAGCTCGGCCACCGCGTCGGCGGCGGCCCGCGCGCACGGCGCACTGGCCGCGTAATCCAGGTTGATCTCGCCGGGCACGCCGAGGACGTCAAGCGGCGCGGACGGCACCGACGGCACGGTGGGCAGGCTGGGCAGCGAGGGGACGAGAGTGACGGACACGCCGGAACCTCCGGGGTCAGGGACCCCGGGTGCGACATCGGGACGGGGTCCGCGCTTGCCCAGCACACCGATCGGGCTGGGCCCGGTCATCACCCGGGGCACCCCACCGCGAACTCGACGAGGGTTGCCGGCCAGCAAGCCGGGGCTTGACGCTGGCGCTCGTGACCTGCCGGCAGCATAGCTGCTACCGATGCGACCGAACCAGCCGGCGGCGGATGGCTACGCTGACCGCATGGCCGACACCCCGCCCGGTTCACCGCTGCCGCCGTCGCCCGCCGACCCGCCTGCGCCAGCCGTCCCGCCCATGGGTGAGACGCCCCGGATGCCGCTGCGCCGACTGGGCTGGCGGCGGTTCCTGGCGCTGGCCGGGGTGGTGCTGTTGATCGCGGCGTGCGCGGTCTTCATGGTCTTCACGCTCGGCCAGTCGCTCGGTGCGCAGGCCCTGCTGATCGGGGTGGTGGCCGCCATCCTGCCGGTGCCGGTGCTGGTCGGCTGCTTCCTCTGGCTGGACCGGTACGAACCGGAGCCGTTGAAGTATCTGATCTTCTGCTTCGCCTGGGGGGCGTTCGTCTCCACCGCCGCCTCGCTCACTGTCAACGACTTCGCGGCCAACCGTTTCGCCGACTGGGGCCTGCCGTCCGCGCTCACCGGGGTGCTGGTGGCACCGTTCATCGAGGAGCTGACCAAGGCGCTGGGCCCGATCCTGCTGCTGGTGTTCCGCCGCCGCGAGTGGTCCGGTATCACCGACGGCCTGGTCTACTGCGGGCTCTCCGCGGTCGGGTTCGCGATGGTGGAGAACATCCTCTACCTGGGCGGGTTGGGGTACGCGGCCGGCGCCGACCGGTACGGCCCGGCCACCGGCATCCAGCAGGTCATCGCGATCTTCATTCTGCGGATCCTGCTGTTCGGGTTCGCCCACCCCCTTTTCACCTCGATGACCGGTGTGGGGTTGGGTATCGCCTCCCGCACGGCCGACCGGCGCATCCGGGTGCTCGCCCCGATCGCCGGCCTGCTGCTGGCGATGATGCTGCACGGCACGTGGAACCTGCTGCCCACGCTGACCCAGGCCACCGGCGAGGCCATGATCATGCTGTACGGCTTCCTGGGCCTCATGGTGCCGGTCTTCTTCGGCACCGTGGGGCTGGCGCTGTGGCTGCGCGCCTGGGAGGGGCGGCTCACCGAGCGGGTCCTGCCCGACTACGTCCGCGCCGGCTGGCTCAGCCCGCCCGAGGTGGCGGCCCTGAGCAGTCTCGGCCGACGGCACGCCGCCCGCAGTTGGGCGCGGCGGGTGGCCGGCGACGCCGGGGTGCGGTCGATGCGGGGTTACCAGTCCGCCGCGACCCGGCTGGCCCTGCTGCGCGACGGGGCGCTGCGCGGCCTGGACCGCAAACCCGCCGACCAGGAGCGGACCGTCCGCGAGGAGCGGGAGCTGCTGGAGGCGATCACCCAGTACCGGTCGTTCTTCGTGGGTCGGGACCCGCAGGCCCCGGCGGGGGTCTGGGACGGCAGCCGCTACCACCTGCGCTTCCCGGACGGCACGCAACGCGCGGTGGACGCGCCGGACGAGCCGGTGGTGCCGATCCCGGTGGTGCTGGCTCCCGCACCGGCTCCGGTGGGGTACGCCCCGCCCGGCTGGCCCGCCCTGCGCCCGGCGTCGCCCTGGCCGCCGACGCACCAGTGAGAGCTACGGCTGACGGCTGACCAGGAGTGCGGTTCAGGTCATCAGCGAGGTGAGGAAGTCACCGAGGCCCTGGAACATCGCGATCAGCGCGGCCCCGACCGCCCGGAACATCTGCGCGGCGCCGTCCGGCCGAAAGGCCATGAAGTAGATCAGGAACGCGACACTGCCCCAGGTCAACAGCTTCTTCACGAATACCGGCATCGTCCCTCCCCAGGGCCACGGTCGCCGGATGGCTTCCCGTCGTGCGGCTGGGCAAACGGTGCGCGACGGGGCCTGGTGGCCGGGGGAGGTGCGTCAGAGGTAGAGGCCGGTCGAGTCGTTCTCGATCCGCTCGGCGGCCACGGCGTGTACGTCCCGCTCCCGCAGCAGCACGTAACCGCGGCCGTGCAGCTCGACCTCGGAGCGCTCGTCCGGGTCGAAGAGCACCCGGTCGCCGGAGACGATGGCGCGGACGTTGGGCCCCACGCCTACCGCCGTGGCCCAGGCGAGGCGCTTGCCGACGGCGGCGGTCGCCGGGATGACGATGCCAGCGGTGGAGCGGCGTTCGCCCTCGCTGCCCTCCATCCGCACCAGCACGCGGTCGTGCAGCAGGCGGATCGGCAGGCCGGCGTCGAGATCGTTGTCGGCGGTCACGTCGCAGACGCTACCGTGTGGCCGATGGTGCCCGGCCGGTGGTTACGCCGGAGGTGGTCGGGGCATTGTGTGGCGGAACCGCCCTACGGTGTCGGGAACGGACGTATGCTGTCCGACCTGTCGCCGTCGGCGGGCCGGGTTTTCTGCCAGGAGGTGCGCTTGAGCCGCTTCGAGCGGGTACGCGGGCGGCTTCGCCGCGCCTACCAGTCACGACAGGCGTCGGCGCGCGCCGACGAGGGCGTTTCCAGTGATGCGTTGAACGACACGTCGGAGGCGGCCCGGGTGGCGTCGCCGGCCGTGCCGGGGCCGACCGCGCCGGCGAGCGCGACTGTCTACGGCGCGGAACCTCCGGTGGACCTGCACAGCTCCACCTCCAGCCGGGACGACGCCGACGTTCCGCACGGGCTGCGGATCGCCGCCGCGTGGTGCTGGCGACTGATCGTGATCGGCGTGGTGGCCTGGGCGCTGCTGCGGATCGTCGGCACGGTCAAGATCGTGATCATTCCGCTGGCCATCGCGCTGCTGCTCTCCGCCCTGCTCGCCCCGGCGGTGGGCTGGCTGCTGCGGATCCGGTTCCCCCGGTCGCTGGCGACGGCGGTGGTGCTTGTCGGCGGTCTGGCAGCGGTGATCGGCACGCTGACACTGGTGGTCAACGAGTTCATTCGCGGCGTACCGGAGCTGAGCGAGAAGTCGTCGGAGGGCGTCCGGCAGATCCAGAACTGGCTGA
>NZ_JBEZFO010000038.1:0-26357 GCF_040649495.1 Micromonospora sp. NPDC048947
GGCGAAGCCGTGGTCCACCCAGGCAGCCGGGCCGGAGGCGAAGGCGTCGCTGTCGTGCCAGGTCGGCCCGCCGTGGATCTCGAAGACGGTGGGGACCGCCAGGCCGGGGCGCTCGACCAACAGGGGAGTGCCCGGCGGAACGGACAGGGAGCTGTCCCGGGTGGGCCGCCAGCTCAGCACCACCAGCGGCTGACCGGGCACCGGCAGTTGGTACGCCTGCAACGGGGTGGCCCGGTCGGCGGGTGAGACGACGGGCGCGCTCCCGTCGGCCGGTCGATAGATCACCGCCGTCATCGCGCCGGCGTCGGTGTCCCAGCTGAGCTGCTGCAACTCGGCCGCCTCGCCGCCGCCAAGGGCGACTTCGCCGAGCGAGCGTACGGTCAGCTTCGCCATCGGCCAGGACGTCGGCACCGAGCGCGGGGCGTCCTGGTCCCCGATCCGGCGGGGGATGCTGCCGAAGGGGCCCCGATCGCCGGACAGCACGCAGGTGTCCAGGCCGTTGAGCGCCCGCCGGCCCGTGCCGGACTCGTCGCGGACCAACGGGTAGCGCGGGTCGACGGTGCCGGTGCCCAGGTCGAGCAGCCGGTCGGCGGCCCGCCCACGGGGGAGCGACTCGGTGGTCCGCAGCGTCGCGGTCACGCCGACGGCGGTGCAGGACGGCACGTCGACCGGTGCGCTGAGACCGTCGGCGATGGTCAACGTCCGGTCCTGTGGCCCGAGGAGGCTCTGCACCCGGGCCGAGACCAGGTAACGCCGGCCGCCGGTCGTCTGCACCGGCAGCACGTCGGAGTAGACCAGGTAACCCGGATCGGTGTACTCGCTGGCGCGGGTCACCGCGTACCGGTCGCCCTCGCGGGTCAGTTGCAGCAGCCAGGACGCGCTTTCGCCGGGTACGTCGGCGGCCACCAGCGCCACCGAGGCACCGTCGACCCGACCGGAGAAGAGGATGCCCGAGGAGGGCAGGTGCGCGCGGTCGTCGGCCGGCGACCGCCAGCCCCGGACCGCAGCGGTGACTGCCGCCGTCGCCGTGGCGTCCCCGGAGAGGTCGCCCCGGGGCGGCCACACCGCGAGGGTGCCGTCCAGGCTGTCGTACCCGACCCGAAGGTCCTGCGGCTTCCGCTCGGCTACCGGGCCGCAGGCCGTACCGGCCAGTAGCGCGCTCAGCAGGACGGGAAGCACCCTGCCGTACCGACGGCCTGGAGTCACCTGATCCGCCCCCGATCGCCTCGCCGTCGCTGTCGGAAAGCGCCATAGTACGAGATGTCCGATGCGGCACCTCAGTTGGCCGGCATCCGAACCACCACAATGGACAGCACCGGGGGTTTAGGGCGTTTTGGTTGCTCCGGTAGACTCCGCCGACTGTGACGCCTGCCGAGTCCCGCGCCCTGCCCGCGCCGCACCCGGAGGCGGCAGTCGACTCCGCCGAGCTGGTGAGCTACCGCACACCGGCCGGCCTCTTCGCCGGCCCGCCCGCGCTGACCGCCCCCACCACAGCGCCGGCCGAGCCCACAGCGCCGGCCGCCCCCACCACAGCGCCGGCCGAGACCGCAACGCCGGCCGAGACCGCAACGCCGGCCGAGCCCGCAACGCCGGCCGAGCCCGCAACGCCGGCCGAGACCGCAACGCCGGCCGAGCCCGGAGCGCCGGCCGAGAGCGCGGCGCCGACGCGGGCGTGGTGGCGGCGGTGGACCCGGCGTCGGCAGCACCTGGCGGTGGGTGGACTGTTCCTGCTCGCCGCACTCTGGGTGACCAGCCGGATCTGGCTGGACCCCTCCGGTCGGGTGGCCTCGCTCTACACCGGTGACCCGGCGCAGGTGCAGTTCTTCCTCGCCCACTCGGTACGCGTGGTGCTGCACGGCGAGTACCCGTTCTACACCGAGCAGTTCAACTACCCCGACGGCGTCAACCTGATGGCCAACACGGCTGTGCTGGCGCTGGGCATCCCGATGGTCCCGGTGACGCTGCTCTTCGGGCCGGCGGTCTCCTTCGTGGTGCTGGTCACGCTCGGTCTCGCCGGCACCGCCATGGCCTGGTACCTGATGCTCTCCCGCCACCTGGTGCGTACCCCGCTCGCGGCGGCGGTCGGCGGCTGGTTCTGCGGGTTCTCGCCCGCGATGCTCTCGCACGCCAGTTGGCACCCGAACATCATCAGCCAGTTCCTGCTGCCGTTCATCGTGTGGCGGGTGCTGGTGCTCACCCGGTCCGTAAAACCGGTGCGGGACGGGGCCCTGCTCGCCCTGCTGGTCACCGCGCAGGCGTTCATCAACGAGGAGATCCTGCTCTTCACGGCGCTGGCCTGCGGCGTCTTCCTGCTGGCGGTGCTCGCTCAGGAGCCGGCCCGGTGGCGGGCGGCGTGGCGACCCCTGGGCGTCGGCGTGATGACCTGCGCGCTGCTGGCGGGGGCGCTGCTGGCGTACCCGCTCTACGTGCAGTTCGCCGGGCCGATGGCGTACCACGGGCTCAGTGACGCGGTGAAGGACTACGGCAACGACATCGCCGCCTTCTTCGCCCCCGGCTCGCCCACCCTCGGCGGCAACCAGCGGGCCAACATCAACCTGGCGCCGAACTACTCCGAGGAGAATGCCTTCTTCGGCTGGAGCCTGTCGATGCTGGCCATCGGCATCGTGGTCTGGCTGCGCCGGGAGTTGATCGTTCGGGCGCTCGCGGTGACCGGCGTGTTCTTCGCCGTGCTCTCTCTCGGCGAGGGGGTCTCCTGGTGGGACCGCGAGCTGATCACCGGGCCGTGGCAGTGGTTGGTCCACCTGCCGCTGCTGGACGCGGTGGTGCCGACCCGGTTCGGGCTCATCACCAGCGTGGTGATCGGCCTGCTGCTGGCACTCGCCGTCGAGCGGGCCTGGGCGCTACGCCCGGCCGACCGTCGTACCGTCCACGTGCTCACCGCCGCGGGCCTGGCCTTCGCGCTGCTGCCGATCGCACCGATGCCGCTGCGGATGGTCTCCCGGCCACCGGTGCCGGACTTCATCACGGCGGACCGGTGGCGGGCGTACGTCGGGCCGGACCAGACGCTGGTGCCGATCCCGGTGCCCAGCATGGGCAACACGCACGGCATGCGCTGGGCGGCGGCCACCAACCTCGACTTCAAGATCCCCGGCGGTTACTTCCTCGCGCCCCGCAACGGCAACACCGGTGACGCGGGCCGGTTCGGCGGTCGTCCCAGCGGGGTGGGTCAGATGCTGGAGGAGGTGGCGACCACCGGCCGTACGCCAAAGCTTGACGACCGGCAGCGTCGCCGCTTCACCGACGAGCTGCGGCACTGGCGCGCGGCGATCCTGGTGCTACCGGTGCGGCAGCAGAACGCCGAGCCACTGCGACGTACCGTCGAGGAACTGGTCGGTCCGGGCCGCCAGGAGTTGGACGTCTGGGTCTGGGACGTCCGGACGATCAGCGACCGTTCGGTCTGATGACCGCCGGGACGACGTCCCCGAACATCTCGCCCCCGGCGACGGTCGGCGCGTCCCGCTCGGCCTGGCTGCGGGACGCGCTGGTGGTCGCCGGCTATCTGGGCCTCGCCGTGCTGGTGACCAGCGGGCAGTGGGGTCACCAGTGGCGGCTGTTCCACCAGGCGGGTGACCAGATCCTCTTCGAGTGGATGCTGGCGCACGCGGCTCACGCGGTGGTCGAGGGGGAGAACCCGCTCTTCAGCACCGTGTTGAACGCGCCCGACGGGGTCAACCTGATGGCGAACACCTCGGTGCTCGGCCTGGGTGTCCCGCTCACCCCGGTCACAGTGCTCTTCGGCTCGCAGGTGGCGTTCTGCGTGGCGGTCGTCTGCTGCCTCGCCGGGACGGCCGTCGCCTGGTACGTGCTGTTGCGTCGCCGGCTGGTCGGTAGCCGGGCCCCGGCCGCGGTGGGTGGGCTGATCTGTGGCTTCGCCCCGGGCATGATCGCCCAGGCGGGCGCCCACCTGCACATCGCCGCCCAGTTCCTGGTGCCCGCGATCCTCGCCCTGGTGTTCCGGCCGGCCGCGGAGACGACGCGAGACGGCGTGTGGCGGCCCGGCGTCGGCCTGGGGCTGCTGCTCGTCTGGCAGGTCTTCATCGGCGAGGAGGTGCTGGTCTTCCTGGTGCTCGCGGCCGGCGTATTCGCGCTGGGTTACGCGCTCGCCGACCGGGTGGCCGCACGGCGGTTGGCACCGGCCCTCTTCGGTCGACTGGCGGTGGCGGCCGGCGTGGCGGCGGTGCCGCTGGCGTACCCGCTGTGGTTCCAGTTCCACGGCCCGCAGCACTACTCCGGGATGGCGTTCGCCACGCAGGGCTTCCAACTGGACGTCGCCTCGTTCACCGCGTCGGCCCGGCAGACGGTGCTGGGTGACGACTGGTTGCCGGGGCTGCTCTCGCCGAATCCGACAGAGGAGAACTCGTTCTTCGGCCCGGGTCTGCTGGTGCTCGCCGTGGTGATCGTGATCTGGCAGTGGCGACGACCACTGGTGCGGGCACTGGCCGCCTGCGGCGTGGTCTTCGCCCTGCTCTCGCTCGGCGACGAGTTGCGGGTGGACGGCGCGGCCACCGGCATCGCGGGGCCGTACCGGCTGGTCGGCGGGCTGCCGTTGCTCGATCTCGCTGTGCCGGCCCGGTTCGCGCTGGTCTGCGTTCCGGTGCTGGGTGTGCTGGTGGCGCTGTCAGTGGACCGGGTCCGGGCCGCGCGGAGGCCGAACGTGGCGCCGGGTCTACCGGTGCGACTGCTGTGGGCCGGCGCGGTCGCCGCCGCGTTGCTGCCACTGTTTCCGACTCCGATCCGCGTGGTGCCGGTCGCGCCGGTGCCGGCGTTTCTCGCCGCCGGTGGCTGGCGTCCGCTGGTGCCGCCCGGTCGGACGGTGGTCGCTGTGCCCCCGGTCACCGGTGCCGGGCGCAGCCCGGTGATGCTCTGGTCCGCCCGTACCGGACTGGGGTTCGCCGCGCCGGGTGGTTACTTCATCGGCCCCAGCGGCCCTGACGACCCGGCGGCCCGCTGGGGCGCGCCGGACCGGCCCACGTCGGTGCTGCTGCGGCAGGTGGCCGAGACCGGAGCGGTGCCGGTGCTCACCGACGCCGACCGCCGCCGGGCCGTCGAGGACCTGCGGCACTGGCGTGCCGCGGTGGTCGTACTCGGGCACCTGGAGCACTCTGACCCGGTCCGCCGGACCGTCGACGACCTGCTCGGCCCGGGCCGACCGGTCGACGGCGGATGGTTGTGGGACGTCCGGGACCGGGTCGGCTGACTAACCCACCAGGGCCCGCACGTCCCAGACCCAGACGTCGTCGACCCGCTGCGGTGGCCCGAGCAGGGCGGTGACCAGCTCACGGAGCACCGCCTCGCGGGGGTGCGCCCCGAGCACCACCACCGACGCCCGCCAGAACCGCAGGTCCTCGACGGCCTGCCGGCGGTTCTCGTCGGTCAGCGCCGGAAGCGTGCCGCTGTCCATCGTGGCGTAGATGAGGGAGCTGGTCGGTCGGTTCGGCGCACCGAAGACCCCCTCACCCAGCTCGTTCGGGCCGATGAAGTAGCCGCCCGGAACGGGGAACTCCTGCCCGGTCAGCGCACTCCACCGCAGCGTCGGCAGACCGTGCACGTTGCTCGGGATCGGCACCGGCACCAGGGTTCGACCCGCCGGCACGTACGGCCGCCAGCCGCCCGCGGTGATGAAGTGCGGCGGCGGGTCGATCTGCTGGGCGGGCAGCGGGCGGGGGAAGAGCGGCAGCACGGCGAGCGCGACCGCCGCGTACCCCACCGGGCGCAGCCAACGGCGGCGCGTGACGGCCGGCGCGGCCGGCTCGTCGTCGGACGTCGCCGAGGTCGTCTCGGGCACCCGCTGGGCCGGCACCCGCGGCCGGTCGGCCACCGCGCGCCCCTGGCGGTGCGCGGCGTCCCAGGTCAACGCGAGCAGTACGCCCACCGCGGCGGCGACCACCAGCGTCAACCGGGTCGGCATCATCATCTCGACCAGCGGCAGGTCGTCCGACACGTACGACCACGGGCCGCGCACGCCGGTCTCCACACCGTTGAAGCGCACGAACGGCCCGATCGCGGCAACGCTGAACACCACGATGAGCACCGCGGCGATCCGGGCGGCCAGCGAGCGGCGTACGAGCAGCACCAGAGCCACCACAGAGAGCAGCACCAGCGGCCAACCGAACCAGGTGTTCTGCTCGGTCAGCCCGATCGTCTTCTCCACGGCCGGGTCACCGGCCCAGGTGTCCCGGGCGAAGGTGACGAAGGCGACCAGGTCCTCGCCCCAGTTGTGGAACACGCCGCCCTGCAGGCCCCGGTAGGACTGCGGGCCGTTGAACTGGAACCAGATCGGGTAGGCGGTGAGCACCAGGGCCAGCCCACCGGCGACGCCGAGCCCGGCCAGGAACGTGCCGGCTGAGGCCCGGGTGGCCCGCGGCCGCTGCACGGCGTACGCCAGCACGATGACCAGGCAGGCCAGCGCGGTGAGCAGCAGCATCTCCTCGTTGATGAAGATCTGGTACGCCACCAGCGCACCGAGCACGAGCCCGTTGCGTCGCCACCGGCCCGGCTCACCCAGGGTCAGCACCCGCACCACGATCAGCGGGAGCAGGAAGTTGGAAACGAAGTTCGGTTGGCCGTTGGCGTGGTGGATGATTCCCGGCGCGAAGCCGAGGAACGCGCCGCCGACGAACGCCGCCGCCCGGGAGCGCACCAGGTGGCGGGAGAGCATCCAGTACCCGGTGCCGGCGGTGGCCGCCAGCGCCGCGCCCAGGTAGAGCGAGTACATCACCTGGGGGCCGAGCAGCATGGTCAGCGGGGCCAACGGCAGCGTCACCCCGAGCAGCGAGGTGTTGGCCATCATGTTCACCCCGTCCGGGGCGTTCTGACGGGCCGTGAACAGCGGGTTCTCCAGGTGCCGCACCGAGTACTCGCCGTGCGCGAACAGCCACTCGAACCAACTGTGGTCGGTGGGCAGGTGCGAGGAGACCCGGCCGTTGACGTCACCCCAGTAGTTGAGGCAGACGAAGACGCCCAGCAGCACATAGGCTCCGAGGGCCAACAGGTCGGCTCGGGCCGGACGGCGTCGAGGCCGCCGTGTCGACTCGACCTCGGCCGGGTCGGCGTCGGTCACGGGAATCAGCGAAGGGTCTACCACCGGCACAGCCACGACGCGCCATCGTACAGGCGGGGTTCCGTCGCTTTTGCCGGGCCGGTGCGCTGACTGTCGGTTTGCCGGAGAGTGACCCGTCGGCCAGCCTTACCTGGTGACGGAGGAACGGTCGTTGTCGATCATCGAGCTGGGCGAGATGCGCGACGAGCCCGTGCCGGCACCTCCGGTGCGCCGCCCGCGCGCCGTTGGTCGCCCGCTGCGCAGCGCGACTGTGCTGTTTCTCAGCCTGGTGGTGCTGGCCGGCGCCGCGCCGGCAACGCGGCGAACGGTGAGCGTGGTGCCGGCCTCGCGGATGGCCACCGCGTACCTGGCCGGGGACGGGGTCTACGTCGTCGATCCGCCGGCACCCGACGGGGCCCGGTACCTGACCGCGTACGCCCAGCCGGCACCGACCGGTGCTGAGGTGCGGCGGCGGTGGCAGGCGCCGCTGGCCCGCACCGGCAACTATCTCGACGTCCGGGTCGAGCAGGGGTTGGTGCTGGCGTTGGCGGTCGGCGCCCCCAACCGGTTGTTCCAGACCACCGCCTTCGACATTGCGACGGGCCGGCAACGCTGGCAGCATCCCGGCGCTCCCCAGCCGACGCCCGGCGGTGGCCTGCTGGTGACCAATGGCCAAGAGGACGGGTCGGGCGCGATGAGCGGCGTGGAGCCCGACATCGGCCTGGTGCTCTGGTCGGTGCCGATCCCGCCGGCCGCCAGCCCCACCTACCACCTCACTCCCGAGGGGCAGGTCGACCGGTTCGTGCTCCTGCAACCGACCGGCGAGGTGCAGGTGCACGACGCCGGCACCGGCCAACTGCTGCGCAGCATCGACACGCTGCCCGGTGACCGGTCGGCGTACCAGCGGGTGCAGATCGTCGACGACCTGCTGCTGCTCGTCCCGCCGGGCAGCACCCGGCTGGTGAGCTTCGGGCTGGCCGAGTTGGAGCCACTGTGGACCTCGGAGGTGACGCTGGTGTCGCATGTGCTCGAATGCGGCGGTCTGCTCTGTGCGGTGCCGCAGACAGGCGGCCTCCAGGTGCTCGACCCGGGCACCGGCGCCGTGCGGTGGTCGGAACCGGGCCAGGACGTCCTGGCCAACGTCCGGTACGGTCGGCTCCTGATGGCCAGACCCGGCCAGGGGTACGCGGTGCGGGACGCGGCCACCGGGCAGATGCGGACCGAGCTGGGCGCGTGGAGTCTGATGCCGGTGCTGCGGCCGGACGACCCGCTGGTCGGTGTGCGGCGGGGTGACGACGGTCGGATGGTCGTCGCCGAACTGGACCTGGTGGCCGGCCGAACGCGCATCGTCGACGTGCTGCCGGGCATCGCCGGCAGTTGCCAGGCGTCCCTGCCGGTCCTGCTCTGCCAGCGCCTCGACGGCACTACCGCTCTGTGGAGGTTGACGCGGTGACCGACTCGGTGATCGACCTCGGCGAGCTGCGGGACGACCCGGACCCGGAGTCGACGCCGCGCCCACCTCGCGCTCACGGTCGCCCGCTGCGCTCTGCGCTGGTCATGGTGCTGGCGTTGGTCACGCTCGCCGCGTCCGCCGTCGTACCGCCTCGGCGGGCCCCGGTGACGCTGCCGGGCCGGCCCGGATCCGATGTCATGATCGACGGTGATCTGCTCCTCGTCATGGAGCCGGCCAGTACCGAAGCGCGGCAAGCGCGGCTCGCCGCGTATCGGCTGCCCGGCGTCGAGCCGGTCTGGCAGGTGACGCTGCCGGCGCAGGCTCGGTACTGGGGGATGATTCCGCTCGCCGGGATGCTGCTGGCCACCGGGTACGAGATCGGCCCGGAGGGTCGGGAAACACTCACCGTCGCACTGGACCGGGCGACCGGGGCGTACCGGTGGCAGCAGCCGGGCGCCGTCTCCAAGCTGACCGACGGCAACCTGCTGCTGCGCAACGGCGGCGAGACCGAACCGTCCAGTTTGCGCGCTGTGGATCCGTGCTGCGGCACCGTCCGCTGGGAGCTGTCCGGCCTCAGCCCCGACATGAGGGTGCGGGACACCGGGCTCGGGGTGGACCGGGTGGTGCTCAACCAGTTGGACGGGCCGGTCGAGGTACGCGACGCGAACACCGGCGCGGTGCTGGCCCGCGCCGACCTGCGCCCACCCGACGGTGGTCGGATCGGACTGGACCTGTCGAACGACCTGCTGCTGGCCCTCGACAGAGGCTCGGGCACTGTCACCGCGTACGAGCTGGACCAGCTCAAGCCCCGCTGGACCCGCGCGAGGGTGCACATCGACTTCGCGCTGGACTGTGGACCCGTCCTGTGTCTGCGCACCGGCAACAACGAGTTGCAGGCGCTAGACCCGGCAACCGGCGAGGTGCGCTGGCGCAGCAGCCAGTGGGGGTGGGCCTGGCCGACCGACGGCCGGCTGATGGCCAACATCAGCGGCGTCGGTCCGTCGGAGCAGTACGTCGTGCTCGATGCGCTGACCGGCCAGCAGTTGGCCGACCTGGGCCGGTGGGAGCTGTACCAGCTAGGTGTTGGCGGCCGGCTGCTCGGCCTGCGCCGGCATCCCGACGGAGGGGTGCTCGTCGGCGAGCTGGACATCGCCGCCGGAAAGGTGCACATCGTGGACGTGCTGCCCGATGTCACAGGGGGGTGTCAGGCGGTCACCGGCTACCTGGTGTGCATCGCCACCACCACCGGCTCCTACCAGCTCTGGAAACTGGCCGGCTGATCACCAGTTCGCCTGGGTGGGGGGCGGGGGCAGCGGCGTCGACGAGGGCCGCAGCACGTACGCCACCCCGCCGCTGCCGCGTTGCCAGACCGCCTCGAACCCCTGCCGGGGCACGGTGCGACGGACCGCGTCGTCGTCCGGGGCGTACGGGTCGTTGAGCACCGGGTCGCCGTCGGCGGTGAAGCCGACAAGCACCATCAGATGCCCCCCGGTGTCGTACCCGAGCCCCGGCACCTCGTCGGCCCGGAACGCGGCGGAGACGATCAGGGGGATGCCGGCGGCGACGAATGCCTCCGCCTCGACCAGCGACCGCAGCCGGGTGACGAACGCGTCCACCCCGTGCAGTCCGGCGTACGCGGTGTTGAACGGCCAGTTGCCGGCCCCGGCGTACGTGTGGTCGTAGCAGTGCCGGGCGGCGTGGACGACCACCGGACGCGGGCCGGACGGCTCCACCCAGGCGTAACGGTCCGGCGTCGGCCCGGCGTCCCAGTAGGCGAGCACCATCGAGGTGCAGGTGGGGCTGCACCAGGAGTCCCCGCCACCGCCCCACTGCGGGTACTGGCCGGCGTGCAGCCGCTGCGAGTAGCGGGGCACGTCCAACACCCGGCCCCAGGCTGCGGACGGGACGGGCTCTCCCGCGTACCAGTGGTGAGCCGTCGTGGGGCCGGTGGCGACCGCGCCGATGCTGCGCAGCACCGGGCCGGTCGGGCTGCCGGCGGGCCGGCACAAGGTCACCCGCGCCTGCCACCCGGTGACCGTCGCTCCGGTCACGATCAGGGTGTCGGTGTCGACCCGGGCGGCGCTGTCGCGCTGTCCGGGCAGCGAGGTGCGTCGTACCGTGTGGTCGTCGGCGGCCCAGTGGGCCAGGCGGTACCAGTCGGTGCTGGGTGCGTCGTCGTGCCAGCCGCGCAGGTCGACAGCGATCCAGCAGCCGTCCGGGGTGTCGGCCGTCCAGGACGGGACCACCTCGGCGACGGCGAAGCCGACAGCTACCGGCGGCGACGTCCAGGTGCCCTGCGGGGCGACGCCGTCGAGGGTGAGCCCTCGACCGCTGGCGAGCAGGCCGTCGCCGCTGCCGCTGGCCGTGTCGGCCGGCAGGTGGAAACCCCGGTAGGCGATGTCTCGACGGGTGGGTGGTGCCGCAGTGGTCATGCCAGGTCCGTCCGTCGCTCGATACCGCCGGCCAGCATCGCGTACGCCGCGGTGGCCCGCAACGCCGGCCGGCGCGGACGGCGAGGGACGATGGTTGCCGGCCGGCACTAGGTTGTCGGTGGTCAGCAGCGAGGAGGCCGGGATGCGGGTACTGGTGGTCGAGGACGAGCGCAACCTCGCCGACGCGATCGCACGGGGGTTGCGCAAGCGGGGGATGGCGGTCGACGTGGCGTACGACGGCGACGCCGGCCACGAGGCGGCGTTCATCACCAGGTACGACGTGGTGGTGCTCGACCGCGACCTGCCGGGTGTGCACGGCGACCAGATCTGCGCCGACCTGGCGGCCTCCGGCGCGTTGACCCGGGTGCTGATGCTCACCGCCAGCGGCACCGTGGCCGACCGGGTGGAGGGGTTGCAGCTCGGCGCTGACGACTACCTGCCTAAACCGTTCGCCTTCGACGAACTGGTCGCCCGGGTGCAGGCGCTGGGCCGGCGGGCCACACCGGCCGCGCCGCCGGTGCTCGAACTGGCCGACCTGGTGCTCGACCCGGCCCGCCGGGTGGCCACCCGCGCCGGGGTGCCGGTGGACCTCACCAACAAGGAGTTCGGTGTGCTCAGCGAACTGCTCAAGGCGCGGGGCGCGGTGGTCTCCAGCGAGGAACTGCTGGAACGGGTCTGGGACGCGAACACCGATCCGTTCACCACCATCGTCCGGGTCACGGTGATGACGCTCCGGAGGAAGCTTGGTGACCCGCCGTTGATCGAGACGGTGGTCGGTGCGGGCTACCGCACCGCCGAGGTGAGCGCATGAGCCGGCGGTTGCGACCCACCCTGCGGTTGCGGCTGACACTGCTCAACGGGGTGCTGCTGATCGGCGCCGGAGCGATCCTGGTGTTGCTGGCCTGGCTGCTGGTCCGCGACGCGTTGCGGCCCACCGACGAGTTGGTGCCCGGCACGATGGTCCTGCTCTCCGACGGCCGGCAGATGGACGCCGCCCAGTGGCAGCGGCAGTTGGTCGATGCCGCCTCCGGGGAGCTGCTGGCCAAGGGCCTGGTCGCGCTGCTGGCGATCAGCGTGGTGGGGGTGGCCGGCGCGTACGCGGTGGCAGGTCGGGCGTTACGTCCACTGCACCAGGTCACGGCGACCGCCCAGCGGCTCGGTGAGGCGACCCTGGACCAGCGGATCGGTTACTCGGGCGCCGACGACGAGGTGGCCGAGTTGGCCAAGACGTTCGACGCCATGCTGGACCGGATCGCGTCCGCCTTCGAGGCCCAGAAGCGCTTCGTGGCGAACGCCTCGCACGAGCTGCGTACCCCGCTCGCCGTGATGCGGACGGAAATCGACGTGACGCTCAGCGACGACGACGCGGACACCGCCGAGTACCGACGGATGGCGACAGTGGTCCGCGACGCCTCCGAGCGGGCCAACGGCCTGGTGGACGCACTGCTGGTGCTGGCCCGCAGCGAGGCGCAGGCTGGGCGGCAACTGGGCCGGCGTACCGAGTGTGACCTCGCCGCGGGCACCGCCAACGCACTGTCGGCGATGCGCCGCGAGGTGGAACGGATTGGCCTGCGGGTGCAGACGTCGCTGGAGTCGGCGCCGGTCGTCGGCGACCCGGGGCTGCTCGACCGGCTGGCCGGGAACCTGATCGAGAACGCGGTCCGCTACAACCACCTGCACGGGCGGCTCTGGGTGCGTACCGGCACCGACGGTGACCGGTCCTGGCTGGTGGTGGGGAACACCGGTTTCGAGGTGGACCAGGCCGACGTGCCGGGGCTGTTCGAGCCGTTCCGCCGTGGTGGCCGGGAACGCACCGGAGCCCGTGGCTCCGGCCTGGGGCTGTCCATCGTCCGGGCGGTCTGCACCGCGCACGGCGGCGCCGTACGGGTGGTCGCGCAGCCCGGCGGTGGCCTGGAGGTGACTGTCACCCTGCCGTCGTCGGACGCCCCGGCCGTGCCCGCGACGGTGTCCGTCGCCGGCTGATCGGGGTTGCGCGCCCCGCTCGGCCGGTGGCAAGATCGCCGGGTCAGCTCGGAGAGTGGAAGGGGGTGCGTTGATGTCCATCAGTCAAGGCTCCGCACCCCGGGTCCTCGCAGGCTGACCCCCGGCGGCGGAGCGTCCCCATCCGAAGATGGAGAGACCACCCGTGCATCCACGGATCCGCAACATCAGTTTCGACTGCCACGACACGTACACCCTGGCCGGCTTCTGGTCGGCGGTGCTCGGCTACGCCCGGCTCCCGGAGGACGTTCCGGGTGACCCGGAAGCTGCCCTGCTGCCGCCGGACGGTGCCACGCCGAACATGTTCTTCCAAGCGGTGCCCGAGGACAAGGTGACCAAGAACCGGGTCCACATCTGCCTGGAACCGGTCGACCGGACCCGCGACGAGGAGGTCGAGCGGGTGCTCGGCCTCGGGGCCACGATGGTCGCCGACCAGCGGCGCACCGACGGGACGGGCTGGGCGGTTCTCGCCGACCCGGAGGGGAACGAGTTCTGCGTGCTCCGCAGTGCCGGGGAGCGGGTCGACACCACTGTGGAGGACCAGGCATGAGTTCGACGATTCACAACATCAGCATCGACTGTCACGACACGTACGCCCTCGCCGGCTTCTGGGCGCAGGTCTTCGACTGCCCGCGGCAGCCCGACGACTTTCCCGGCGACCCGGAGGCGATGCTTCTGCCGCCGGGTGGCCCGGAGGTGCTGTTCATCGCGGTGCCCGAGGGCAAGTCCGTGAAGAACCGGCTGCACCTGGACCTGCAACCCGCCGACCGCACCCGGGCCGAGGAGGTCGAGCGGCTGCTCGGCATCGGCGCGACGCTCGTCGCCGACCACGTCGGCCCGACCGGCGGCGGTTGGGTGGTGCTCGCCGACCCGGAGGGCAACGAGTTCTGCGTGCTCGGCAACGCCGCCGAGCGGGCCGCAGCGGCAGCGGCGCGGGCAGCGGCGGCGGCGCTCGCCACGTCGGAGGTTGCCGAACCGGCCTGATGGTCGACGTACGGCACCGGGGCACCGGCCACCTTCGCGTGGCCGGTGCCCCGGCTTCCCGCTGTCGGGGCGGGACCTGATCGCGAGATTCAGGCGGTGGCCGGGCCGTGTCGTGTCGTGTCGGGTGACTAGACGAAGGCTGTCGCGCCCTCGTACTGCGCCGTCGGGGCGGTGCCGACATGCTCGTACTCGAGCAGGAGCAAGCCCTTCGCCGTCGCTTCGTGGTGAACCAGTCGGAGGCCGACGGATGCGTTCGGGTGGTCGAGCAGCCGCCGCCCGGAGCCGGCCACGGTGGGGGCCATGACGAGTCGGAGGGTGTCGACGAGGCCAGCTGACAACAGAGCCTTGCCAAGCCGTGCGCTTCCGTGAATCTGGAGCTCCCGTCCTGGCTGCGCCCTGAGCTCCCCGACGCTGTGGACCGGGTCGCCGTGGAGCACTGTCGTCGGGTGCCAACCACCCTCCGTCAGGGTGTTGGTCACGACGTACTTCGGTAGTGAGTTCATCCGTTTAGTGAACGGATCGTCCGGGTCGGTGATCTGCGGCCAGTCGCGAGCGAACGCCTCGTAGGTCCGCCGTCCGAGCAGCAGACCGTCGGCGAGACCCAACCACTCCGAGGTACGGCGGACGAAGACCTCGTCCAGGTAGGGCACGAGCCAGCCGCCCAGGGCGAAGCCGCCGCTCGTGTCCTCGGTCGGCGAGCCGGGCCCCTGGCTGACGCCGTCGAGAGTGACGAACTCGGTAAGGACGATCTTCACAGCGCCTCCTGGCCCTCGGCGAGCCCGGCGAGTTGTTCGGTGACCGAGCCCCAGCCGTCCGCGAAGCCGATCTTCTCGTGAAGGTCACGAGCGGCGGGATCACCGTGACGGACGAGGATCCGGTAGTCAGTGCCGTCCGGATGATCCTTCATGGTGATCTCCGCGGTCATCGGGACCGGGGTTGGATGCGCGGGCCGCCAGGCGCTGTCGATCACGTTGGTGAACACGATCCGTTCGAGATCGTCGACGACGAGGAAGCACGCGTCGAGGTGCGGGACGAACTCCACCCCGTCCTCGCTCAGTCGGGTCACGAGTCCGCCACCGGGCCGGACGTCCAAGCGATCGACGCGGCACAGGGCCGGCGCCGGTATCCACCACTTCTCGAAGCGGGACGGATCGGTCCAGGCGCTCCACACGGCGGCGAGAGGTGCGCGGATGACCCGCGCCATGCTCAGGTCCAGGTCGGGATTCATTGCTGGTTCTCCTGCTCATCGGTGACGAGGCGTTCCAGGCGATCCGTGCGCTCCTCCCAGATCCGGCGCTGCTCCGCGAGCCAGTCGTCGACGACAGCGAGGCGCTCGCGGTTGAGCACGCAGGTGCGCACCCGGCCGGACTTGGTCGTGTGGATCAGTCCGTTCGACTCGAGCGTCTGCACGTGCTTCATGAACGAGGGAAGGGTCATCGGAAATTCGCGGGCGAGGTCGCCGACGCTCGCCGGACCGTGGCCGAGGCGGCGGATGACCCAGCGCCGGGTCGGGTCAGCGAGGGCGACGAACACGCCGTCGAGCTGCGCCGAATACTGTGCCATGCGGCTAAGTGTTGCGGGAGATGACACTTAGCGCAAGGGCAAAGTATTGGCGGCCGCAGGGAGTGCGCTGACGTGCCGCCGCCGGTCGGTTGGCGTGCTTCAGGAGAAGCAATCGGGGCCCCGGCCACCCGAAGGTGGCCGGGGCCCCGGTCGCGTACGGATCAGGACTGCTGCTCGACCTGGCCCCGGATCGCGGTGAACTCGGCCTTCGCCTGGTCGGCGGACTTGAAGTACATCACCACCATGCCCAGGCTGCCCCGGTCGGCCCAGACGCAGATGCCCAGCGGCACGGTCTCGGCCTTGCCGTCGCCGCAACGCGCCTCACCGCCGAGCGGGCCGGCGTCGACGGCCGTCATCGTGTCCACCGTCAGCTGCTTGGACAGGCCGTCCACATAGGCGTCCAGCTCCTTCTTCGGGTCCGACAGCAGCCCGGACACGCCCGCGATCATGACGAGGTCCTGCTTGGTCGGGTCGCCGTAGAAGGCCGCGATGGTGCTCGTCTCGTTCCCCGCCGCCGTCTTCATCCCGGCGACCGCCTGCTCGGCAGCACTCTGGAGTTCCGGGTTGGTGAGCTTCGGCCGGCCGGCGAGGGTGGTCGGCGCGACGACCCGGGTCTTGCTGGCGTCGAGCACGTCGTTCACCGGCCCCTTGGCGACGAACCAGATGATCGCCGCGCCGCCGACGCAGAGCACCAGCACGACTGCCAACACGATCAGCACGATCTTGCCGACGTTCGACTTCTTCGCCGGGGGCGGGCCGCCGGCCAGGTTCGGGTCACCGTACGGCTGACCCGGTTGCGCGGGCGGAAAACCGGTCTGCGCGGGCGGGAAGCCCGGCTGCGCGGGTGGGTAGCCAGCGGGCTGCTGCGGCTGTCCCTGCTGCTGCGGCGGCGGCCACCCGCCAGGCTGCTGGCCCGGCTGCTGCGACGGGTCGGGGGAATCGTGCGGCGGGCCGTAGGGATTGGCCGGCGGCTGAGACATCAGTCAGCTCCAAGATGGGGTTGCAAAACGCGTGATCCTAACCCGGCGCGATGCCCGCCGCGGTCCCCGCGAAAACCCGCATCCCGCAATCGTCTGATCACAAACGGTCGCGGTGGCCGGTCCGTCCGATAGGGACGGTCCGACCACCGCGACCGTGGTGCTGCGATCTGTCAGGCGGGCAGGCTCGCCGCGCCGGGCGGCAGGAACCGCTGGCCGGTGACCCGCTCGGAGGTGCCGGTCCGGTCCAGGTACGGCGTGACGCCGCCCAGGTGGAACGGCCAGCCGGCGCCCAGGATCATGCACAGGTCGATGTCCTGCGCCTCGGCGACCACGCCCTCGTCCAGCATCAGCCGGATCTCCTGCGCGAGCGCGTCGAGGGCGTTCTGGCGTACCTGCTCGGCGGTCAGCGGCTGGTCACCGACCACGAGCAGCTTGGCGACCTCCTCGTTGACCTGGTCGTCGACCACGATCGGCTGCCCGGAGTCGGCGATCCGCTTGAGGTTCTCGCTGACCCCGAACCGGTCCGGATACGCGGCGTGCAGGGTGCCGCCCACGTGGTACGCGACGGCCGGCCCGACCAACTGGAGCAGGGCCAGCGGACGCATCGGCAGGCCCAGCGGGTCCAGTGCGCTGTTCGCCACGTCCAGCGGAGTGCCCGCGTCGACGGCGGCGAAGACGGTGCCCAGGAAGCGGGTGAGCAGCCGGTTCACCACGAACGCCGGAGCGTCCTTGACCAGCACGCTCGACTTCTTGAGCTGCTTGCCCACTGCGAACGCGGTCGCCAGGGTGACGTCGTCGGTGCGCTCGCCCCGGACGATCTCCAGCAGCGGCAGCACCGCCACCGGGTTGAAGAAGTGGAAACCGACCACCCGCTCCGGGTGCTCCAACTCGGCGGCCATCTCGGTGATCGACAGCGAGCTGGTGTTGGTGGCGAGCACCGCCTCCGGAGAGACGATCTTCTCCAACTCGGCCCAGACCTGCTTCTTGACGCCCAGGTCCTCGAAGACCGCCTCGATGACGAAGTCCGCATCCGCGAAGGCGCTCTTGTCGACAGTGCCGCTGACCAGGCCGTACAGCTTGGCGGCGGTGCCCTTGTCCATCCGGCCCTTGGTGACGGCCTTCTCGATCTGGGTGTGCACGTAGCCGACGCCCTTGTCCACCCGGGACTGGTCGAGGTCGGTCATCACCACAGGCACCTGGAGGCGGCGGGCGAACAGCAGCGCCAGCTGGCTGGCCATCAGACCCGCGCCGACGATGCCGACCTTGGTGATCGTGCGAGCCAGGCCCTTGTCCGGTGCGCCGGCCGGGCGCTTGGCCCGCCGCTGCACCAGGTCGAACGCGTACAGGCCGCTGCGCAGCTCCTCGGAGAAGACCAGGTCGGCGAGGGCCTCGTCCTCGGCGGCGGTGCCGGCGGCGAAGTCGCCGTCCTTCGCCGTCTCCAGCAGGTCGAGCGCCTTGTACGCGGCCGGGACCGCGCCGTGCAGCCGCTGGTTCAGCGTCTCCCGGGCGAAGTAGAGCACGCCCGCCCACATGTCCTTGTCGACGGCGGGCCGGGTCACGGTGACCTGACCCCGGACCACGCCGGCAGCCCACTCCAGGGACCGCTCCAGGAAGTCCGCCGGCTCCAGCAGGATGTCCGCGATGCCCAGCTCGGCAGCCTGCTTCGGCTTGAGCATCTTGTTCTGCATCAGCGGGTTCTGGATGATCACCTGGGTCGCCGCGGGGATGCCGATCAGGTTCGGCAGCAACTGGGTGCCGCCCCAACCGGGCACCAGACCGAGGGAGACCTCGGGCAGCGCGAGGGCTGCCGCGCCGCCGGAGAGCGTCCGGTAGTGGCAGTGCAGCGCCAGCTCCAGGCCACCGCCCATCGCCGCGCCATTGACGAACGCGAAGGTGGGGACGCTGCTGTCCTTGAGCCGGGCGAAGACCCGGTGGCCGAGCCGGCCGATCTCCAGCGCCTGCGCGCGATCGGCGAGCTGCGGCAGGCCGACGATGTCCGCGCCCACGCAGAAGATGTACGGCTTGCCGGTGACCGCGATGAACGCCGGGTCGGCGGCGAGCGCGGCGGTGATCGCCTCGTCCAGGCTGGCCAACCCACCCGGGCCGAAGGTGTTCGGCTTGGTGTGGTCGAAGCCGTTGTCCAGCGTGATCAGGGCGGCGGGCCGGTCCAGCCCCGGCACGTTCACCTGGCGCAGGAGCGCCCGGGTGACGACCTCGTTCGGTGCCTTCACTTGTTGCCACCCTCCCAGTGCGGGTTCTCCCAGATGACAGTGCCGCCCATGCCGATGCCGATGCACATCGCCGTGAGGCCGTACCGGACCTCGGGGTGCTCGGCGAACTGGCGGGCCAGCTGCGTCATCAGCCGCACGCCGGAGGAGGCCAGCGGGTGACCGATGGCGATAGCGCCGCCCCACGGGTTGACCCGCGCGTCGTCGTCGGCGATGCCGAAGTGGTCCAGGAAGGCGAGCACCTGCACGGCGAACGCCTCGTTCAGCTCGAACAGGCCGATGTCGTCGATGCTGAGCCCGGCGAGGCGCAGCGCCTTCTCCGTCGACGGGATCGGGCCGACGCCCATCACCTCCGGCTCGACTCCGACGAAGCCGAACGACACCAGCCGCATGGCGACCGGCAGGCCCAGCTCGCGGGCGGTGGCCTCGTCGGCCAGCAGACTCGCGGTGGCACCGTCGTTCAGGCCGGCCGCGTTGCCCGCGGTGACCTTGCCGTGCGGGCGGAACGGGGTCTTCAGGGTGCCGAGCTTCTCCAACGAGGTGTCCCGCGGGGCCTCGTCGACAGTTGCCAGGCCCCAGCCGCCCTCCGCGTCGCGGATCGACATCGACACCAGGTCGTCCTGGAGCTTGCCGTTGGCGTACGCCTTGGCGGTCTTCTGCTGCGAGGCGAGCGCGAACGCGTCGGTGCGTGCCTTGGTGATGTGCGGGACCAGGTCGTGCAGGTTCTCCGCGGTGGCGCCCATCACCAGCGCGGACGGGTCGACCAGCTTCTCCGCGATGATGCGCGGGTTGGGGTCGACGCCCTCACCCATCGGGTGGCGGCCCATGTGCTCGACGCCACCGGCGATGGCGATGTCGTACGCGCCCATGGCGATGCCGCTGGCCACCGTGGTGACCGCTGTCATCGCCCCCGCGCACATCCGGTCGATGGCGAAGCCGGGGACGGTCTTGGGCAGCCCGGCCAGCAGGGCGGCGGTGCGGCCGATGGTGAGGCCCTGGTCGCCGATCTGGGTGGTGGCCGCGATGGCGACCTCCTCGACCCGCTCCGGGGGCAGCTGCGGGTTGCGACGCAGCAGTTCCCGGATGCAGCGGATCACCAGGTCGTCGGCGCGGGTGTTGGCGTACATGCCACCCGCCTTGCCGAACGGGGTGCGGACGCCGTCGACGAAGACGACGTCGCGAACTTCACGGGGCACTTGAGCCTCCTATTCGACCGTGATTCGGCCTTCGCGCCGGGCGGCACGCCGGACCGGAACAAGGGTCGCCGACACGGGCACGTTTCCCTCGGATGCTACTCGCCAGTAACCAACCCCGTCCCCACCCCCGCCTGTGGCCCACCCCACACCACCCCCGATCCGCCAGCCCTCGTCGATCATGAAGTTGTTGTCGGGACACGCCGGTCCCGATGGCAACAACCTCATGATCAACGGCAGTGGGGTGGGGGTGGGGTGGGGTGGGTTAGGGGGGTGGGGTTTTTGGGGTCAGGGCTTCGGTCAGGTCGGGGATGAGGAGGGCGATCTGCCACTCGCGGGCGTTGAGGCCGCGGAGGGTCTCCGCCACCGACTCCTCGGTGATCTCCTCCGGCGGGGTCCAGGCCAGCCGGCGGACCGAATCCGGAGTGATCAGGTTCTCCGGCGGAAGGTTGTGCTCACCGGCGATGCGGATCACGACCTCCCGGCAGCGGGCCAGTCGACCGGCCGCCACCGGGTCCCGCTCAGCCCATCGGTGCGGCGGAGGCGGGCCCTCCACCGCCGGCGAGACCGGCAGGGAATCCTCCGGCAGCTGCCGGGCGTCGTCGAGCGCGGCGAGCCAGGTGCGGGCCAGCCGACGGACCGACCGACCACCGAAGCCGGGCAGGGTCAGCAGGGTCTTCTCGTCCTTCGGGTCCAGCTCGGCCGCGGCGATGATCGCCGAGTCGGGCAGCACCCGACCGGGAGCGGCGTCCCGTCGGGCCGCGATCTGGTCCCGCGCGTACCACATCGAGCGGACCCGGGCCTGGGCCCGCGCCCCCCGCAGCCGGTGGATGCCCGAGGTGCGCCGCCACGGCTCCGCCCGAACCCGGGGCGGGCGTGCCCCGGTGCGGACCAGCGCGGCGAACTCCTCAGCGGCCCAGGCCGACTTGCCCTGCCGGGTCAACTCGGCGTCCAGCGCGTCGCGCAGGTCGGTGAGCAGCTCAACGTCGAGGGCGGCGTACGTCAACCACGACTCGGGCAGCGGTCGGCTCGACCAGTCGGCCGCCGAATGGTGCTTCTCCAGTGTGAACCCGAGCAGCTGCTCGGTGAGCGCGGCCAGCCCGACGCGTTCGAACCCGGCCAGCCGAGCCGCCAGCTCGGTGTCGAACAGTCGGCGTGGACGCAACCCCACCTCGGCCAGGCAGGGCAGATCCTGGCTGGCCGCGTGGAGGACCCACTCGGCCTCACCGATCACCGCGTCCAGCGCGCTGAGGTCTGGCAGGGGCAGCGGGTCGATCAGCGCGGTGCCCGCACCGGCCCGGCGTAGCTGCACCAGGTACGCGCGCTGGCTGTAGCGGTAGCCCGAAGCCCGTTCGGCGTCCAGGGCGACCGGGCCGGTGCCCGCCGCGAAGCGGGCCACGACCTCGGCAAGCTCGGCCGGGGCGGCCACCGGATCGGGGGTGCCGTCACGCGGGGCGATCAGCGGAACGGGCCCACCGTCGGCCGGGTCGGCCCCCTCGCCCGCCGGCTGCGGCTGGGCCGACGGCGGGTGCTGGGGTGCGTTTCCCGGAAGTTCTTCGGTGGGCCGACGGCGCAGGGGTGGTTCGTCGGTCACCTGCCAACCCTAGTGCGCGCGGAGATCCGGCGGGTGCAGCCGGTCCGGCGTGTGTCGATCAGGTGTCCGCAAAGTGTCCTCCCGAGGGCCGAACGTCAGGCTGCGCCGGCCGGGCGGCGGTCGGAGAGGGCGGTGACGCCGGGTGGGGGGAGACCGGCGGTGGAGGCGAGCAACGCGCACCAGCCGAGCAGGTGTGGGGTCAGGTCGTCGTCGATCGGCGTCCAGGACGCGCGGATCTCGATGTCACCGATGGTCGGCGGGCCGGCGAGATCGCCGAACCGGGTCGACATGGTCTGCGTCACCGTTCCGCCGATCGCCCGATGGCCGGCGTCCTGGGTGTCCAACGCGTCGGTCAGCCACGTCCAGCCGACCCCTGGCAGCAGCGGATCGGCGGCCAGATCGACCTCCAACTCGGCGGTCACGTAGGTGACCAGCCGCAGGGTGCCCTGCCACGCCTCGTGCCCGACCGGGTTGTGCAGCAGGATCAGCCGGCCGGTCGCCACCTCGTCGTCGTCGCGCAGCACTGTCGCGGCGAGCGCGAACGCGTACGGGGCCAGCCGCTGGGGGGCGCCGACCTCCTCCAGGGTGATCTCCGGCCGGGGGGCGGCCGACCGCAGCCCGGCGACCGCTCGGGCGAACGTCTCCGGGAGCGCGATCGGGGGGGCCATGTCGGCAGCCTATGCCGACGCCCGCCCCCCGCTTCGACGGCGCGCCGACGCTCACCGAGGGGCCCTCGCTTCGACGCCGAGGTAAGGAACGGTGCCCTTCCTCTCACCCCCACCCTGTCGGGGGTGGCGGGCGTGGCACGATTGCGGCGATGACCACGGACACCACGGGCACTGTCGCCCGAGACGGAGAATCCCGCCCCGGCGGACCGGCCGACTCGCCCTTCATCCGGGCCTGCCGACGTCGGCCCGTCCCGCACACCCCGGTCTGGTTCATGCGCCAGGCCGGCCGCTCCCTCCCGGAGTACCGGGAGATCCGGGCGAGCGTGCCGATGCTGGAGTCCTGCCGGCGCCCGGAGCTGGTCACCGAGATCACCCTCCAGCCGGTGCGCCGCCACGGCGTGGACGCGGCGATCCTGTTCAGCGACATCGTGGTGCCCGTCGCCGCGGCCGGAGTCGACCTGGACATCGTGCCGGGCACCGGCCCGGTGGTCGCCGAGCCGATCCGCACCGCCGCCGACGTGGAGCGGATCCGCCTGATCACCCGCGACGACGTCTCGTACGTGGACGAGGCGGTCCGGCAGTTGGTGATCGAGCTCGGGGACACCCCACTGATCGGTTTCGCCGGTGCGCCGTTCACCCTGGCCAGCTACCTGGTCGAGGGCGGGCCGTCGCGCACCCACGCGAAGACCAAGGCCCTGATGTACGGCGATCCGGAGCTGTGGCACGCGCTCTGCGCCCGACTGGCCGAGGTGACGCTGGCCTTCCTGCGGGTGCAGATCGAGGCCGGCGTCTCCGCCGTGCAGCTGTTCGACTCGTGGGCCGGCGCGCTCTCCGAGGCCGACTACCGCCGTTTCGTGCTGCCGCACTCCACCACCGTGCTGAGCGGGTTGGCCGACGACTACTCCGGGTCGGGGCGCGGCGACGGAAGCGCCGAGCCGGAGCAGTCGTACGCCGGGGTGCCCCGGATCCACTTCGGGGTGGGCACCGCCGAGCTGCTCGGCGCGATGGGCGAGGCCGGGGCCGACGTGGTCGGGGTCGACTGGCGTACGCCGCTGGACGTGGCCACCGGCCGGATCGGCGCGGACAAGGCGGTACAGGGCAACCTGGACCCGTGCGTGCTGCTCGCGCCGTGGCCGGTCGTCGAGGCCGAGGTGCGCCGCATCCTGGAGCAGGGCCGGGCGGCCCCCGGGCACGTGTTCAACCTCGGCCACGGGGTGCTGCCGGAGACCGACCCGGAGGTGTTGACCCGGGTGGTCGCGCTGGTGCACGAGCTGTCCAGCCGCCGAGCCGACCAGGGCTGACCGGGAATGCGGCGGCCCTGGCGGGTGGCGGTGGTCGGCGGCGGGATCGCCGGTCTGGCCGCCGCGGTCCGCCTGCGCGACAGCGCACCGGCCGGCACCGAGATCACCGTGTACGAGCAGTCCGGTGTGCTGGGCGGGAAGCTACGCACCGGGGAGCTGGCTGGTCAGCCGGTGGAGTTCGGCGCGGAGTCGTTCCTGATGCGCGACCCGACCGGCGCCGAGAGCGCGGCGGTGGCGTTGGCCCGCCGGCTCGGGCTGGCCGAGAAGATCGTGCACCCCACTGTGGGGCAGGCCGCGTTGGTCATCGACGGAGGGCTGCGCCCCATCCCGGGCGGCACCCTGGTGGGCGTACCCGGGGATCTGGATCGGGTGGCCACTGTCGCCCGCCCGGCCGCGGACGCCGACACCGACGGCGGTCGGCCGCTGGTCGGGCCGGACGCTGACGTCTCGGTGGGCGCGCTGGTCCGGTCCCGCTTCGGCGACGAGGTGGTCGAGCGTCTGGTCGACCCGATGCTGGGCGGCGTGTACGCCGGCCGCGCCGACGATCTTTCGCTGGTCACGACGATGCCGGCGCTGGCCCGCACGGCCCGGGTGGAGCACACACTGGTCGGCGCGGTCCGGGCCGCCCAGGCCGCCGCACCGCGTGCGCCCGGCGCCCCGGTCTTCGGGACCCTCGCCGGTGGGCTGAGCACCCTGGTCGAGGCGGCGGTGACGGCCAGCGGCGCGACGGTACGGCGAAACGCCGCAGTGCGCGAGTTGACAGCGACCGACACGGGTTGGCGGCTCACCGTCGGCCCGACCCGTGACCCTGTACTGGTCGACGTGGACGCGGTGGTGCTGGCGGTGCCGGCGCGACCGGCGGCGCGGCTGCTCGCCGGCCCCGCGCCGGCGGTGGCGGCGGGCGTCGGTGCGCTGGACTACGCGAGCGTCGCGCTGGTCACCATGGCGTTGCCGCAACCGCGACTGCCCGAGCTGTCCGGCTTCCTGGTGCCGAGCACCGAGGGCCTGCTGATCAAGGCGGCGACCTTCTTCACCACCAAGTGGGGGCACCTGCGCCAGCCGGACGGGTTGGCACTGGTGCGCGCCTCGGTGGGCCGCTACGGCGAGGAGGCGCACCTTCAGCGCCCCGACGCGGACCTGGCGGCCACCGTGCACCGCGAGTTGTCGGCGGTGCTCGGCACCCCGCTGCCCGCCCCGGTCGACGGGCACGTGCAGCGGTGGGGCGGTGCGCTGCCGCAGTACGCGCCGGGGCACGCCGACCGGCTCGCCGCCGCGCGGACGGCGTTGCGGGCAGCGCACCCCACAGTGGTCCTGGCCGGCGCCGGTTACGACGGCGTCGGCATCCCGGTCTGCGTCCGCTCCGGCGAGACGGCGGCCGAGGAGATCATCACAGCACTGGGAGGATCGGCGAGATGACCGAGCAGACCAACGCGGCCCGGTTGCGGGAGCTGAACGACAGCATCCGCTACACCATGTGGTCGGTGTTCCGGGCCAGTTCCCCGCTGCCGTCGCTGCGGGACAACGTCACCGGTGAGGTCGAGTCCCTCTTCGAGGAGCTGGCCGGCAAGGACGTGGTGGTCCGGGGCGTGTACGACGTCTCCGGGCTGCGCGCCGACGCGGACGTGATGATCTGGTGGCACTCCGCGTCCCCCGACGCGCTCCAGGACGCTTACCTGCGGTTGCGCCGCACCACGCTGGGTCGGGCGCTGACCCCGGTGTGGTCGCAGATGGCGCTGCACCGGCCGGCGGAGTTCAACAAGAGTCACATCCCGGCGTTCCTGGCCGGTGAGGAGGCTCGCCCCTACATCTGTGTGTACCCGTTCGTCCGCTCCTACGAGTGGTACCTGCTGCCCGACGCCGAGCGGCGCGAGATGCTGGCCGAGCACGGCAAGTTGGCCCGCGGCTACCCGGACGTGCGGGCCAACACGGTCGCCTCGTTCGCGCTCGGCGACTACGAGTGGATGCTCGCCTTCGAGGCCGACGAACTGCACCGAATCGTCGACCTGATGCGGGACCTGCGCGCCTCCGGCGCCCGCCGACACGTCCGCGAAGAGGTCCCGTTCTACACCGGCCGCCGCCGTTCGGTAGCCGAGATCGTCAACTGCCTGGTCTGACCCACCCACCCCGCCCCTCGCCCCGCCCCGCCCTCGCCGATCTTGCGGTTTCTGTCCCGGCGAAAAGGGCATAAGCCGCGATCGGGCGACCGAAAGTGCAAGATCGCGGGAGGGTGGGGCGGGGGTGCGGCGCGGCGCGGGTTAGAGGGGGCGGAGCATGACTTGTTCGCCGTCGGGCGTCAGGTTGCCCGGCTCGTCGGTCATCCGGAAGCCGGCGCGGCGGTAGAGGGCCTTCGCTCGCGCGTTGTCGAGCCTGACGTTGAGCCTCAGCCGGGTGGCGCCGCGCTCGTGGGCCCACTGCGCCACCTCGTTCACCAGGCGGTCTGCGACACCCGTGCCGCGGGCGTCGGGGTGCACCCACATCGAGATCAGGTCCATCATCAGGGGGTCCGGTGTGGGTACACCGCTCGACATCCCGACCGGGTGCCCGTCCAGGACGGCCACCAGGTTGTGTGAGTTGGGGATGCTCAGCCGGTCGCGCCAGCGTTGCTCCCGGTCGCCGTCGCCCTGCCAGTCGGCGAGCCGGGAGCCGAACGCCCCCGGTGCCTCGGTGAGGGCGGCCAGCCGCAGTTCACGCCAGGTGGGCCAGTCGTCGGGGGTGAGCACCCTGATCTCGATCATGCGGGGATGGTGCCCGGACGGACTGGCGGGCACCACCGCATTTCCCACCGGCCGGGGGCGGCCCCCCCCCCCCCCCGGGCGGGGGGGGGGGGGGCCCACGGGGGGGGGGGAGAGACCCAAGGGGACAGGGTGGGGGCGGGGGACGAGCCCCGAACAACAACAAGA
>NZ_JBEZFO010000039.1:0-25099 GCF_040649495.1 Micromonospora sp. NPDC048947
CTCGTCTGCATCCGGGGCAACTCCGGCTCCGGCAAGAGCAGCATCGCCCGCGAGCTACGACGCCGGCACGGCCGGGGCTGCGCCCTGGTCGAGCAGGACTACCTGCGCCGCATCCTGCTGCGCGAGCGGGACAAGCCCGGCGGCGCGGCGCCGGCGTTGATCGGGCAGACCGTCCGGTTCGCCCTCGACCACGGCTATCACGTCGTGCTGGAGGGCATCATGCACAGCAGCCGCTACCGAAGCATGCTGACCTCCCTGCGGGACGACCACCGCGGCCGGTCCCTGTTCTGCTACCTCGACGTGTCCCTGGCCGAGACCCTGCGCCGGCACCTCACCCGCCCGCAGGCCAGTGAGTTCACCGCTGAGCACATGAGCGGCTGGTACGCCGCCCACGACGTCCTGGGCTGGCCCGACGAACTCGTCCTACCCGAGACCACTGGACTGAACGAGGCCGTCAAGGCCATCGCCACTGTGGCCGGGCTACCCCAGACCGGACGCGACGACGACCTGCTACCGGACGTTCTGTCCCCGTAGAGCAGCTCAGCCGGCTACCGGTGTCGCCTTTGCGGCGCACCGTTCGCCAACATTAGTTTCGAGTGGCCAGACAGCCCGTCGACTGCGACGGCATGGAGCTCGCCCTACCGCGCCCGGGTGAGCCAGCTCTCGATGACTGTGAAGTCGTGCTCGGTCAGCCCGCGACGTGGGTCGACTCGATGTAGCAGTGCCGGGCTGTGGTGGTGAGTCGATACCCATTGCCCATCGGCGTGAGAGATCTCGTCGTCGACCCAGATGAAGGGGTGTCCTTGCGCCCACTCGACCAGCCCACGGGTCTTCCAGTGCAGGACGCCGACCTCGTCGGAGTCGGGCCAGTCGACGACGGGCAGGGTCGGTAGCCCGAGCAGGGGTGCGAGCACGTCGTTCGCGTCGCTCATCCAGGTCGTCGCCCAGACCAGATCACATGGCAGGGCCTTCAGCCGGCGGCCGTGCTCTGGATCGACCTTGTGCAGCAGGGGATGGGCGTCGGCCGGTAGGACCGCTCCCTGGGTGTGGCCATGCGGCCTGCCCGGCTGAGCCGCAATGGATGTGCCGAACGGGATGAGGGTGCCGTCCACGTCAAGGAACAGCAATGGACGCGACGCAGGGGCGGACATGACCCCAGAGGCTAGCCCTCACCCCGCCAACGGCTACCTCCGCGCTCGGTGAGAAGCAGGCGCCCACACCGCCTTCTCAAGGCCATTCGTCTCGCTGCTGCTCCGTGCCGGCAGGCGTGCGCCACCGACGGCGACCACGGCAGGGGCGGTGCCGGGTGCATCTCACCGGATCCTTTCCGCTCCGACGACGCCAGCAACACCACAGTCCACACCCTCAAACAAGGAGTTCTCGTGCTTTCGCCGACACCTTCACCTACTGCCGTAGGCATCGGCAGTGACGAGTTCCGGCTTGATCCCCGTTCGGGGGTCGGGCTTGGCGTCAGCGTTGACGTCAGTCTTCAGCCGGACCCCCGAACGGACCCCCTGTTTCCTCTCACACCGCAGGTCAGTCCCTCTGTCAGCGCCGTCGGCTTGTCCTGCGACAGACCCTGCCTGGTCTCGGGTCTCTCCCCCTGGGGCTGGCATCCGCTACCCGGAGAGGAGGTGGTAGCCGGTGGATGATCCGGTCCTTCGGGTCCAGTCCCAGCTGACCGGCCGTGACCGTGTGCTGCTGGGCTGGTTGTACGACCACGGCGTGTTGACGTCGTGCCAGCTCGCGAACGCCCTGTTCCCGTCATTGGACTTCTGTCAACGGAGGCTGCGGACCCTGTACCGATTGCGGTTGGTGGCCCGGTTCCGGCCACAGCGTGCCGACGGCGGCTCGTACCCGTACCACTACGTGATAGATCAGCTCGGCGCTGAGGTCGTCGCGGCCAGCCGGGACGAACGCCCACCGCGGCGTGACCACGCCCGGGTGGAGCGGCGGCGCTGGACCTCGACCCGCAGCCTCACCCACCGGCTCGGGGTGAACGGGTTCTTTACCGACCTGGCCGCGCACGCCCGCACTCATCCGGGCACCGGTTTGGTGGAGTGGTTGCCGGAGGCGGTGTGCCAGCGCGCCGGTACGTTCACCAGCCGGCAGGATCCGGGGCTGGTGCGGGCGTATCAGCCGCGGGTGCGCCCGGACGGCTACGGCCGTTGGGTCGACGGTGGCGCAGAGGTGCCGTTCTTCGTCGAGTACGACACCGGCGCCGAGCAGTTGTCGATCCTCGCCGGCAAAGTGGACGGCTATCAGGAGCTGTTCGGCACGATCGAGCGGGCGTGGCCGGTGCTGTTCTGGGTGCACTCGGCCGCCCGGGAGCGCAACCTGCGCCGGGTGCTGGCCGGCCTGCCGCTGATGGTGCCGGTGGCCACCGGGGCCCGCGACCACGCCGCGACGGTCGGCCTGGGCCCAGCGGAGGCGGTGTGGGCCCTAACCGGCAGGGAAGGGCAGCGGCTGCGGCTGGCTGATCTGGCCGGTTACGTCGTTGACGTCTCCAGTCGGGCGGGTGAGGCCGCGTGATTGGCGACGACACGGCGGCGGACAGTACCTCCGCTGCGGATCGGACAGCAACGGCCGGCGTCTGTCACGGATCTGTCGTGAGCAGCTCGGCCGGTGCTGACAGATCTGTGAGAGCACAGAACGCCCGCTCCCACAGACGCGGGACCGCATCCCGGTCCCGCGTCTGCGGCGGGCGGTCCGCGGCCGGCGTGCGGTCCCCGTCCCGATGGTTGTCCGACGCCGGGTCGGTCCGCCATCCGGTCCGGCCTCTTGTGACAGGCGGACGGATCGTTGTCCCGGTCCGGGTCGAGGAGGTGATGGGCCACGACGGCACCGGCCACTGACCCGAACCCGGGGCTGCGGGGTAGCCGCGTCGAGGGCGTCGTCCAGGTCGTCATCATGCTGGCCATTG
This sequence comes from Micromonospora sp. NPDC048947, assembly GCF_040649495.1. Taxonomy (NCBI): domain Bacteria; kingdom Bacillati; phylum Actinomycetota; class Actinomycetes; order Micromonosporales; family Micromonosporaceae; genus Micromonospora; species Micromonospora sp. NPDC048947. The sequence goes on from NZ_JBEZFO010000039.1 coordinate 2,924, forward strand.
GCGGCGCAGCCGGAGCGGCCAGCTTCACCCACGTGCACAACGTAGCCGCCGCGCACGGCCAACCCGGCTGGCTGGCCTGGGCCGACGCGATCGTCCTGGAGCTGATGTCCATCGCCTCCGGCCTGGAACTACGCCGCCGCAAACGCGCTCACACCTCGACCGTGTTCCCCGCGACGGTGCTGGCGTGTGCGGTCACCCTGTCCCTGGCGGCGCAGGTCGTCGAGGCCGAACCCTCGGTCATCGGGTGGATCACCGCGGCCGTACCCGCGCTCGGGTTCCTCGTCATGGTCAAGATCGCCCTCGGACGGACCAGCACCGCCACGCCCGCCAACACCGCCTGGACGGGTGGGGACGGCCGACGGGATGAGGCCGGGCGGACCGTTCCGGACAGCGGACTGGACGAGGCGACCCGGTCCGCTGTCACGGCGGGGGAGCGGCGGTCCCGGACCCGGACCGCCCGCTCACCGGATGCTCGTCGCCGACACGGCGGACGGAACCGGCAGCGAGCGGACCGGGGATGGTCCGTGCAGCCGTCCGGCGCGGTGGCCGAGCTATTGCCAGCGGCGCGAAAGGTCCGGGACCGGCTCTCCGCAGACGGCCAGGCACTGACCCGGGCGGCGCTCGCCGAAGGCCTTCGCGCAGCCGGTCACACCGTGTCCAACACCCGAGTATCCGAACTGCTCAAGACCCTCAAAGTCGAGTCGTCGGCACCACCCGGACTGATCGTGAGCCCGGTCATGCCTACCAACCCGACGTCACCGCCTCTGTCACCGGAGCGGCGTGATGGTGGCGGAGCAGCCGCCCCTGCGCCGCCGGTCGACCCCGACAGGGCTACCCCGCTCCTACCGCACAGCCAACCGTCTCGTAACCAGGAGAACCCTGATCATGAACAGCCCAACGAGCCCCGCTGACCAGACAACCCGCACGACGACCGACAACACCACCGCGCCCGGCGTCGGGCAGGTGTGGACGATCGAGCGCATCCGTGCCCTCGGCGTGACCACCACCCTCGCCACCACGGCGTCGGTGCTCGGGATCAGCCGATCACAGGCGTACCGCCTCGCCGCCACCAACCAGTTCCCCATACCGCTGATCCGGGCCGGCAGCCGCATCATCGTCCCGGTCGCCGCCCTGCTCCGCCTCCTCCAACCCGAGCCCGACGCCACCGGCGGCGGCGGACTTGATGCCGACGCGAAGGTGAGCGTGGATGCGATGACCCCGCCACCAGCGGATTCCACCCGGCACCGCTGGCGGCACCCTACGGAGCATCCAGGAGACGATGAGTGAAGGGATCCACCTTCAAACGCTGCGGCTGCCGCGACAGCGTCACGGGCCGGCGACTGGGACGCTCCTGTCCCCAGCTTCGCCGGCCCGGCGGCGGCTGGTCCCGCACCCACGGCCACTGGCACTGGCAGATCGAAATCCCAGCCCGCGCCGACGGCACCCGCCGCCCACTGCGCCACGGCCCCTACGCCACCCAGGCCGACGCGGACGCCGTCCTGGACCGCATCCGGGCTGCGCTCGCCGTCCCTGATCCCACCGACCCGCACACCACTGTCAAGACCGGCGACCTGATCGAAACCGCTGTCAAGACCGGCGCGCCCGTTCTCACCCCGGAGCAGGTCCGGCGGGCGCTGCACCTGGACATCAACCCCACCGAGCTGCCCACCATGCGGGTGTACCTGACCGACTGGCTCGCCGGGCGCAAGAACATCAAGGCTGGCACCCTGCGCTCCTACGAAGGGCACATCCGGCTGTACCTGGTCCCGTACCTAGGGCACCTGCGCATCGACCGGCTCCGCCCCGGCCACATCGACGCCATGTACGACGCCATCGCCGAACGCAACACCACCGTCGACGCCCTGCGGGCCAGCCGTGACCTCGCCAAACGTGACCAGGTCAAGAACCAGCGGATCGTCGGCAACCGGACCCTGCACGTCATCCAGGCGACCCTGCGAAAGGCCCTCAACGACGCGATGCGCCGGCACCGCTACATCGACACCAACCCCGCCCTCATGGTCGAACTACCGACAGCCCGACCACCCAAGCCCACCATCTGGACCGACCAACGCATCCGCACCTGGCGCGACACCGGCAAGCCCCCCAGCCCCGTCATGATCTGGACCCCCGAACACACCGGCAAATTCCTCGACCACACCCACGACGCGAACGACCGGCTCTACGCCCTCTACCACCTCATCACCTTCACTGGCCTGCGCCGAGGCGAAGCCTGTGGCCTGCACTGGGACGACCTCGACCTCGACGCTCACACCCTCACTGTCCGCTGGCAACTCGTCCAACACGGCTGGGCCACCGCCATCGACACTCCGAAAACCACCGACAGCGAGGCCGCGGTCGCTCTCGACATTGAGACCGTCGCGGTGCTGCGCGCTCACCGCACGCGGCAGCACCGCGAGCGCCTCGCCGCCGGTGCTGCCTGGACCACCACCGGGCTCGTGTTCACCACGCCCACAGGCGGTCGGCTCCACCCTGCCGACGTCACCGACCACTTCCACCACCTCGCCAATCAAGCCGGACTACCACCCATCCGGCTCCACGACCTTCGCCACGGCACCGCCACCATGGGACTCGCCGCCGGCGTCCAGATGAAAGTCATCTCCAACCGGCTCCGCCACTCCAGCCCACACTTCACCGCCAAGTTCTACGGCGACGTCCTCCCCGAGCTATCCCACGCCGCCGCCGAAGCAACCGCATCCGTCGTGCCCCGCCAGCGTGGCACCAGCGCGCAGTCGGCGTAAGTAGCCGTGCGGAGCAGCAGATACTCCGCGCGCATGACATGTGCAGGCTGGAAATTCCTTGCACATGTCATGCGCGAGATGTAAGACTCGTGCCGTGACGACCCGACTCGAACTGGACATCCTCCGGATGCTGCGAAGATCAGCCGAACCGCTGAGCGGCCGGCAGGTGGCTGAAATCGCCGGTGTCGCGCCCAACACGGCGAACAGGTTGCTCAAAGCGCTACAGAATCGCAATCTTGTTCGGTCGGCTAGGGCAGGGCGGGCGACCCAGTGGACCACAACAGCAGACGTCGCTGAGCTCATGGAGATGGAGGGCTCGGCGCAGGAGCGGGTAGCGCTCGTGGTCACTGCGGTCGAACTCGAGCACACCGAGGTCCTAAACCGGCTCGTGAACGTCGAGCGGGTCCGGACGAGTGACATCTGGATGGTGCGCGGCGAGGTTCTCGGCGACCACATCAACTGGACGGTTTACCTGGCTCGCGCTGGGATGGGAAACGCAACGTCGGCAGCACTCGTCGGGCTCGCCGCACGCGACCTGCATGCGAACCTCGTCGCGTTCGTCGGCACAGCCGCCGGTTTGAAGCCGGCAGAGCACAGCCACCTTGACGTCGTGGTCGGGAGTAGGATTCACAATCCCTACGCCGGCAAACAGGTGCCGACCGTGTCCGGCTCTATGCTCCTGGGCCGGGACAAGACGTACGTCGTGCCTGCGCCGCTGGTCGCTCTTGTCAACGCGTGCATCGCGGACAGCAAGTGGACTCCATCTGCCCGCAGCCAGCACTACAACGCTAACCAGGCGCATGCCTACGTCACGCCCATCGTGTCGGTCGAGGCCGTGCAGGTTGACCCCGACGGCCCCGTCATGCGGGAGATCCGTTCCCGGTTTCAGGACGCAGCCGCACTGGATATGGAATCGTTCGGCCTCGCTGCCGGTTCCGATATTCACGACCTTCCCGTCCTTGCCGTCCGCGGTCTGTCCGATTTCGTCGGTGACAAGGCCGAGGCGGGGAATGACGACCTGCAGCCGCGGGCAGCGGGGAACGCCGCTAGCTTGCTGCGTGACGTCCTAGTGTTCGCTCACCCAGACGACTTCAAGCGCGGCGGGCCAACGCCTCCCGCTGAGCCGCCTGGTGCCCACGGCGGTCATGTCGCGGTCGCCCTGCCTGGTGCCGTCCAAATGTGGATGGACCGCCTCGAGCGTCGCTCCCCAGCCCGAGCGCAGCGGGCGACAGACGCCCTCACCGAGATGCGGCGCGGCGGCGTAACGGCAGCTACGTGGCTGAGCCGGGCGTTGCACCGGCCCCCGGCCTGGCTGCGTGAGGACGACACCGGTGACGGGTGGGCACTCGTCTCCTCGCTTGCCTCGATCGCCGGCTCGAAGGTCGCATGGCGCGGGTTCGAGCAGGCAGCGGCGGCCGCGAAACTTACCGCAGACATCGACGCGAGCGCGTACTTCACCCTCACCGCGCGACTCGAACGCATCGGGAAGAACCCCGACGAGGACGACCTCGACAACGACAACGACAAGCCTGGCCCCGAAGCCATGGACGACTTCGACGAAGATGTCGTCGCCCGGTTCGGCGGCGTCATCGCGTTCTACCGCGCGGTCATTGATGGCGACCTCGCCAAGACCAAGGCGCGCGCGGAGGCAGCCATCGCCTCACTCGGTCTAACCGACCCCTCCGGCGTCCTGAGGGCGTCTGAGGAACCGGTCCCGAAGGTAAACCTCGACCCGGCATTGCGAGACGTCATGGCGGCCGCGATGCTGCGGCAATTCGCGCAGATGATGCTGACACCCGGCGCGGCAGACCAGCTCGGCGTGCAGTCCGGTCTCGCCGCGCGGAGACTGCGCGGCAACCCGGTGACCCGGGACTTGGCCGACGACGGCCTGCGACTCGCGCAGTGGGCGGTAGCTCTGTGCCCGAACGCCGAAGGGACACGGCTAATCCAGGCGCAGACGATGCTGGGGGTGCTCGTTTCGATGTCTGGCCGCACCGCGGCCGACGTCGAGGACGAGATCTCCAGGCGGGCCAGGGTCGTGGAAGCTGACGCGTTGCAGGTCCGTGACGTCCGACGAGAATGGGACGGCTCGTCGGGGAGCGCGTTGGCGGTCGCAGCCCGTGCCCGGTCTATCCAGGGCGACTTCGCCGGTGCCCTGCGACTGCTCCTTCCCGCACCCGACGGGGTCGCATCGCAGCGCGAAGCCAAGCACCCGGAGGTCGTACGCCTCGGTGCCGTCATCGCGCGGGCGATCGGGAACGACGAGCTTGCGCTCGAGCTCGCCGCGAAGAATCCTGATCGGGCCGAGGGTCAGCTGATGCGCGCTGCGGTGCTCGGCGGCCGCCCGCAGATGGCGAACGAGGCCAAGGACGCTCTGTTTGCTGCACTGGAGCAGTCCGCGGGCAAACACCACAGCGGCTTCCAGGCCCTGATGGCGCTCTCCCGCAGGTTCAACTCGCTCAAGGAGGCCGAGCAGGCCACCGTCATGCGTCACATCGACAGCCTCGGGCAGCTCGACCGTGACCTCGCGGACGTGATGCGCGCCCGGGTCCAACTCAGCCAAGGCGATCCGGAAGCGGCTCTGCGATACGTCCGGGGCTTGGAGCGCAACGAGCTCGCGCTGGAGGCCCACGCCGATGCGCTCATCGCCAGCGGCCGTGCCGAAGAGGCAGCTCGGCTGGTGTTCGATGAAGGCATGCGCCGCGGAGACATCCCTCTCGCGACCGAGGCCCTAGAGATCGCCATGGGCAACGGGCTCACGGGAACCGGTCGCGACATCGCGCTCAACCTCCTCGGCCGGGACGACGCCAAGCCCGTGCGCCTGAAGTCGCTGCGTGCTCTCCAGCAGATTGCCCGCAGCGAGAACGAGTGGCACGACGTCGCGAGTCGCACCCAGCAGGTCATCCAGGAATCCGCCGCCAACAGCCTCCCGGTTCCCGAGGTCGAGTATTGGCGGCTGGCCGAGGCTCTGTTCTTCCTGCAGAGGTTTGATAAGGCACTGACCGTGCTCCTCGGTGCACCAGCCGTGAGCTTCAACGAGCGCGAGAAGGCTCAACTGTTCCTCGCGACCCTCCGCTCGGCCCTCGATGAGCAGCGCTCACGCAGCGATGCAGGCACCGGACCGACGGTCGATGACCTCGGCGATCCCAAGGTCTATGCGATGTTCATGCGCGCCGCCGCCGATTGGGCCGACGACGAGCAAATCGCCGCTGCTGCGATGTCTGTAGTCCTCGTGGCACCCAACGCCACCCTCACCGAGGTACAGATCGCCGACTTCCGCGACTACGCCGAGAAGTACTTTGAGCGGCATGGAGAGAACGCCTCCATCACCCAGATTAAGGTTGAGGACGACAACCTCGACCCCCTCATCGAGTTCCTCCGCAGCGGCGACGCCCGCCAACAGGCCCTTGAGGAGCTCTCACGCGAAGTACGCGCCGGCCGGTTCCCCCTCGCCGCCCTTACCGAAGCCGCAGGACGGACCTGTACCGAAAGCCTCATCCGACGCGACCTCGGTTACATCATGGCGGTCGACGACGACCGGGGCGAACAAACAGCACGGGAAGCCCTGGGACACCGCGTCGTCGTCGACGCCACCGCCCTCGTCGTCGCACCGTGGACCGGACACCCGTTCAAGAAGCTTGCCGCCCACCTGGACTCCGTCATCGTCCCAGCCCCTGTTCGCGAGGACATCGCCCGCGCCCGCAGCAGCCTCGCCATGAGGTCCACCGCCACCCTTGGTTGGGACACCCGCCAACAGCGCCCCGTCGTCAGCAAGACCACGGCCGGAGAAGCACAAGCGCACGCCGACGCAGCCGAACAGGTGTGGGTCGACGTCCAAGGCCTCCAAGTCGCACCCGTCGCCGATACCACCCGCCGTGACCGCTGGCTCAGCGCCATCACCGTCGCCCAAGAGCTCGGCGTCCCCGTTTGGGCCGACGACATCGCAATGCGACGCTTCGCCCGCGCGATGGGCGTCCCCGCATTCGGGACACTCGACCTCGTCCGAGCGTTCGCCGGCGAGGACGGCTTTACCGCTGCGGTCGCGTCATTCCGTGAGAACAGGGTCGTCGACATGCCCATCGACGAGCCCTGGCACGGTCTCGCGAAGAACACCCAGTGGAACGTCGGCAGCTCGTTCGCTCTTGCCATCTCCCGACCCGCCGCATGGCGCGACATCCCCAAGGCCTTCAACGAGTTCCGCTCGCTGATCCGCCGCCGCCCCCACGACATGGACCCTCAACAGACCGCGAACTGGGCTCACCTAGCAGCCAATGGACTCGCAATGGCCACCATCCCGCCGGCACGACCGAAGGCCGTCTCAGCGCTCCTGGCCTGGGTCATTCTCTTCGCCGACCCGTTCTTCACCGCAGCCCGCGGCGGCGCCGTCGCCGGTCCTGACCTGCATGAGGGAGCAGGACGCGTTACCGAATTGATCATCAAGGCCGCCGAAGACCTCCGCGATCGCCACTACCCGGGCGCAGATGCCCTCGAGCTGCTCGTTGACATCTTGAGTCGGGGCCTCCTTGACTCGGTCGGGCCAGAAGGCACGAGCCGTATAGTCGCCGCCCTCGTGGGCCGACTCAACGATGACGTGGGCAGTCGGGTGTTTGCGGCCTACATCCAATCGGTGGGTAAGTAGTTGCAGGACGGAGACGAGCAGTTACGACGGATGTAATGGTGAATCGTGATACCTAAGGCCGTGTGCCTGCCTGACCCACTGCGGGCACGAGGCGAGCGGCTCATCGGCGTCGCCGTGGCTGGCTGCGGGATCGTCGATGATGCGGGCGATGTCATCGGCGTGGCTGGGGGTGGGCATGCGGACGCTTTTCACCAGCCAGACGAGCGCATGCTGCTCCAGCGTTCACAGTCAGTATTGAGAAACCTGGGTCTGCTGCATCGGCAGGTGACAGGTGTAGTCACGCGGCCTGACTGGCCGGTGCGTGCATGATGGTCTCGAATTCAACGGGGGTCAACCGGGACAGCGACCGTGGTCGTCAACGGCGGTGGTATGTCCGTTCGATCCAGGTCGCGATCGCGATCTGCAGTTGCTGGCGGGTGGACCACGATCGTCGGTTCAGGACGTTGTTCTGCAGGAGTCCGAAGAAGGATTCCATGGCGGCGTTGTCGCCGGCGGCGCCGACGCGACCCATCGATCCGAACATGTGGTGGCGGTGCAGGGCGCGGACGAACTTCCTGGACCGGAATTGGGATTCGCGGTCGGTGTGCAAGATGCACCCGTCCAGGTCACCGCGTCTGGCGGCGGCGTTGTCCAGGGCGGCGACGGCCAGGCGGGACTTCATCCGCGAGTCGATGGAGTAGCCGACGATGCGGTGGGACCAGACGTCCTTGATCGCGCAGAGGTAGAGCTTGCCTTCGCCGGTGTGGTGTTCGGTGATGTAGGCCAGCCACAGCCGGTTCGGGCCGTCGGCGGTGGAGTCCCGCTGGACTAGGTCGTCGTGCACCGGCGGTCCGGCCTTACCGCCCTTGCCGCGACGTCTGCGTTTGCCGAAGGCGCTCCACCAGCCGTTGCCGGAGCAGATCCGCCACGCGGTGCGATCGGCCATCGGCTGCTCGGCATCGCGAGCCTCGTCGACCAGGAACCGGTAGCCGAACTCCGGATCGTCACGGTGGGCGTCGAACAACGCGTTGGCCCGATACGCCGCCACCTGCTCAGCGGCCGTGACTGGTCGGGCCAGCCACCGGTAGTAGGGCTGACGAGCGATCTTCAATACCCGGCACGTCACCGCCACGGGGATCCCGTCGGCGGCCAGCTCGCTCACGAGCGGGTAGAGCCTTTTCCCGGCAGGTGCGCCTGCGACAAGTAGGCAGCGGCCCGGCGCAGGACCTCGTTCTCCTGCTCCAGCAACTGGATCCGCTAGCGCGCTTCGCGCAGCTCGACCGACTCACTGCCGGCCGTCCCGGGCGCAGTGCCGGCGCCGACGTCGGCTTGGCGCAGCCACTTGAACAACGTTATCGGGTGGACCCCGAAGTCCTTCGCGCTCTGCTCGACCGTCACTCCCGCCTCACGGTCACGAGCGACACGCACGACGTCATCACGGAGCTCTCGGGGGTAAGGCTTGGGCACAGCGACATCCTTCCAGCCCACCAACAGAGTAAGCCATCTCAGATGTCACCTATCGATGCAGCAGACCCGGCTCGGTTGAGGAGTCGGTCGCACTGCGGCTGAGCCGGGTGCCGGGGTTGGTTGCCTGACGCGGCCGTAGTGGTGTTACGCCAGCCAGGGTGGCGAACGCGGCCTTGGCTCACCGCACCCGCCCTGACCCACAAGATCAGCTTGGAACGGCTCAGTGGGCGAGGCGTGGGATCATGGCTGCGCGCCGGCCCACGAATCGGACGGCAGCGATCGTACACGCGAGGGAGGATGGCTAAACTTGACACGCCACAATCGGAGAGTGGCCGACACCTCAGTGACGACCGAGAAGCTTCTCCTTGTCGAGTACGAACGGTTGAAGGACGAGCAGAAGACCCGCATCGGTTTCCGGGACAACCTGATCTACGCGACGCTCGGCTCGATGGCTGGCGTCGTCGGCGCAACCTTGACTCCCAAAGGAAATCTCGGCCTGCTTCTCCTCCTCCCGCCGGTGTGCCTGGTGCTGGGATGGACCTACCTGGTGAACGACGAAAAGGTCTCAGCAATCGGGCGTTATCTGCGGCTCACGGTGGCGCCGAAGCTGTCCGAGTTGGCCGGGGCGACCGGCGACGAGGCGGCTGCGGTCTTCGGGTGGGAGGTGGCACATCGCTCCGATCCTGACCGACTCATACGGAAGTATTCCCAGCTTGCCATCGATCTAGGCACGTTCTGTGTGCCGGCGCTGACAGCCCTGGTGATCTACTGGGTCGCCGGGCCGCACCGCGGCGATCTCATGAGCGTGTCCGTGGTGGAGGCGCTAGCGATAGCCGCGCTCGCCGTCCAGATGATTCGCTACGCCGATCTGGCCCGCGAGAGATGAGCGAGGGGACGCCCTGGCGGCGCTGTGCCGGCTCCTTCTCGGCGTCCTTGACGCCAGGCATGCCATCGATGGGGAGGCCGCGCTGGTCCGGCCGACGAGCTAGGGCAAGCGGTAAGTCGGGCTGCAACTGCCGCGAATTACGCATTCCTTCCTGCACGCCGGAGGGCCGCACCGCGTTGAACGCCGATGAGAGTTACCGGCACCACCGCGCCGAGTTCTCCCGGGGGACCATCACGCCTCGAAGGGCATTCCATGATGGCCGTCGCCCGGGTCTGCCGGTGAGCGATGCTGGGCCGGCTACTATTCGAATCCGAGTGGCCTGCGTTGGCCTACATGATTGGCCTGCGAGGGTTGGCGGACAATCGCGTCGTGACGATGCCTGAGCCGGTCAACCCTGCCCAGAAGGTCGCCCTTGACGCGATATGGGACTTGCTGTTGCGCAGCGGCCGATGGCCCACCTTCCAAGAACTTGATCAGCACCTTTACCGGGCTCATGACCTCGACGCCGCCCACCTACTACCGAAGTTTCCGCCAGGGCTGCTTCACAGCGTCCACACTGGCAGCATCATGCCGATCGCCGGGGGCACGACGATCGGGCTGACGGCTGCAGGAGCCGTTGCGACCGGACGCGCGCAGCGCGAACTCAATCTATTTCTCGCTGTCGTACGCCATGCGGTCGCGTTGGAACGGATTTACGACCCGCCAGCTGATCAGCCGGACCTGCAGCCAGGTTTGGTCTCCGCCGACGTCGCGGCGCTCTTGGAGCTGAAGTTGCCCGAAGACGCCGCGTTGCTGAAACGGCTCGGCGCGATCTTGTACACGGAACGGTGGGGGTGGACCAGCTTCGGTGGCCTCGGCACCGACACGTGGGAGGTGCGGTTAGGACGTGAGGTTCGTCGGTTCCGCCACGTCCCTGACATTGCCACCTACTGGAAACTTCGCCCCAAGCATTGGGTGCCAAACAAGCCCTCGCCGGCACCACTGCGCTCCCGGACGCCGAGCACTCCGACGATTGCGTTCCTTCAGCCGGGGGCAGAATACGGTTCGGTAACTAGGCAGCAGGGTAGGGCTGACCACCCCGCCCGCGACAGCACAATGAATCACTACGGGGGAAACATGGACCGCGTCGATGTGCTGGTGGTGGCGGCGTTGCCGGAGGAGTTCGACGCGGCCAAGGCGGCGAGCCTGGCAAGCGCCCCAGCTGGTCCAGGAGTGGTTCGGTGGGAGGAACGCGACTTGGACGGTGTCCCACCGTTTTTGTGGGGCGAGTACCGCGTCGGTGGGAGGACTCGCTTCACGGTGGCACTGGCCCGACCGACGCAGATGGGCGGTCGCGCTACAGGACCATTCGCTGCGTCACTGGCCGATCGGCTGCGCCCAACGACCTTGGCTATGTGTGGCGTATGCGCCGGTAACCCCACAGACACGGCACTCGGTGACGTCGTGGTCGGTGAACCCGTTTATGAGTGGGACGAAGGCAAGCAGTCGGCCTCCGGCTTCGAGGGCGATCACCGGCAATTCCGGCTGAAGCCCAACTGGCTGCGCGCCGCGCAGGACTTCGACCCCAGCAGTTTGACCAGCTACGGCGAAGCCAACGAAGACGAGGCTTTGCTCTGGTTCCTCGAACAGCTACACCGCGGGCAGCAACCACGCAGCCATCCCGCGCGCGACGCCTATTTCCCCAGCGGCACCTGGCAACGGCGCCTGGCTCAGCTTGAGGAGCAAGGTCTGATCCGGCGGAAGCCGACAGGCGAGGCCGTTCTGACCAGCGACGGGTCCGCCCTCGTGCAGCGGCGGCTTTACGACGACGTCGACGGGCCCCAGCGCCTTCCGTTTCGCGTGCTCGCCGCCCCCATGGCCAGCGGCAGCGCTGTCATCGCCGATCCCGACGTCTGGGGCCGGTTGAGGGCAATGGGCATGCGGAAGATCACCGCCGTCGAGATGGAAGCCGCGACCATCGCGACCATCGCCCATGATCGGGAACTTGCCTGGCTCGTCACCAAGGGCGTGATGGACCTTGCCGACACCAGGAAAGACGACCGCTACAAGAAGTTCGCCGCCCGCGCCTCTGCACAAGTCATGTTCGCCTTGCTGGAACGCCTCGTGACAAAGACGGACGCCGGCACGCAACGCATCACCGATATGGTTGGAACGGCCGAGACCTCCAGTGCGCCTGGTCGTAGAGGCGCAGGCGACTCCCGCGAGCGGGTGGCCGAGCCCGCCAGGGTGGATGTCATGCCGTTGCTCGACGAGCTAGCAGCCGGTGACCCGGTGCCGGACAACTCCGCGCGCGCGAATGGCCGCCTCTACCTTGTTGTTCACCCGGTGGACGCTCCGGCTGATGCGCTCGCTGAGGCCAGCACCATGTCTGCGACCGGGAACCTGGACGCCCTGATCGATCAGGCGATCACTGCCCGCGGAGGACAACCATTTGCGCCTGACCTTGGCAGAGGGATGTGGCGACGCAGTAGCAGTGGGATGGTCAAGGAAAACGGCATCCGCGAGGACGGATCGGTCCGAGAAGACTCTCTGCTAGTCCTTAAGATCCAGGAGGACGGGACTGTTGGTGTGCTCTGCGGTCGCGCAACCGCAATGGCCCGATCCCAATGGCACCGTCTTGGCTCCACCGCCGAACCCGCCGAGCACCGAGTGATCTTGCCCAGCCTGGTCCTCGGACTCGTGCACGGCGCGCTGCGTGTGGCCGCCGACCTCGCGAACCGCTACGCCGGGTACGAAGGCCCTTGGGTGATCGGCCTACGCCTCACCGGCATCAAGACAGCGATCGCCTACGAGTACCTGCAGAGCGGCGACGAAGATGTGGTGCAACCGTACGACGCAGACACCTACCAGAAGACCGCAACAACAAGTACCGCAGACCTGCTCAGGAGACCCGACGTCCTCACTGAGCACCTCGTCGGAGCACTGTTGCGCGGCCTCAGCGTGGACAAGCTCTACCTGCCGTACGCCAGGTCCGAATAGCCTTCTGCGAGGAGGTTCCCGACCCCTCATGTCCGCCGACTCTCCGAGCAACTGGCTGCTCGCCTGCCTCGCCGCAACCAACACCCATCTGGCCTAAATCAAGGTCTCGCGTCGAGATCGAACGGGCTGACGAGCTTCTCGTTGTGCGGCAACGGCTTAAAGCGTTAGCCGCGGATTTGTTCACCCCCTTTGGTGCGTCGGATCAGCGGGCGAAGGTGGCACGTATCTCCGAGGTGCTGCTGGATGGGCGGCGCAAGTCCATGCAGCCGATGGCGAATCGGCTCGGGGTCGATCATCAGGGGTTGCAGCAGTTTGTGACGACCTCGACGTGGGGCACGACGGCGGTGCGGATGCGGCTGGCCGTGTGGACGGTCGAGGTGGTCGGGCCGGTGGCGTGGGTCGTCGATGTCACCGGTTTACCGAAGGACGGCAATGGCTCACTGGGCGTGGCCATATCGTCGCGCGCAGCAGCCGCTGCGTCGCCTGCGGATCGACGTGACCAGCCCGCTCCGCGAGGGACCACCAGGTCTTGCGACCCGCGTCCGACAGTAGCCCTTCCATTCCATGAACTGCCCGGTGGTCCGGCGCGGCTCCGCCCGAACGAACCGGTCAGCGACACGCGTCACCGCCTCGTCCAGGATGACCCGCCACCGCTTAAGTTCTAGGCTGTAGCCCACGGCCACCGCACGATCTTCGATCGTCCTCAAACCCATCGATGATCAACGCGGTGGCAGGTCCTCATACCCACGCCACGCCCAACGCCGAAGCCAGTAAGGTTAAAGTTTTAGCGCTTGCGGCGATCCGGAGCCGACAGCCGATCGACACCCACCCGCTGGTCAGAGCCCCGACCACGCTCCGCAGAGCCTGAGCTGAGTACCGACCGTGTCGAGACTTGGAGTACACCTGCCTGGCGCGACTCTTGGACAAGTTGATCCTTGCGAAGCGCTGGTAGCCTCGTCAGGTGCTGCGTTGGCCAGTACTGCGGCGTAACACCGTGTGAGGAGAGTGATGGACGTCATCGGGCGGCTTCTCCGCGCCAGCCTGCTCACGGAACTAGGTGATGACGAGGACCGGGTCAAGCGCGTCCGCAGCGCGGCGCAGGACCTTGCGGCTGAGCTTGTCGACGAGTCGCGCGAACTCGTTCCCTACGCCGTGGTCGCCGCCATCGACGAGTCGACACCTGCGACTGCAACGCCACTTGCGGCGGCCGAGCGAGCGCTTCTGTCGCAGTGGGAGACGTTCCACAATGCCTTTCCTGGGCAGCCAACTGAGGTCTTGCGAGCGGTAACGCTGGCCGCCGTCGTCGACGTTGTCGGCGACGATGCCGCGCTTCGCCAGGCGGCCTGGTACGTGCTGCGTACCACGGTCGAGTGCCTGCCAGCGGGTCGGTGGTATGCACCCGTCACCGACCTAGCGGAGGAGTTGGATGGCGCGGTCCGGGGCGACATCACGGCCATCTGGTCGCCGCCCACGGCGTCGAGCAGGCTGCGCATGCCGACGATCCCAAGGGCTGAGGACGAGCGTATTCCCGTCAGGACTGAGCTGCGGGGTCAGGCTAGGCAGCTTGCCGAGGCAGCCAACTGGCAAGTCTTTGCCCAAGAGCTCCAATCGGAGTTCGGAGAACACGTCGACGGAGTCATCGATGTCGCCGAGAGGAGCGCTGCAGAAGGGCACAAGCGCTCAGTAGCCCACCTCAAAGAGTTTGCATCGGCGGTCGGAACGCGGCTGCGGGAGGCGCTGGCGGCCCACGACCAAACGATGAACGCAATCCGCCTCCGAGGCGAGCTGCTTTGGTGGCGGCAGACAGCGTTCAGCAGCCGCCTGTCCCGCCCCTATGCGGATCTCCACCCAGCCGATGTCGCCATCGCCGCCGCCGTCGACCTTCGAGACATCGTGCCGCGGGTCGCGCCGCTCGCCGTCGAGCATCTCCTCGCCGACCTCGTGCATGAGGCCGCAAAGTCTGCAGACGTCACCGTCGCGGCCCTCGCCGCCGCCGACGAGGCCGAGGCCCTGCCCGGCTCCACGGACGTCGCGCCGGCGACGTTAATCGACGCAGTCCGTAGCGGAACGGAGACGCCGATAGTGCAGTCCGATCAGACCCTGACCGCAGGCCGCGCCGCTGTTCTTCTCTTCCGTGACTTGCAGGCGCGGCGCCTCGCCGCCGCGCCGGTACAGCCCAGCGAGGCCGAATGACCGCCCCAGCAGGATCGGTCGCCAGCGGGCGGTGCCAGCGCACGACCTGTCACGCGCCCGATACGGCTTGTGTGCTGGGACGGGAACCCTGTCCTCATTTCGTTACCGTTGATTCCGATGGCGGCGCGGCCGAGCCGCCGGAGGGTCGGTCGCTACCGTGGTCGGGTCTCGCGCTCGGCCTCGCGGACCTTTCGGCGGTCGCCGCGCTCGGCCGACCCCGTCTCGTTGCGGTTGTTGGAGCGGCAAACGCGGGCAAGACGACCCTGCTCGCCGCCCACTGGCTTGCTGCCCGCCGAGGGACCGGCAAGTTCGGCCAGCAGTTTGCCGGCTCCTACACCCTGGCCGGCTGGAACCAGATTGCCCGCCACTTGCAGTGGGTTCCGCACGGTCGAGGGTTCCCACCACACACGACGGCACCGGACAACCGCACTCCGGCTCTGCTGCACATGGCCGTCAGCCTCGGGCGAGGTGTATCCACGCACGTCCTGCACACGGATGTGCCGGGCGAGTGGTACTCCGACTGGGCGTATGAGGCTGCACAGGCCCCTGGGGCCGCCTGGATCGCTGAGGCGGCGGATGCATTTGTAATACTTGCCGACAGTGCGGCTCTCGCCGGGCCCCAGCGGGGGATCGCGCGCGGAGACTACGATGCCCTCGCCAGCCGCCTCGCGTCGCTTGCCCGAGACCGCCCTGTTGTGCCCGTGCAGACGAAGGCGGACATCGACGTTCCGAATAAGATCCAGGCACACATTGATGACCTCAATGCTCGCCTATTTCGCGCGGCCACCGTCCGAGTGTCGATCCATAACCGTGACTGCGATCCGGTGACCACTCCAATCGACCTCGGCGTTGCCGCCGCACTGGCGCCACGCCACGCCCGCATCGCCGACGACCGCTTGAACTCGAACGATCCTTTCCTAATCTTTCGATCCGCCGCAGGGCAACCATGACCGGGTCCGCAGATATGGCCCGCCGCGTCCTCGTGCTTGGAGGACCGGCTGCCGGAAAGACGACCTTTCTCATCCAACTCTATGGCCGGGTAAGTGCGGGCACGGGTAAGCTGCGTGCCCGCGGCGCGCCAGCCTCGCTGGCCTCAATCGAGGAGGGCTTCAGGCGCCTCCAGCAAGGCGTTGCCGTCGCCCACACGCCGCACGGCACCGACACCTCGCTGAGCCTCGCCGCTGTCGACTTCGATGGTCGCTCCATCGATATCACTGTGCCCGACTATGCCGGCGAGGATCTCCGCCGCCTCGTTGACGAACGCCGACTACATGACCGCTGGCGCCGCGAGGCCGAGTCCGACCAATGGCTGCTTCTAATCCGGCTAACGCGGCACCCGGACCTGCCCGATGTGCTGGCCCGCCCCATCGGCGAACTAGCGCGCACGTCGCTCGCCCCGGAGGACGGTAACGGTGATCCTCACGCCCTGCCCATTGACATGTGGGCAGTGGAGCTTCTCCAGGCGCTTCTCTACACCCGTCGGCTCGACACGGACCAGCCGCGACCCCTGCCACGACTGACCCTGGTGTTGTCGTGCTGGGACGAGCTCAGCGCCCCGCCCGGCACTCTCCCCACTGACGTCGCACGGAAGCGGCTGGCTCTGCTCCACTCCTACTGCCACGCCACTTGGAGTGACCTCTTCGACGTCATCGGCCTGTCTGCGCAGGGACAGCCGCTCGACGAGAACGAGCCCGCAACGGACTACCTCGACGCCGGGCCGCAGCACATGGGTTGGATCATCAATGCCGCCGGAGAACGGGATGGCGACCTAACACTCCTCATTGGGTCACGATGAGCGCTCTCATCCACCTGGCCAGATTCGGCAACCGCGACGGTGCCCACACAATGCTGGCGCACAGCGGCGCCGACAACGATCTACTCGGCAAAATCGTCTGGCACACTGACGCACCACCTAATAGCCCTGACATAATCGAACCGTTCGTCTCCGGATACCGGCTCGACGAGGCCTACATCGTCCAACTCACAAGGCCCGACGACACCGCCACCCGACCCGGAATGGTCGCCACCACCGCCGCGATTATCCCCGTTCCGCGGCTGGCCGACCTCGACCTTCGGGCCTTGCTTGCGCGGTTAGCTGACGCGAATGCCCATCTCGGCCCGCCTCTGGAAGCTGCCCCGGCTTCGCCGGCCGGCCCACACGACCATCCGCCGGGGGCGGGCGCGCTCGCATCGACGCTGCTCGCATACGGTCGCGTCGCCTGGATAGGTCCGGGCCTAACCGACGCGATCGGATGCTTCTGGACGCACCTTCCGCCCTCCGATCGGGCCCGAGTGGTGTTCGGCGCGGCGTTCCATCCTGACGGGCTGTCGGTGCCTACCAGCAGCGGGTCCATCGTCGCCGTAGCCATCCCGGACCGTGCCGCCGCGCGTTGGAGCGACTGGCCGACGGTCCGCGCGAGCAGCGCCGAGCCGGCCGACTCGGCCCGCGACGCCCTCCTCGGTGAAGACGGTGGCCGCGCCGCCGCTCTTGCCAGCAACCTCGGCATCGAAAGCGTGTCGCTCCGGCAATGGCGCTACCTAGCCGCCGCCGCAGGATTCCTTGAGAGCCTCTGCGACCTCGACCATGAATCGACCCGTGCCCTGCTGCAACTTCTCGGGCTCCTTCAACCAGCACTCGATTTGGGAGAGGGCCCGAAAAGTGCAGGATTAGCGCGTCTCGCCGAGATCTCGCCCGCCGCCGCGTTCTCCGACATCCGTGGGCTGCGGGGCATTCCTTGGGAGGCGTTGCCACCAATCCCTGACCTCGCTGACCTGCTCACCGACTGGGCCCGCACCGCCCTGTCGGACCCGCTGCGCGGCGACGAATTTGTCGAAGCAGCCGCCGAGGTCGCCGTCGCGGATCCGCTCGATACGTTCGGGCAGGCGCTGGCCTCTGCGCTCCAAGGCGTCGCCGACCGGCTCGCGCTATCTCCAGCCGCAGAGGCGGTCCTACGGCATCCGCGTGGCGCCGATGCGGCCACCTGGCTCGTTCGGTACGCCAACTCTCGGACCGTTCTCGACGACGCGCTCGCTGAGGCCGCCGAGGCCGCCGAGGCCGTTCCTAGCTGGCTTGTGATAGTGGCAGCTGGTCACGGCTTGTCCCGCACCCACGCTATCACTGTCGATGTCTCGAATCCTGTCAAAGCATGGCTGGCGCATCTACGCATCGCCCCGCGGACAGAGAAAGCCGATGACATCCTCGCTGAGCGCACCGGCAAAGCTGGCACAGTAAGCGCTGCACTCCAGTTTGCTGACGCCATGCTCGCGGACCGCGCCGGAGGGCTCGTTGCCGCGCAACCCGCGCTGCTCGCGGCAGGAGACACCGCAGACGAGAGGTTCCGCGCCGTCTTGGCAGCCGCAACCCGGCATGGCGCCGACCCATGGCAGTTTGCCTCCCCAGCGGCAGCTGCAGCATCGTGGCTCGCGCTTGTGGCTGCCGACAAGCCGGTCGACACTGCACTACTCGATGCGCTATCCACCACGTCGGCCGCCGACGTTTCCCATCACCCGGACCGGGCTCGGCTTTGGGATCGACTGCCTTCCAATGCAATAGCTCGCTTTAAGGCTGCGACTGCAGCGGCCGTCGCCCGCAGCCTGCGCCCGGGCGACGCCGCTCCCGAGTCCCAACTCCAGGCCGCGATCCTCGCCCCGGATGTGCTGGGCGCTGTCGCTCACGACGACGCAGGACAAGCCGTGACCGTCCTACGCTCACTGCCCGCCGCGCGCCCGGAGCACGCCGAGCTCTTGGCTAGACGAGGGCGTTTCTCGCCTCAGCATGCCGTCGCGCTAGCCTGCCTGGTCGTCGATCGCAGGTGGAAACGTGCGGCCGGGACCATCATCGACCTCGCCGGCAACAGGCCTGATCTACGAGACGCCGCGCGCCAGGTAGGGCAGCTGTTCAGCATCCTTGAGCGGCTGCGTCGATTCATGAGCGTCAGCGACGTCATTTGCGACCTTGCCACTGCCAGCGAGCTGCGCGACGCGCTACATGACGTCGCCGCCGGCCTCTACCCAGAAGGGCCCGGCGACGGCGCACTTTGGGAGCGTGCCGGGGGCCACAACGCAGACCTTCCCGCCGCCTTCAGCGGCCGGCACCGGTGGGGACTGGCGCTGGATGCGGTGATGCGAGGGCAGCATGGCGCACCGACGATGACCGCCCTACTCGAGGTGATGATGGCGGAATACCCGAACAACCAGGACCTGCGCGTTCTCGCGACAGGGCTCCAGGAGCGAAGTTGAAATGACCATTGAACGGGCGGACGTGCTCATCGTGACAGCGCTTCAGCTTGAGCGCCGCGCGGTCCGAGAGCACTTGCACGACTTGCACGTCGAAACCGCTACGGGCCTCGCTGCCGACATCGGTCGCTTCGGCGAAGGTAATGGCCAACGAATCGCCGTGATCGAAACCGGCGCAGGCAACGTCGATGCAGCCGTCCTAACTACCCGCGCTGAGGACGCCCTTCGCCCCGCGTTGATCGTGATGTTGGGGGTTGCCGGAGGTTTGAAGGATGTCGCTGTCGGCGACGTTGTTGCCTCCAGCAAGGTGTACTGGATTGAAGGCGGCAAGCAGGAGAGCGCCCTACGGCCGCGCCCGGACATGGCCCCGGTGAGCCCCGCCCTGGTTCAAGTCGCGAGGGCAGTTGCCGTCGACGATGTGTGGCTGACGCGCGGCACTGGCGCCGCGGGGATGTGGTCAGCCGCCGGCCGCCCCCCGGCTGCACTCGTAGCACCGATCGTCGTCGGCGAGAAGGTACTCGTTGATCGGAGCTCGGACATGGTCACGCTGCTTAAGGCGTCGTATGGCGATGCCGTTGCCATCGACATGGAGGACTTCGGCGTGCTGCGCGGAGGACGCTCGACCGAGCGGGCGCGTGTCATTGCCATCCGAGGAATTTCTGACCTAGTCGATGGAAAAGCCGAAGCCGATGCAAGCGGATCCCAGCCGCTTGCAGCCGCGAACGCGGCCGCGTTTCTGTTCGAGATGCTCACGCGCTTGACGTCCGACAACGGCCGGAACGATGACGGCGATAGCAATGGTGGGGGCGACCAGCGCCGTGATCTAGCGGGGTTGGGACGCGAGCTCTACCCTGAAGGACCACAGCAGGACGGCTTGTGGGAGCGTGCTGGAGGTGACCCGTCGCGTCTGCTCCCCTCCGGGTCCGGGGCCGCCCGCTGGTGGCACGCCACGCGACTTCTCCAACAGGGTGGTGGCGGGCAGCGAATCACGACTGGATCATTAATAGCGGCGATGGTTGAGGATTATCCGGGGAACAGCCGACTGCAGCGGATACGGGAGTGGCCAGACCAGGCGCTCGCTGGTCATCGCTCTAGGTAACAACGAGGCTCCCGGCAATTACATCGGTGCATCGTTGGGTGCTCTGCGGGTGCTCGGGCGCCGTGGGACGGGGCCCGTGGTTGGGTGGACTGGTTGGGACGCCGTCTCGAGCAAATGGGGCCAATGCCGCAGAAGGATGGACTCCCAGCGATCCGCTGGACCGAACGACTCAACCAAGATCAGGCTCTTAATCCGCGGGTTCGGGGTTCGAGTCCCTGGCGGCGCACCAACGAGCAAGGCCCTGACCGGGCAGATCTCTGCCGGTCGGGGCCTTTTTCGTGTCCCGGTCCGCTGCTGTCAGGCGGCGAGCACGCCAGGAGCGGGGTACGGCTCGCGGAGCGTGAACGCCGTTGCCGAGGGGCCGTCGCGGCCCAATAGGTCGAGTCGCTCGGCCGCCTCGCCGAGGGTCGGCAGGACGTCGGCGGGGAGCCACCACAGCACCAGGTGCGGCCCGTCGAGGGGGACGAACCACTCCCGGCGCCGACGCATCGGCTCCAGGTGCACCGTCCGGTATACGAAGGCGCTCAGCGATTCGACCGACTGCCACACCGTCAGGTTGACGATGACGTCCGTTCCGAAGGGCCGCAGCGCGGTCGCGTCGCCGGACTCGTCCTGAAGTCGCCAGACGAAGCCGGGCGAGTCGTCGGCGAGGCCGTTGATCTCGGGCAGCCGGGCGACGAAGTCGGCAAGCTCGGGGCTGTCGAGCGGGGCGCGCAGCTGGGCGATGTTCAGTTGCGCGAGGTGATGTTCGGTCATGTGGCCAAGCTACCGTCTATGTCAATCCTCATTGTCTTTAGAGTGGACCGTCACGCAGCACCCGGTCGGTCCCGGGTCGAGCCGCACGACATGACCCTCACCCAGCACGCCTTCAAGCAACGCATGATTCAACCCGCAGACCAGCCCAGCATGGGACTGGGCCACCACGTCAAACGGGCAGTTGCGTAGCCGGATCGTCCGGTCGGCGTCCTCGAACGGCTCGTAGCCTAGCTCCAGAAGGCGCGGCATTGCCGCACCCCCGGCGAGCTTCGCGCCCTGCTCACGGGCAGCCGCGTAGGCCGCCGGCTCCGCGCCGACCCGCTCGATCGCGCTCGCCAACATGCCGGCCAGTAGCCGGTAGTCGCGCGGCGGCAGCACGACTGCGTGCTCCACGGACGACCGGCGGTACAGCTTCGCCGGCCGCCCGGCCCCCGGCCCGCCGACGCGCGCTGCGAAGGTCACCTCCAACAGGCCGGCCGAGGCCAGCTTGTCCAGATGAAACGCTGCGAGGGTACGCCCGATGGCCACCGCCTCGGCCACCTCGTTGCGGCTCACCGGCTCCGCTCGCGCGACCACATACTCGTACACGGTCCGGCGTACCTGCTCCCGCAGCGCACCGATCGCCTCCAACGACATGGCTCCGACGCTACCCGCCGGCTGGTCCTCCGCCCTCCCGAGCGAGACAGCCCCGCCGCCCGTCCGGGCGGCGTGGCCTGATCTCGTCCCGTTGTCGGGAGGTGGGAAGCGACCCGGTATGGTGCTCACCGTTGTCAGCGAGCGCCGCTAGCTCAACTGGCAGAGCAGCGGACTCTTAATCCGCGGGTTCGGGGTTCGAGTCCCTGGCGGCGCACCAACGAAAAAGGCCCTGACCTGGTGGATCACACTGGGGCGGGGCCTTTTCGCGTACGCGGGTGGTGGGTCGTCGCTCGGTCGGTTTTCGGGGCCAACCCGCGTGCGTGCCGGCTGGTACCGGTTGGGGCGGTTCTGATCTGAGCCCACCATGGGACACGTGGGGTCCGTGCCCACTCCGCGCTCACGCAGGTTGAGGACGCATGCGCACCACCACGATCGGCGACGTGAAGGTCCTGCTGCCGGACCTCGAACCGGACGACCTCGACACCACGACGGACCTTGACGGCGGCCTCACCGAGGCCCTCGTCGAGGGCGCCGCGTGGCACGGCTC
>NZ_JBEZFO010000040.1:0-24631 GCF_040649495.1 Micromonospora sp. NPDC048947
CATAATTGGCACTGGCTTTACAAGCACCCTGTTGAGTTCTCAAAGAACAACCACACACCGACCAGAAGCCCCACCACGTGGAACCCCAACCGGGGTTTTTCGTACCGCGTCCCCGCCGCTCTCGCGCCGGGCACTTTTACTACGTTACCTCACCGTCTTCGCCGTGTCAAACCGTGTGTCCCGGTCTGTCATGCTTCGTACGGGTCAGCGCCGGCGCACTCACGCAGCAGCGAACCGCTGCGTCAGGTCGTCGGATTCAGCAGACCGGCCGCTGCGGTTTCCCGCAGTCTCGCCCGGTTCCCTGCCGGTCGTGAACCTTACCCGGTCGGCTTCGCCGCACCAAATCCGCCTCGCGGCCGATCCGGCGAGCCCCGCCCGGACCGCGTCTCCCAGGAGCGAACCCCTGCTTGACCCGGTTGCCATCCCGTTTCGGTGCTCTAGGACCTTCGTCCCGTTTGCCCCGTTCCGCGCTGGCAGAGAGAAAGTTACGCGTCTGCGGGTTTGATCGTCAAATCCACGGGTAGCGGCGCGCGTCACATTCGCTCGTCCGAACAGTTTCCCCAGGTCAGAACCGTTGGCCGGCGACGAGGGCTCGGAGACTGCCCGCAGGAGGGGTACCGACCGGCCTGATCCGCAGCAGCGGCGTGGGCGATCAGGACGGCTGCCGCCGCCGGGTGGCGAGCCAGGCCCGGACGCCGAGGACGCCCGCTGTGGTGCCGATTGCCAGGGACGCGGCGATCAGCAGCGCGTGCACCCACAGGAAGCTGGTGGCCGCGCCGTCCGCCACAGTGCCGGACGCCCAGGACCGCGGGTCCTGCCAGATGGCCACCGCGAACCTCGGCCAGATCACCCAGGTCCAGACGCCGACTCCGACCAGGAAGAGACTCCACCCTCGCGACAGCACCATGGCAGCCGAGTATGCCAGCGCACCTGCTCACCGGATCGGCTGCGCGGAATCGAACGCCCTGCCACACCTGGACAGGAGCTTGTTTCCGGCGTCAGCGGGGTGGGCACTGCGAAGGGGGACAGCTGAGGACCGTCCCTTGGAGGTGCCCCATGCAACCCTCGATCTTCAACCCCTGGGCCTGGCGTGATCCGTCCGCCCTGGCCGGCGGCTTTACCCAGACCACCCCCTCGGTCACCCCTCCGGAGGGTCAGGAGGGTGGACACGACGGCCCGGATGCCCCCGGCCCGGGTACGCCCGTCGACCTGGTGGGTTACCAGGTGCAGGCGAGCGACGGGCGCATCGGCACCATCGACGAGACGAGCGACGAGGCGGACGCCGGGCACCTGGTGGTGGACACCGGGCCGTGGATCTTCGGCCAGAAGGTGCTGCTGCCGGCCGGGACGGTCGACCGGGTGGATCACCAGGAACGCGTGGTGCACGTCGACCGGACCCGCCAGCAGATCAAGGACGCGCCACCGTTCGATCCGGTTGCTGCCGACCAGGAGTACCGGGAGCGCGTCGGCGCCTACTACGCCGACAGCTACCTCCCCCCTCCCGGCGCCATCCCGCGGGTAATCTGAGGCAGTGGTCCGGACGGGCAGCTGCGCATCCGAGGCGGTCGACCTGGTCGACGGCCGTGTCTTCGGTGCCGTGCCCGAGATCCCGAGCAGCTCCGGCGATGGCCGTGAGCAACTTCTGAACGTCCTCCGTGCCGGTGGTCTGCGGTTTCGCGCCGGCGCGCGATGGCGGGCGACTCGCTGAGTCGATCCCGCTGACCGAGCAGGGCTGAGTCAGCCCTGCTCGCCGCGCGCCCACGCGTGACCCACCTTCGGATACGAGAGGCACCACCATGTCCGTCGCACGAATGCTCACCGGCGACCGGCCCACCGGCCGCCTGCACCTCGGCCACTACGTCGGCAGCATCGCCAACCGGGTACGGCTGCACCGGAGCTACGAGAGCTTCTTCATCATCGCCGACCTGCACATGCTCACCACCCGCAACCGCCGGGAGGACATCGACCAGGTCTCCGGCAACGCCCGCGAGATGGTGACCGACATCCTCGCCGCCGGCGTCGACCCGGACCGGGCCACCTTCTACCTCCAGTCGGCCATCCCCGAGGTCGGCGACCTCAACACCCTCCTCCAGAACCTGGTGACCGTCCCCCGGCTGGAACGGGTGCCCTCGCTCAAGGACATGGCCCGCGACGCCGGCAAGGAGGAGATGCCGTACGGGCTGCTGGGTTATCCGGTGCTCCAGGCCGCGGACATCCTCTGCGTCAAGGGGGAGGTGGTGCCGGTCGGCCGGGACAATGCCGCCCACGTCGAGGTGACCAGGGAGATCGCCCGGCGGTTCAACCACCTGTACGGCCCCGTCTTTCCGGTGCCGGAGTTGATCCCGGCGGACACACCGAGCCTGGTGGGGACCGACGGCGCCGCCAAGATGAGCAAGAGCAGGGGCAACTCGATCGCGCTCTCCGACGACGCGGCGACGGTGCGTCGCAAGGTGCTCGGCATGTACACGGATCCGAACCGGGTGCGGGCCGACGTGCCGGGCACTGTGGAAGGCAATCCGGTCTTCGCGTACCACGAGGTCTTCAATCCGGACCGTGACGAGGTGGCCGACCTGGCCCGGCGGTACCGGGCCGGGCAGGTGGGTGACGTGGAGGTCAAGGAACGGCTGATCGTCGCGCTGGAGGGGTTCCTGGCGCCGATCCGGCAGCGCCGGGCCGAGATCGAAGCCGACCGGGGCCTGGTCGACCGGCTGATCGTCGAGGGTACGGAGCGGACCCGCCAGGAGGTACGCCAGACGGTGTTCGAGGTACGCCGGGCGATGGGGCTGACCGGGGCGTACCAGCAGGTGCGGCGGCGGGCTGAGCGGAGCCGCCGCCGGACGGACGCCTCGACCTGAGGCCGGGGCGTCCGTCCGGCGGCGTGATCAGCGTGGCCCTCGGCCGGTCCGGCCAGCTCGACGGCACGGTCGCCGGCACGGTGCGAGCGCTGCGGGACCTGATGTTCGGCGGCACACCGCCGGCCGAGATGACGCAGAATGCGAGAATGGGGAGGATTATCGGCATTCACCCGGTTCCGGCGGGGGTGACGCACCGGACCACGATGTTCGAGATCTTCTTCGATCTGGTCTTCGTCTTCGCACTCACCAGGGTCATCACGTTCATGGCGGGGTCGCCGAGCGCTGTCACCCTGGCGCAGGGGCTGCTCCTCCTGCTCCTCCTGCTGTACTCCTGGTCGCCGTACATCTGGGTCGGAAACCTGGTCCGGCCGGATGTCGGCCCGGTCCGCGCGGTCACCCTGGTCGCGATGGCGGCGATCTTCGTGGCCGCGCTGGTGCTGCCGGACGCCTGGCAGCAGAGCCCGGAACTGTTCGATGCGCCGTTGACTCTCGCCCTGGCCTACGTGGTCGGCCGGGCCGTGCAGCTCGTGATCTTGTTCTGGGCGAGCACGACGAACCCTCCGCTGCGGTCGACGCTGCGGTTCTTCGCCGTGCCGGTGTTGCTGGGCTGGGTCCCGCTGATCATCGGTGCCCTGCTCGGCGGTGCAGCCCAGACGGCGCTCTGGACTGTCGCGTTTCTGCTGAACATCGGCGGCGCCCGGATCGCGTCCACCTTCCGGCCGTGGCAGTTGCGCAGCGTGGACCACTTCAGCGAGCGGTTCGGCCTGGTGCTCATCATCGCGCTGGGTGAGTCCCTGATCTCTGCCGGCGCAGGTCCGAGGGCGATGGCGCCTGTCGGCTCCGCCCTGGTGGCCGCACTGCTCGGCCTCACCTGCACGGTCTGCCTGTGGTGGCTCTACTTCGATCGGCTGGCGTCCTCCGCCCGCGAGGCGGTCAGCAACGTGCCGGGTGAGCGACGGGCCCGCGTGGCCGGCGACGCGTACGGCCTCGCGCACTCCACCCTGATCATCGGCGCCATCTACGTCGCGCTCGGCATCGAGGAGGTGATCGCCCAGCTCACCGAGGAGTCGGCGCACCCGGGCCGGCTGGGCTGGGAGGCCGCTACCGCGCTCTACGGCGGTGCCGCCCTCTACCTGCTCAGCAGGTTGGTCTTCCGCAGGCTGACAGTTGGCGCGGTGTATCCGACGCAGATCGTCGCCGGGCTGCTGCCGCTGGCGGTGCTGCCCATCGGCAGATCCGTGCCGCCACTGGCGGCGCTCACGGTGCTGACCGCCCTTCTGGTCGGAGTGACCTGGTTCGAGCGACGGCTGGACGGACGCGCCGAACGACCCGACCCAGCGCAACCGCGCCTCTCCTGAGCACAGCCGACACGGCCCGGCCAAAAAGATCTGCCACGCCGTGTCGATATCACCGGCCCGCGTTCGTCGTCATGCTGTACGGCGACCCGCCGCACCGAGAGGAGCCGAAACGTGAAGTACATGCTGCTGTTCATGAGCCCGATGGTTGACGGGGAGGTCGTCGACAACGGGTGCAGCTTCGAGGACTGGATCCGCTACGACCGGGAGATGAAGGACGCCGGAGTCTGGGTCTCCGGGCATCCCTTGCAGGACCTGACCACCTGCACCACGGTGCAGGTCAACCCGGACGGCGAGCGCACCATCACCGACGGGCCGTTCGCCGAGACCCGTGAGCTGCTCGGCGGGTACGACGTCATCGACGTGCCGGACCTCGACGCCGCGCTGGACTGGGCGGCCCGCAGCCCCGGAGCCGTCGGCACCGGATCGGTCCAGGTCCGTCCGATCTTCGAGATCGACGCGCAGGTCTGACAGTGCAGGGTGAGGGGGCAGCCGTCGGGTCGTCGGTGGAGGCGGTGTTCCGGGAGGAACGCGGTCGGCTGCTCGCCTCGCTCGTGCGCCGCTTCGGCGACCTCGACCTGGCCGAGGAGGTCACCTCCGAGGCCATCGAGGCGGCGCTGACGCACTGGCCGGCCGACGGCGTCCCGAGCCGGCCGGGCGCCTGGCTGCTCACCACGGCTCGGCGTCGGGCGGTGGACCGGCTGCGGCGGGACCGGGTGCTGGCGACCCGGCTCGCCGTACTGCAGGCGGAGGCCGAGCGGGCCGATCACGCGCCACCCGCCGACGCGGACCGCGACCTGCCCGACGACCGGTTGGCGCTCTTCTTCACCTGTGCGCATCCGGCGCTGGCCGCGCAGGATCGCGGCGCGCTCACCCTGCGGTTCCTGGCCGGCCTCACGACCACCGAGGTCGCGCGGGCCTTCCTGGTGCCGCCCGCCACCATGGCCCAACGACTCGTCCGCGCCAAACGGAGGATCCGCGACGCGCGTATCCCGTTCCGGGTGCCGGGACCCGACGAGCTGCCCGGTCGTCTGCCCACGGTGCTCCAGGCCGTCTACTCGGTCTTCACCGAGGGGTACGCGGCCAGCTCCGGCCCGGATCTGCAACGGATCGACCTGGCCGAGGAGGCCATCCGGCTGGGCCGGATCCTGCGCCGGCTGCTGCCGGCCGAGCGGGAGGTCGCCGGGCTGCTCGGTCTGATGCTGCTGGTCCACGCCCGGCGGGACGCGCGTACCGGGCCGGACGGCGCCATGATCCTTCTCGACGACCAGGATCGGAAACGCTGGGACCGTCAGATGATCGAGGAGGGGCGCGGGCTGGTGGTGGTCGCGCTGACCGGCCGAGCGCCGGGGCCGTACGGCGTGCAGGCCGCCATCGCCGCGCTCCACGACGAGGCCGCCGACGTGGCCAGCACCGACTGGCCGCAGGTGGTGGCCCTCTACGACGTGCTGCTCGGTCTGGTGCCCTCACCGATCGTGGCGCTCAACCGGGCCGCCGCGGTCGCCATGCGGGACGGGCCGGCGGCAGGGCTCGCGCTACTCGACGAGTTGGCCGACGAGCCCCGGCTGCGCGGCTACCACCCCTATCCGGCGGCGCGGGCCGACCTGCTGCGCCGGCTCGGCCGGTACGACGAGGCCGCTGCCGCGTACCGCAGCGCGTTGACGCTGGTCGGCACCGAACCGGAGCGCGCGCACCTGCTCAGCCAGCTGAGAGCCGTCACCAGCGAGTGAGCTGTACCCTTCCCGGGTGAGTCTGCCGCTGCCTCCCGGACCGTTCGCCGCGTACCTGTTCGACTGCGACGGCACCATCGTCGACTCGATGCCGCTGCACTACCTGGCCTGGCAGCGGGCCCTGGCGGAGTGGGACTGCGAGTTCCCCGAGGACCTCTTCTACGCCTGGGGTGGACGGCCCACCGCCGACATCATCGTCGCGCTGAACGAGCAGCAGGGTCTTGCCATGCCGGTGGCGGCCGTCGTCGAGCGCCGGGAGAGCTACTACCAGGAGTTGCTGCCGCAGCTCGCCGCCGTGCCCGAGGTGCTGGCGCACATCCACGACGCACACCGACGGGTCCCGTTCGCCGTCGTCTCGGGCAGCACCCGCGCGTCGGTCACCGCCTCCCTGGAGGCGCTCGGCCTGCTGGACCGGTTCGACGTGCTGGTCTGCGCCGACGACTACACCCGTGCCAAGCCCGATCCGCAGGCGTTCCTGCTCGCTGCGGAGCAGCTCGGCGTACCCCCGGAGTCCTGCCTGGTCTTCGAGGACACCGACCTGGGCATCCAGGCCGCGACGGCGGCCGGCATGGCTTCGGTACGTGTGCCGCAGCAGCGCACGCCCTGACGTGTCAGGCGACAGTCAGCAGGAGCTTGCCGGCGTAGGACGTCTGTAGGCGCTGGTGCGCGTCCCGCACCTTGCCCAGCGGGAACTTCTCCGCGACGTGCACGACGAACGGCCCGGCCTCGATGAGTTCGTTGAGGCGCTGCAACTGTCGAGGGCTCGACTCGCCGTCGTACGCCCGGACCATGACGCCCGGCCGCTCCTGCGGCTCCGGCCGCACCCCGTGGGCGAACGCGACCACACCGCCGTCGGCCAGCGCCTCGGTGAGCCGGTCCAGCGTCGCGCCGCCGGCCATCGCCAGGATGGCGTTCACCCCGCCCGGCGCGGCGTCCCGGATCCGGGTCAGCACGTCGGTCATGTCGCCGTGGCCGTCGAGGGACACGTCGGCGCCGAGCCTGGTCACCAGCGCGACGCCGTCCGCCCCGGACGCCACGGCGATCACGTTCAGCCCCTGCCGCTTCGCCAACTGCACGGCCAGGTGACCCTGACCGCCGCTCGCACCGAAGATCAGCAGCCAGTCGCCGGCCGACAGGCTGATCGCGTCGAGTCCGGCCAGCGCGGTCAGCGCATCGGTGGGCATGGCTCCGGCGTGCTCGGCGGGCACACCGTCGGGCATCTTCGCCGCGTACTCCGCCTTGACCGACGCGTACTCGGCGTAGAAGCCACCCTTCGGACGGGTGGTGGCGGAGACGTAGACCAGGTCACCCACCACCAGACCGGTCACCTTGCTGCCGGCGGCGATGACCGTTCCGGCACCGTCGGAGCCGGGCACGATCGGGAGCGCCGAGCCCTCCGGCACCAGCACACCCTCACGCTCGTACGCGTCCCACACCCCGACGCCAGCGCTCAAGACCTTGATCAACACTTCGTCGTCGGCGACCTGCGGGATCGGCAGCTTCCGCAGGGTGATCACCTCCGGCCCGCCGAACTCGTCGAAGGCCGCGGCCTGCATCCGCTCTGGCACATCCCCGTCAACCATGTGGATTCCCTCTCCGTGCCGGCGTCACCGTCGCAGCATGCCGGCTCGGGAACGGGCGTGGCCCGGGGCCGAGCGTCGTTCACCCACAAGGACGAACGCCCGCGTCCGGTGGGCCTGGCCGGGCGTAACCGGGGTGGGCACGGGAATGTCCGCGTACCCGCCGGGCGCGAGCGCCGGCGCGTTCGACGTTGAGGCCGGGCGCGTCGCGCTGGCCGCACTACCGACGGAAGGGGCATCGTGCACGCTCCGTCGACGCGGGCCACGGCCTGGCTCCTGGTGGCACTCGCCACGGCCTCCGGCTGCCTCGACGTGATCTGTCTGACCAAGCTCAACGGCTACTTCGCCAGCGTGATCACCGGCAACCTCGTGCACTTCGGCCACGCGCTCGCCACCGCCGACACCAGGTCGCTCGCCGGGGCGGTGGTGGCGGTTGGCGGGTACGCGGCGGGCGTGGCCGCTGCCACCGTGCCGTTGCGCCACACCCCGCCGGGTTGGAACCGCCGTACCGCTGTGGTGACGTCGGCCGAGGCGGTGCTGCTGCTCGGCTTCACTGTGGGCTGGTTCGCCTGCTCGGCACGTCCCGGGTACGGCTTCGGGCTCGTGCTGCTGGCGATGGCGGCCGTGTCGAGCGGCATCCAGAGCGTGATCACCGTGGCCGCCGGCGTACGGGGTGCGTCGACCACCTACCTGACCGGCTCGCTGACCGAGTTGGTCCGGCGTCGCGTCGTCGACCCGCACCGGTTCGCCGACGTGGGTGGCGTCGGCCGGCTGGCGGGGCTGGTGGTCGGCGCCGTGCTCGGCACCGTGGTGCTGCGTACGGCCCCGACCTGGGCATCAGTGCCGGCGGCGGTGCTGGTGATCGCCGTGATCGCGCTCGCGATCGGCCTGACCCAGCGGGTGGGAACCGCCGCCGGCCGAAGCCAGCCGAGGTGAGCGGAGCCGCGGTCAGGAGGTCTGCGGCTCCGGGCCACGAAGCGCCTGCTCGACGGCGTCGCGTACGCGGGCGTCCTCGCGCGCCTTGCTCTGCGCCCGGTTGCGGCGTCGGTACAGGTACCCCCCGACGAGCACGGCGATCAGCACGACGAGCACCAGCACCAGCACCCAGGGCAGGGCCCAGCCGTGCGCGGTGACCTCGACCGGCTTGAGCGAGGTGGTGGAGCCCGAGGCGTCGGTGAGCAGGGGTGTCACTGTCGCCGTCGCGGCCAGCGAGATGGTGGGAGCCACCCCGTGTACGGGCACCGTCACGTCCCAGCTCTCACCCGGAAGCAGCTCCGGCGGCGCGGCGACGTCCTCGGCCCGCACCCGCAGCAGGCCGAACGGGCCCGAGACGGTGACCGCCTGCTTGCCGGACAGAGCCGCGTTGCCGACGTTGCGGACCTTGTAGGTGATGGTGGCGTCACCCTTGCTGAACGGGTTGGTCGGCCCGGCGTACGTGACGTGGAGGTTCTCGATCGCGAGGTTGGGCTTCAGCTCGCCGCCCACCCGCAACTTGATCCGGATACCGAGGCGCCGGTCGACGTTGATCCCCTCAGCCTGGTCGGCCTGCGTCAGCGTGGTGAGGATGCCACCGACGTAATCCCCGGGCGTGGCGTTCTCCGGAACGTTGACGGCGAAGGGGACCTGGGCGGTCTTTCCGGGCTGGATCACCACGCTGCCGGCGTTCGGCTTCACCCAGGCGCCGATCGCGATCGACTTCTTGTCCTTGGTGAGCAGGTCGAGCTGGCCGGCGTCGGTGGTGAAGCCGTCGGCCGCGTACACGGAGAGGGTCAGCGGTGCCGGGCCGCGGTTGGCCACCACCATGGCGTCCTCGACGGCGCCGCCCGGGTTGACGTTGTAGCTGTAGCTGGACCGGGCCTCGCCGTAGCCGTTGGAGGCCGTCCGGACCGTCCAGGCGACGTTACCGTCCGCCGCCAGGGCGGGGCCGGCGCCGACACCGACGGCCGCGACGACGGCGAGCAGGGACAGTGCGGTGGTACGAAGGGCTGTCTTCCAGCGCGTTACGGACGGTTGCATCTCAAGTCCTTGTGGTGATCTTGGTAGTGGGTGAACCGGTGGCGGGGTAGGCCCCGAAGGTGCCTACCCCGCCGAATGGAACAGTCCGGTCAGCTGCTCAAGGCAGTGATCGTGAGGGTGGTGCGGTAGCTGCCCTTCGCGATGCTGTCCGGGATCTTCAGGTCCAGGTCAGCGCCGAGCTTGGCGCCACCACGCGGGTGACCCTGCGCGGCTGCGGCGAGCGCACTGGAGACCGAGAGGCCCTTGCCCTGGTCGTCGAGGGACGACAGGACCGGGGCGCCGGCCTCGGCGCCCGCGCCGGCGTCGAGCACGTACGGGTTCCAACCGAGGTAGGAGCCGGAGAACTTCTTGTCGGCGTCGGAGAAGTCGCCGACGTTGGCCGAGATCGACCACGGGGCGAGCGACCGGCGGCTGTCCGACACGAGGATCGGGTTGATCTTGCCGTTGGCCTGGAAGTAGGTGCCGTTGCGCTCCTGCGCGGTACCCAGGTCGACGAGGCCGTTGTAGCCGTCGATCGTCCAGCCGAACTCGCCCGGAGCCGGGTTCGGCACGTTGACCTGGATGGCCTGGCCGTCACCGTGGAACGGGTGCACCGTCACGTTGTCGACGATCGAGCCGACCGGCTGACCGTCAGGGGTGTTGACGCAGGAGAGGCCCTTCTCGACGGCCGCGTTCGGCGCGGCGCAGGTGCCGCTGCGAACGTTCGCGAGAACCAGCTTGTCGCCGCGAACCTGCACCTTGACGTAGCTGCGCACGTGCTCCTGGTTCTGCACGGAGTTGTACCAGTACTTGTTCGGGTCCAGCGGGTCCGGGCCGTTGCCACGGATGCCGGTGCCGGTGGTGTCCGGCTTCTTGATGTCGTAGTACTTCGAGCCGGAGGCCGAGTTGGCCGTCACGTAGATGACGCCGCCCGGGCCGGGGAACACGTCGGCAGCACCCGGCTGCTCGGCCGGGTTCTCCTTCTGGCCGTTCTTGATGGAGTAGCTGCGGGTGTAGCTGTGGTCGTGGCCCTGCAGGACCATGTCGACGCCGAGGTTGGAGAACGCGGTGGTGAAGTCTTCCCGCCGCTGCTTGTTGTCGGTGTCGGTCGCGTGGCTGGCCGGCGAGTAGATGGAGTGGTGGTAGACCAGCACCTTCCACTTGGCCTCGGAGCCGTGCTTGTTGATGACGTCGGTGACGTACGCGACGTGCGCCGCGTCGCCGCCGGCCGAGCCGTCCGCCGGGTTGACGTAGCTGTTGCTGTTCAGGTCGATGAACAGCACATCCTTGTGGATGAACCAGTAGTCGCCGCCGGACCGGGTCGCCTGGTCCCCGTTGTAGTACTGGGACGAACGGTCGGTGTTCGGGGTGAAGTGGTGCTGCTCGTAGGACTTGCCGCCGACGTCGTGGTTGCCGATGGTCGCGACGAGGGGAATCTGACGCAGCTGCTCGGGGGCCAGGAACGAGGTCCACTGACCCTCGTCGTTGGCGCTCTCGACGTGGTCGCCGGCGGAGACCAGCAGCTCGGCGTTCGGGTTGGCCGCGGTGGCGACCTTCAGGGTGTCCTCCCAGCCGGCTTGGTCCTTCAGCCGGTCCCCGGAGGAGCCGATCTGCGGGTCGCCGAAGAACAGGAAGTCGTAGTCGCCCTCGAAGTCCTGCGTCTTGAAGGCGTACGCCGGGGACCAGCTGCCCTCGGCGCCGACCCGGTACGAGTACGCCGTCTTCTCACGCAGGTTGCTGATCGTGGCGTGCCGGTTGAAGCCGGTGGTCGAGGTGTTCGCGGCACCGACGGCGTCGAAGCTGACCGCGCCGGCCGGGAACTCGCCGTTGACGATCTCGGCGGTCGGGGCGAGCTGGATCTTCTGCGCGGTGTCGGCGGAGGAGTACCAGCTCACGATGCGCTGGGTCTCATTGGCGCCGACGCCGAGGACCACACCGGTGATCGTGGTGGACTCGGCCGCGCTCGCAGTGGCCATCAGGCCACTGCCGAGGGCCGCGCCCATTCCGAGGAAACCGGCTGCGACCCCGGCGACCAGGCGCCGCCGCACGAGCGCGGAGGCCCGTGTCGAGGTGCTCAATGTCATCGACATTGTTCCCTTTTCAAATAGAGAAATGGATTGTGCCTTCACCCGACGCTGGGGAAGCAGTTCCACGGTTTCGTCGCCCGATGAACCGATCATGAACGTGATCTTGCGAAAGACTGCACTTCACGAACTACTTAGCCCTGCTCATGATCCAGAAATGCGCTGCACAAACCAGATCAACCCCATAATGGACACCCCCACAGAAACGGCCCCGGTCGCCCAGAGGCCGGCTTTCGGCGCACGACGGCGCAGCACGAACAGCAGCGGAAAGACGAGAGCGATAATCGTCAACTGAACGACCTCGATGCCGACGTTGAACACCAGCAACGACCACAGCAGGGTCCACGACCACGCCTCGTCGATACCCAACGCGCCCGCGAATCCGAGGCCGTGCACGAGGCCGAAGCAGAACACCACGCCGAGGCGGATCCAGCCGGCCCGATCCAGGCCGAAGTGGCCGCGCTCGGCCGTCTCCAGGTCGGTCGCGTGCTCACCGCGCCGCCAGATGCCCCACAGGTGCCAACCGGCGACGACGGCGATCGACAACGCGATGATCGGCTCCACGATCACCCCCGGCACCTCGACCAGGCCGAGCGCGGCGAGCAGGAACGTCACCGAGTGCGCCAGTGTGAAGCTGGTGGCCGCGAGCACGATCTCCCGAAGCCGCCGAGACCCGGCGATGAGCGCCAGCAGGAACAGGATGTGGTCGATCCCGGTCAGCAGATGCTCGGCACCCAGGAGGAAGAACTCGCCGAACCGCTCGTACCAGGCCTGTGCGGTCGAGAAGGACGGGTTGGCGGCGTCCAGCGCCGCACTGCCCGAACGGCCGTCGATCTCGTAGGTGACGATCGTCTTCGTGCCCTTGACGTAGCCCTCGCCATCAGGAAAGAGGCCACTGCGCACCACGTGCTCGTCGACCCGCTCCGGGCAGGTCCAGTCGAGCAGCAGGTTCGCGTACGGCACGCCCTCGCGCTCACCGATCGTCGCGTCACCCACCTGCGTCGGCAGGCAGGCCGCACCCCGGGAACTCACCGCGAACCGGTCGGAGACGTACCGGAGAACCGCCGACGCGTGACCCTTCAGTGCGGCGGCCTGGGCGGCGGTGTCGCCCGCCTCGAACGCGGCGGTTCCCGCCCGGAAGAGCGGGTCGTCGTCGCCGGCATCCGCGGCGGAGACGACGAGGAGGTCGTATTCGAGCTCCACGCCGGTCCGAATGTGACCCTCATCTCCCGCTGCAATTTTCGCGTACACAGTCGACGAGAAGCCGTGGGCGGACGCCGGTGAGGTGCCCAGAAACGGAACAACCGCTGCGGCGAACCCGACAGCGGCGACGATAACGGTACGACGGATGCGGCCTGACATTCGACTCCCTCGGTTGGCCAGTGCACGTTGCATGTCGTGGGTGAACACCAACCCGCGCACCGACGAACCGCCGGAGAACAACTTCCCCGAACGACCGCCCACCGATTACCGGTGACCGGAATTGAGATAGGAATACGAAGAAGTACGCGCACTTTCCGCCACCACCCGGAGGACGATCACCTTGCGCCCCCCGCTTCGGGCCGTTGCCATGCTGGCCGCGACCGCCGCGCTGGTCACCGCCTGCAACTCCAGCGACGACTGGTCCGAGCCACGTCCGGCGCCCAGCGCCATCGGCACTCTCGGCAGCGGGTTCGTCGACCCCTCGACGAAGCCCGCGCCGGAGGCGACCATCACCCCGCAGCCCGGCTCGTGGGCCGACGTCCACCCGCCGAAGGACTACCGGGTCGTTCTGCTGACCAGCGGTGCGGACAACCCGACCAAGGCCCTCGTGACGGCGGTGGAGGAGTGGGCCGACGACGAGCACGTCGATCTGAGGACCATCGTCGTCGGCAATGCGCACGACGCCGTTCCCAGCATCGCCAAGGCGATGGAGATGGGCCCGGACCTCATCGTCAGCGCGGGCAACGACCTCATCGACGGGCTCGCGCTGGTCACCCCGAACCACCTGGACGAGAAGTTCCTCGTGGTCGGCGCGGAACTCGCCGAGCCCACCCACAACGTCACAGCTGTCGACTGGGACGGCGCGTCGTTCCGTGGCGAAGGGCTCGGGATGTCCTCGACGTACGACCCGAACTCGTTCACAGCGGACCGGTGCGCGGCGGCCATCCGGGCGGGCGTCGCCGCGGTCCTCAACGATCTGACCGGGCTCGTGGTCTGGCTCTGACACACCGGAGGGCTCCCACGCCGGTAGCCCGGTCGCCGCGCCCGTTCGGCTGATTCTCGGACCGGAAAGACGGGCTGCCGTGGATCAGCCCGGCGTGCGATCCTCTACCGATTGATCATGATCGGACCGGTAGTGGAGGCAGGGTTTGAGTACCGCTTCGCGCATTCACCGACGGATGGTGTCGCTGGGCGTCGCCGTGACGCTCGTCTGCGGCGCGGCGGTGGGGCTCACCTCCGCCACCGCCACCGCGGCGGCGAGCGCACCGACCGATCTCAAGACCGCCGGTAGTCCCTGCGCCAGCGCCGCCCCGGGGCCGTACCTGAACCCGAAACGCTTCGGCAGCGCCGAGGCCGTCTCGCTACAGGGCACCCACAGCGGTACGCCGCGGAGCGGACGGCAGGCGGACTTCCAGGTGTGGGACGTGACCGACCCGGCACGACCGCAGCAGTGGCTCGTCGAGATGGGCGAGGAGAGCAACACCGTCTACGTCCAACTCGAGGACGAGTCGCGGCAGCTCGACGGCGTCACGTACGCCTGGCGGGTGCGTGTCCTCGACGGCGCGGACGCATCGCCGTGGAGCAACACGTGCCACTTTACCGTCGACCGCAGCGGAGGCAGGGCACCAACGGTCACCTCGACCGATTACCCGGCCAGCGGTTGGGCCGGCAGTGGCGCGATCGGTGTTCCCGGCACGTTCACCCTGACCTCGGCCTCCGCCGACACCGTCAGCTACCTCTACGAGTTCTACTCCGGCGAGCTGCCTGACGAGTACCAGGAATCCACTGTCGACGCTGACGGTCTCGGAGGGCCGGCGGTCGTCACGTTCACGCCCAAGGCAGCCTCTCTCCACTCACTGACGGTTCATGCCGTCGACCGCGCGGGAAACAGGTCCGAACGGGCGGTTCACACGTTCCATGTCAAGGAGACCCGACCGGAGGTCTTCTCCGCCGCATACCCGGAGTCGACACCAAACCAGGATTACAACGTCGGCGTACCGGGCGCGTTCGAGTTCCGGGCCACGGTCGCCGGCACGGCTTCCTTCGCGTGGCAGATCGACGAAGGCGGGCCGTCCGGCACCGTTACGGCGGATGCCAGCGGGAAGGCGACGGCGATGATCGCCCCGACCCGTGGCGGCCGGCAGACCCTGTACGTCCACAGCGTCACGCACGACGGCACCGCCCACGCCCCGCGCGCCTACGCGTTCGCTGTGGACGACGCCCCGGTTCTCACCGGTGACACGCGTGGGGAGGTGACGATCGGTTCATCGCTCACCATCCACCTCGCCCCGCGCGCGCCGCAGGTGGTGGAGTACCTGTACTGGCCGGAGTACTCGGGCCTGGACGAGCGGCCGGTGGTGAAGACCACGTTGGCGGCCCGTCCGGGCGGCAGCGCCGACCTGGTCTGGACCGCCACCGAGACCCGCGTCGACGGCCTGCGGATCCAGAGCCGGAGCGCGGACGGCACCCTGTCCACCCCTCGCTGGCTGAACGTAACGGTCGACGGTGCGGCACCGACCGTGACCCGCACCGGCAGCACGGCGACCGGCACCTCGTCCACCTTCACCGCGCACAGCTCGATGGCCGACATCGTCGATTACGTGGCGACGCTGAACGACGACGACAGCACGAAACAGGTTCTCCGTCCGTCCGCCAACGGCAAGGTCACCTTCAGCTTCAGCACGATGGTGATCGGCCACAACTACGTGAGCGTCATCGCCCGTAACGCCGCTGGCGTACCGACGGAGAGGGGCACCCAGGTCTGGACGACGACGGACGAGCCGCAGGTCAGTTCCGTCGACTTCCCGGAGAACGGCAGCGGCCGACTCGCCACCGGCACCTTCACCTTCAGCTCGTACCTGCCCGACACCGTCGGCTACCGCTACTCGATCAACAGCGGGCCGGACGTGACCGTCCCGGCCCGCGCCGACCGCACCGCGCAGGTGACCTGGACGCCGACGGCCGAGGGTGCCCACCGTCTGCGGGTCACCCGGCTCAGAGCCGACGGCGTTTGGTCCCGAACGTTCAAGGACCACCGGTTCGCGGTCGCCAACGCTGTCACCACTGTCGAGTCCGTCGCTCCGGGCACCGTGCCCTCCGGTGACCTGAGGACGATCACCATCCACGGGACCCACTTGCACCAGGACGACAAGGTCGAGGTGAGCCCCTACCGCACGATGCCGATCCGGGCCTGGGTGAAGACGGTCTCGGCGGACCGCCGGACGCTCACCGCCGAGGTGGATCTCAGCGGCGCAGTGCTCGGTCCGGCCACCCTGACCCTGCACCCGTACGGGACGCTCAAGCCGCTGGTCCTGGCCAACGCGTTCACGATCGGCCCACCCCTGCCCCCGCCGATGCAGTCGGTCCGGCCACCCACCATCAGCGGCACGATGGCGGCCCGTGGCACCGTCACGGTGGACCCGGGCGAATGGACGCCCAGCGCGCAGCGCTACTCGTACCAGTGGTCAGCGAACGGCGTCAAGATCGGGAACGCGAACGGCTCGACCTTCACGATCCCTGTGGCGCTGCTAGGGCAGCGGCTGACGGTCACTGTCACGGCCAGCCGGGACACTTACACCTCGACCACCGTCACCTCGGCCGCCGTCGTGGTCGACAGGATGATCTGGCTTCCCCGCCCGTCGAAACTCGACCCACGCCCGCCGAAATTCGACCCGGACGCGACGGGGTCGAAATCGCGTCGTCTCCCGACCTGACCGGAACGGACGCGACAGGGCCGGCCCCGCGCTCAGCGTGGGGCCGGCCCTTCGTCCTCGAACTCGTACGTGGTGGTGAGACCCTCGGGCAGGTCGGGGACCAGCGCGTTGGTGCCGTCGACCACCTGGACGTAACGCTTGCCCTGGAAGATCGAGTAGCTGCCGTCCGGCACCTGATCGATCCGGAAGAGCTGCGTCGAGGCGGCGGCATCACACGCCCGGCCGCGCACGCTGCCCGGCGCGGCGTCGTGCACGACTGTCAGGCAGATCGCGTCGGCACCGGACGCCAGGAGGATCCGGTACCTGTCGCCCTCGGGGCGCAGCACCCACAGCGCCCGATCGTCGATGCCCTGTTCGGTGGTGGCCCGCACCTGATCGCCGTCGCTGTCGATCGCCAACGCTGCCCCACGCATGCCGGGCAGCACGATCTGGACCTGCCGCCGTCCGCCGAGGATCTCCTGCGGTCCCGCCGAAGCGGTCCCGGAAGGGACCACTGGCGGTGCGACCTGGGAGGCCGGACCGCCGCCAGGCGTCTCGACGGTGTCGCGCACCTGCACCACAGCGGTGCCGGCGGCGAGGGCCACCACGGCCAGTCCAACTGCACCGACGGCCGCCCGACGCCGCCGACGCCTGTCGCTGCGGTGCCGCAACGCCTGTGCCCCCGGCAGCGTGGTGACTCGCCGGACCTCGTCCACGATCGCGGTGAGATCGTCGCGCGGATCAGCCATGGGAGGTCTCCTCCTGGTGCGCATCGGTCAGCAAGCCGGCCATCGCTCTCCGCCCACGGGCGAGGTACGTCTTCACGGTTCCGACGGGGGCCTGCATCTCGGCTGCCACCTCCGCGACGCTGAGGTCGTTGAGATGGTGCAGCACGACAGCCCGCCGCTCGTTGGCGCTCAGCCGTTGCAGCGCCTGCAACAGCGCGACGTGGTCCTCGTTCAGCCCGGGCACGCCCTGGTCGACCGCTGCCCGGCGGTGCGCGCGTACCCGGTTGAACGCCTTGCGCCAGCTGCTCACAGCGATCCGGGAGGCCACCCGACGGACCCACGCCTCCGGACTGTCCGTCTCCCGCACCGTCGCCCATCGCTGCCAGGCCCGCATGAACGCCTCGGCGACGGCGTCCTCCGCCTCGGCGCGGTTGCCGGTGAGCGCGTACACGTGACCCACGACCCGACCCGCACAGGCCGCGTAGAGGGCGTCGAACTCTTCGGCGTCACGCATCCGACCGGTGCCCTCCCATGCCTCGTCCCCTGGTCACCGCCGCATGGAACTCGCCAGGGTGGACCGGTCACGTCGGCGCGGGGCGTGATTGTGGCCTCTGTCACACCACTGTGATCAACCTGACGACCCGGTCGGGCGTCATCGTGCCGACCCGGGAGACGCCCGTGGCGGAGAGGACGATGTGCGACGACGGCAACGACGCGCCCTGACAGCCGGCGTACTCGCGACAGCGCTGGTTGCGGCGGGCCTGATCGCCCAACCGGCGAACGCGCAGGAAACGCCGACGCCCACGGCCCCTGGCACCCACGGAACATTCACCCTGATCACCGGTGACCGGGTTTCGCTGGACGCGGCGGGACGACCACAGATCCAGCGCGGGCCCGGTCGGGCCGGAATGCGGTTCGTGAGCAGCCGGGAGGACGGCCACCAGTACGTCATCCCGGTGGACGCGATGCCGCTGGTGCGGGACGGACGGCTCGATCGACGCCTGTTCGACCTCAGCACGCTCGGCAAGTTCGGCTACGACGACCGGGCAGCCGAACTGCCGCTGCTGGTCGCGTACCCCGAGAACATGGCGGCGCGGGCACGGACCGCGACCACCGGGGGTGCCGGGCGGGTGCGGGCCGACCTCCCGGCCGCGCACGCGCTCGCGGTCCGGGCGGACCGGGACGACCGGGTGACCCTCTGGACGTCACTCACCCGAGGTACGTCGTCCGCGCGCACCCTCACCGCGGGGGTCACCCACATCTGGCTGGACGGTAAGCGCACTGTCTCCCTCGATCGCAGCGTGCCGCAGATCGGTGCCCCGGCGGCGTGGCAGGCCGGTTTCGACGGCACCGGCGTCACCGTCGGAGTGCTGGACACCGGGATCGACGCCAGCCACCCCGACTTCGCCGGCCACCTCGCCGAGGTCCGGGACTTCACCGGCGGCAACGACCCCGCCGACTCGGTCGGCCACGGCACCCATGTGGCGTCGACGATCGTCGGCAGCGGCGCCGCCTCCGAAGGCAGGTACCGCGGTGTGGCACCGGGGGCGAAGCTGCTCGTCGGCAAGGTCTGCGCCACCACCGAGTGCCAGGACTCGGACATCATCACCGGCATGCAGTGGCTCGCGCCGCAGACCCGGGTTGTCAACCTGAGCGTGGGCGGCGACGACGCACCCGGCCTCGACCCGCTGGAGACCGCGGTCCAGGAACTGAGCCACCGGTACGGCACCCTCTTCGTTGTCGCGGCCGGTAACGAGGGGAAGCCGAAGTCGGTCTCCTCGCCGGCCTCCGCCGACGACGCTCTCGCCGTCGCCGCCGTGGACGCCGACGACCAGCGGGCCTACTTCTCCAGCCGGGGTCCGCGCGTCGGCGACAACCACATCAAGCCCGAGATCAGCGCGCCGGGCGTCGACATCGTGGCCGCCGCCCCCGGCGGCGACTACGCCACCATGTCGGGTACGTCGATGGCGACCCCGCACGTGGCCGGCACCGCAGCGATTCTCGCCGGGCAGCATCCGGACTGGACCGGCCCGCAGCTCAAGGCCGCCCTGATGGACTCGGCAAAGCCGACCGGCGAGGACACCATCTACGAGCAGGGCGCCGGCCGGGTGGACATCGCCCGCGCTGTCGCCCAGCCGGTCGCCGCCGACGTCGCCGCCATCGACTTTCCGGTGCAGCGTTGGCCGCACGCCGACGACAGCCCGATCACCCAGGTCGTCGGCTACCGCAACACGGGGACCGCGCCGGTCACACTGACGCTGGCCATCGCTCCGGCCCCGGCCGGCATGCTCACCGTCAGCCCGACCACACTTGTGGTGCCGGCCGGTGGCCGCGCCGAGGCGACGATC
This sequence comes from Micromonospora sp. NPDC048947, assembly GCF_040649495.1. NCBI lineage: Bacteria > Bacillati > Actinomycetota > Actinomycetes > Micromonosporales > Micromonosporaceae > Micromonospora > Micromonospora sp. NPDC048947. Next base: position 19,571 of record NZ_JBEZFO010000040.1, read on the forward strand.
ACGGTGGACACCAGGGTGGACGCCCCGGACGGCGTCTACCAGGGCGCGCTGACCGCTACCGCCCCCGGCGACCTGCGGGTACGGACGCCATTCGTGCTGAACCGCGAGATCGAGAGCTACGACGTGCGGCTCAACCACACCGGACGCGACGGCAAGCCGGCCACCGAGTACACGACAGTGGCGGCGAACCTGGCCACCGGCGAGTTCAGCACCCTCCCCACCACACCGGGCGGCGGCGTCCTGCGGCTGCCCAAGGGGCGGTACGCGTTGTACAGCACCATCCACGAGGGTGCCGTGTCGACCCTGCTCGCGCAGCCGGTCCTCGACGTACGCGGCCCGGTCACCGAGGCTGTCGACGCCCGCAACGCCAAGCCCGTCGCGGTGACAGTGCCGCAGCGCGACGCCGCGCCGACCTCGATCAACGTGAGCGCCAACTGGGACGACGGCATGCGCTACCCGGGCGTCCAGCTCAGCGGAGTCTCCTTCACCGACGTCTTCTTCGGCCGACTCGGGCCCGCCGTCGCGGCACCCGAGTTCACCGCGACGCTGGGCGTCGGGCTCGCCCGACCGGGCAGGGACGGCACCTTCCGGAACAGCCCCTACACCTACGACCTGGCGTACGTCGCCAACGGCGACATGTTCACCGGCCTGACCAGGAAGCTGTCACCGAAGAACCTCGCCACGGTCAGGACGACCTACCGCAGCCAGTCCACGACGGCGACGGCCACCCGGTTCCACCGCGCGTCGGCGCCCGGAGGCGCGGGCCCGATCGGGTCGAACACGCCTGTCGACCTGCCGTTCAAGGGCACCGAGTACTACAACACCGACGGCGGCATCGTCTGGACGTCCACGTTCGTCGAGGGGGACAACCTCACTGCGCAGGATTCGACCTTCAGGTCTGGGCGTACGTACACCCAGACCTGGAACGCGGCCCCGTTCGGGCCCTCCGTGACCCAGGCGCCGACCCTGTCACCCCTGGGGTACGCGGGCCGCGACGGCGACACCATCTCGATCGCGTCGGTGCCCCTGTTCGGCGACGCGACCGGTCGCCCCGCGAGCCGTGACGACCAGCCGGTGCGGTTCCGGCTGCTGCGCGACGGTAAGGAGATCGGCACCTCGGACAGCCCGTGGGCCGAGTTCGCGGTGCCCGCCGGGAAGGCCACCTACCGGCTGGAGGCGACGGCCACCCGCGGCGCACCGGACACCCTGTCGACGTCGGTCTCGGTGGCCTGGACCTTCACCTCGGCGCACACCACGTCGCCGGAGCGGTTGCCTCTGAGCACTGCTCGCGCGACGCCAGTGCTCGACGACAGGAACACGGCACGGGCCGGCCGGGTCATGACGATCCCGGTGGCGCTGGACCGGCAGGCCGGCTCGAAGGCCGCACCCAACCGGATGCTCGCCGTGTCCGCGTCGTTCGACGACGGCCGGACGTGGGTCGCCTTGCCGGTGATCCGGAACGTCGCGCTGATCAGTCATCCGCGACGGGCCGGATTCGTCTCGCTGCGACTGACCGCCACCGACACCGCCGGCAACACCGTCACGCAGACGATTCAGCGGGCCTACCGGATCGCCTGACGCATTGCCCGGTCCGGGGTGGCGGCTGCTGGAACAGCCACCCCGGACCGGACCTCGGTGCCTCGACGCCTCAGGCGGTGAGGGCGCCGTCGATGGCGATGGACGCGCCGCTGATGAAGGTGGCCTCGTCGCTGAGCAGGAACGCGGTGAGCGCGGCGACCTCGTCGGAGGTGCCGGCTCGTCCGGTCGGCTGCGCCGACAGGTAGCGCTCGGCGATCTCCGGGGCCTGGCTGACCACGCCCTGCCAGAGCGGGGTGTCGATCAGGCCGGTGACCAGGGCGTTGACCCGCACACCGGAGCGCGCCACGTCCAGAGCCGCCGAGCGCGTCAGACCGATGACCCCGTGCTTCGCCGCGTTGTAGGCGGCCTGGGTCCCGTCGCCCTTCACGCCGGAGACCGAGGCGTTGTTGACGACCGCGCCACCGCCGGAGGCGATGATCGCCGGCAGCTCGTACTTGAGGCCGTAGAAGACGCTTGTCAGGTTGAGGGCGAGCGACCGGTGCCAGTTGTCGCTGTCGGTCTCGCGCACGCTGGCCATCGGGCCACCGCCGGCGTTGTTGAACGCGCCGTCCAGCCGCCCGTACTCCGTCACGGCGGCGTCGACGAGCCGCGCCATGTCCTCTTCGACAGTCACGTCGGTGGGCACGAAGAGGGCGCTGCCGCCCGCTTTCCTGATCCGCACGGCGACCTCCTCGCCCCGGTCCTTGTCCCGGGCGCCGATGACGACGCGGGCCCCTTCCGTGGCCGCCCGCTGGGCGAACGCCAGGCCCATGCCCTGCGTGCCACCGGTCACGATCAGCACCTTTGCTTCCAACCGTCCAGACATCTCGTCTCACATCCACTTCGACTGGTGAGCCGCCACGGGGGGCCCGTGGGGCTCTTCGTGAGACGGAACGCTAGCCTTTTCTGGAACGTTCGACAAAGTAACGGCACTCACAGGCGACGCCTTTGCAGGCCCTGCCTCCTCCCGATTTGTCGGCTCTAGGTGCCAAGCACGGCCGCAAGGGCCGGTAGATCACCGCGTGACAGCCCCGTAATCGTCGGCACAATCTTTGGCGGTCGTTCCACAACGTGGTTAACGTTGGGCGAGTCGCTCGAATCCTCGCAAAGCTCTCTTAAGGATCACTCATGCCCACAGGTCGCACCGCCCCGGAGTCCCAGCGGTGGAAGGCTCTGTTGTTCATCTCCATCGCTCAACTGATGGTGGTGCTCGACGGGGCGGTCATGAACATCGCGCTCCCCTCGGCGCAACAGGCGCTGCACTTCACCGACGGGAGCAGGCAGTGGGTGGTGACCGCGTACGGTCTGGCCTTCGGCGGTCTGCTGCTTGTCGGTGGCCGGATCGGCGACATGGTCGGGCGCAAGCGCACCTTCCTGATCGCGCTGGCCGGCTTCGCGATCGCCTCGGCCATCGGCGGCCTGGCCGTCAACGCCGCGATGCTGCTGCTCGCCCGAGCACTCCAGGGTGTGTTCGCGGCTCTGCTCGCGCCGGCCGCGCTCTCGTTGCTGTCCCTGTCCTTCACCCAGCCGAGGGAACGCGCGAAGGCGTTCGGCGTGTTCAGCGCGGTCTCGATCGCCGGCGGCGCTGTCGGCCTGATCGTGGGAGGGCTGCTCACCCAGTACCTGAACTGGCGCTTCGCGATGTTCGTCCTCGTGCCGATCGCGGTCATCGGGATGCTGGGCGCCAGTCGCACCGTCCACGACGACGGCGAGCGGCACCGCGCCCGACTCGACCTGCCCGGCGTGCTGCTGGCCAGCTCCGGACTCGTCGGCCTGGTCTACGGGTTCGGTGTCGCCGAGAGCCACGGATGGTCGGCCGGGGTGACCATCGGGTCGTTCACCGCCGGGGTGCTGCTGCTGGCGACCTTCGTCGTGGTGCAGGCGCGGGTCAAGTCCCCGCTGTTGCCACTGCGCGTCCTGACCGAACGCAACCGGGCCGCCGCGTACCTCTCGGTTGGACTTGCGATCGTCAGCATGTTCGGGATGTTCCTCCTGCTCAGTTACTACTTCCAGCAGGTCAAGGGATGGTCGCCGGTGCTGGCCGGTCTGGCGTTCATGCCGATGGCAGTGCCGCAGGCGATCGGGGCCACGCAGATCGGCGCTCGACTCGCGCACCGGATCGCCCCCCGGCCGATCATGGTCAGTGGGTATCTCGTCACAGCGGTGGGTCTGGTGCTGCTGGCAGTGCTCGACGCGGACAGCGGCTTCCTGGAGATCGCGTTCGCCGAAGCCGTGATCGGGCTCGGCATCGGCACCGCCTTCATGCCCGCGATGAGCATCTCCACCCACGGCGTCGAGCCCAAGGACGCCGGTGTCGCCTCCGCGATGATCAGCTCATCGCAGCAGGTCGGCGGGTCGATCGGCACCGCCCTGCTGAACACCATCGCGACCAGTTCGGCAGCCACCTACCTGGTTTCACACGGTGGCCCGGCGGCGCAGGCCCAGCAGCGGAACGAGGCGCTGATGCACGGTTACTCGGTCGCGTACTGGGTCGCCGTCGGCTTCGTGCTCGCGGCGGCCCTCGTCTCCGTGGCCATGGTGAACGCCGACGCCCCGAAGCACGTCCCGGCCCCGACGGACGCCCTCGGGGACGTCAGCCCGGTGCCCGTGCACTGACAGCTGTCGCACGTGTCGATCCGGTCCGGTGACCGAGGACACGGTGCACCGACTCCGCCGAGAGGGTGGAATCAGTGATGTGAGCAGAGAAGGCACCGGCGAGTGACGTCGTGAGGTCCACTCTTTCGACCCGCGATCCGGGTTCGTCCAGCGGTGACGCGACGCCGGCGGCGAACGAATCGTCCCGGGTGACGCCCGCCCACCGGCAGCGCTGGGCGGTGCAGATTATGGCTGTCGCGCCCGACGACCAGGTGCTGGAGATCGGCTGCGGTCGGGGAGCCGCCGTCTCCCTGGTCGCCGACCAACTCACCACCGGTCGGATCGTCGCCATCGACCGCGCCGCGACGATGGTGCGGCTCGCGACCGAACGGAACCTGAGCCACATCGACGCCGGCAGGGCCGAGATCCGGCGAGCAGGGTTCGAGTCGGCCGACCTGCCTACCGACCACTTCACCAAGATCTTCGCGGTGAACGTCAGCCTCTTCTGGTTGGGCGACGCGGCGCAGCAGATCGCTCGGGTGCGCAGCCTGCTGGCGCCGGGAGGACGGCTCTACGTCGTTGGCGAGCGCCCTACCGAAGCGCACGCCACCGCGAACCTCGCCGCGACCGAACTACTGCTCGAAACCCACGGTTTCGCCACGTCCACGTCGAGCGCCACCCGTGGTCAGGGCCAGGTGCTGACCTGTGTCACCGGCACGCTGATCCGGTGAGCCTGGGCCTGTCGCAGCGTTGACATGAGCCGGGCGGGGGGGGGGGGGGGGCCCCCCCCCCCCGGGGGGGGGGGGGGGGGGGTTGTGAAAATGGGAAGGTGTGGTGGGGTCGGAGGCCCCGCCGGGCGGGCGCAAGGCGGCGTAGGAACCCCGCGCG
>NZ_JBEZFO010000041.1:0-23394 GCF_040649495.1 Micromonospora sp. NPDC048947
CAGGTGTCGGCCTACCCGGACGCCTACGCCCAGTGGGAGCAGCAGGCCACCGACCTCGTCGGCCAGCACTGGAACAGCTGACCCGCACCACCGCAAGCACCACACGGTAAGACCGCAAGACACCGACCGCTGGCCGGCACCCGTAACCTCGGGTGCCGGCCAGCGGCCTTTCTGTTGTCGCCGGACGCTGCCCGCCGGTTAGCGGTCCCGGTGCCAGCGCCCTCCGGGGATGTGGATCGAGTCATCCAACCCGCATCTGCCCGAGATCTTGGACAGTTTCCGTTCCGTGCGAACGGAAACTGTCCAAGATCTCCGTGGACGGGACGAGGAATCACCGGTCAGTCAGTTGAACCGCCGCCCTAGAGGCGCAGGTCGAGGGCCGCGGACACCGGCCGATGGCGCGGGGCGCGGGCACAGGCCGGGGAACGCCGCTCAGTGGAGGCTGCAGGGCCACCGACCTCGTCACCCAGCACTGGAACGTCTGACCCGCACCGCTCGCAGTACACGCACACCAGCACTACAGCACGGCAAGACCACAGCACGGCACGGCGCACGGCAGGACGCACCGCACGGCAGGACGCACCGCACGGCAAGGCCACCGCACGGCGTACCCCGGTCAGCTCTTGTGGTTGTGGGTGCGCCAGATATCGATCAGCGCGGCGACCAACGCGAGCACGATGATGCCGGTGGCGAGCATGAGGGACTGTTCGAAGGCGTTGGTCCAGTCGCCGTGGCTGTCGGCCAGCGTGGAGAAGAACAGCGAGCCGACGGCGGCGATGCCGGCGGCGGCGCCGATCCGCTGGCCGGTCTGGAGCATGCCGGCGCCGCTGCCCGCCTGATCGACAGGCACCTCGGAGAGGGTGATCGTCTGGTTGGGGGCGATCACCAGTCCGCTGCCGATGCCGGCGACGAGCAGGGGGCCGGCGGTGACCCAGGGCGCTGGGGCGTCCGGGAAGAGGCGTAGTGCGATAACGGTGGCTGCCAGTCCGACCACGACGGTGAGCAGTCCGATGGCCACGAGTGGTCGGCCGAAGCGGTTGACGATGCGTCCACCGAGTACGGCGGCGGCTGCCGAGCCCAGGGCGAAGGGGGTGATGGCCAGGCCGGCGACGAGGGCGCTGTAGCCGACCCCCATCTGCAGGAACAGGGTGAAGATGAAGAAGATCGCGGTGAAGCCGCCGAAGTAGACGAGCGCGAGGATCGACCCCAGCGTGTACGACTGGAAGCTGAACAGCCGGAGGTCGAACAGGGGTTGGTGGTGGCGTGCGTACCGTCGTTCCCAGAGCCCGAAGGCGACCAGCACGGCCAGGCCGGCCGGGATGAGCGCCCACTTCCAGGGGGTCCGCCACTGCTGTTCCTGCACCAGTGGCAGCAGGACCAGGACCACACCGACGCCGAGCAGCAGGACGCCGAATGGGTCGAGTCGACGCCAGCCGGGTTGTCCGGTGGGGCGGCCGGGTAGCAGCCGCCAGCCGAGGATCACCGCGAGGACGCCGACCGGCACGTTGACGAAGAAGACCCAGCGCCAGCCGTGTTCGTCGCCGCCGACGGCGATGAGCAGTCCGCCGAGCAGCGGTCCGACGGCGGTGGAGATGCCGATGGTGGCGCCGAGCAGCCCGAACGGGCGGGCGCGTTCGGGCCCGCGGAACAGTTGCTGGATCAGCCCGATGACCTGCGGGTTGACGACGCCGGCGGCGGCGCCTTGGAGTAGTCGGGCGATGACCAGCCAGGTCGGGGAGGTGGCGAGGCCGGCGAGCGCGCTGGTGATGGTGAACAGCGCGATGCCGAAGACGAACGCGTTGCGTCGACCGCGGGCGTCGCCGAAGCGGCCGGCGGGGACCAGCGCCAGGCCGAAGGTGAGCGCGTACCCGGAGAGGATCCACTGCAGGTCGCTCGGTGACGCGTGCAGCGCCCGGTCGATGGAGGGTACGGCCACGTTGACGATGCTCACGTCGAGCAGCGTCATGAAGGCGGCGACGAGTCCGACGCCGACTGCCTGCCAGCGTCGTCGGTTCTCGGCCGCTGTCACCGGCTGCGGCGTCTGCGCCGCGCTCATCGCGCCCCCCGTCGACCCTCGGTCATGCATGATTGACCGCTACCCGGGTCTTCGGGGGGCGAACCGTGCCGGTTGGTTTCGCGGGTCACGCCATCTGGCGGGCGCAGAACCGGGGACCGAAGTCGAGGCCTGCCATCGGTGAGTCCTCGCGGTGCAGCAGGCCCTTCTCGGTGAGCAGGTGCAGGGGGCTGCCCACCTGTTCCTCGGTGAGCCCGGATTCCTCGGCGATCAGGTCCGGGTAGGGCACCTGCCCGCGTGCCTCAAGGGTGGTGACCGCCTGGTACACCCGTTGCTCGGCCTCCGACAGTTGCACCTGCTGCATGGTTCCTCCTTGTGCTCGTCCGCCACTGCGGTGGCGGTTGCCGTGCGCCGGTTACCCCCTCGGTGCCCGAAGATGCACACCCGATCGGGCGGTCACGGCGGCGGGCGGGTCCGGCGGTCGGGCCGGGGAGGTGCCCTAGGCTGCTTCCGTGATCGTTTGGGATCTCGTCGTCGTCGGCGCTGGCCCCGCGGGGCTGTCCGCGGCGCACGCCGCTGCCCGTGCTGGCGTCTCCACACTTGTCGTCGAGCGAGCCGTGCACCCGCGGTACAAGACCTGCGGTGGTGGCCTGATCGGCACCTCGCTGGCGGCCGTCCAGGATCGGATCGAGGTGCCCGCGCACGACCGGGTGGATCGGGTGACGTTCACCCGCGACGGCCGTCGGGAGTTCACCCGCCGCAACGGCAGTCCGGTGGTGACGATGGTGCGCCGCGAGGAGTTCGACGACCGGCTGCGCGCGGCGGCGGTGGCCGCGGGCGCGCAGCTGCGGGAGCGGGTCGCGGTCCGCGCGATCGAGCAGGACCCCGAGGGGGTACGCCTGCGGCTGGCCGACGGTACGACGATCGCGGCTCGTGCGGTGATCGGGGCGGACGGCTCGTCCGGGGTGACCGGCCGGCACGTCGGGGTCCGGTACCGGCAGGTGGATCTGGGTCTGGAGTTGGAGATTCCGGTGCCGCCCGTCGAGCAGGAGCGGTGGCGGGGCCGGCTGTTGTTGGACTGGGGTGCGATGCCGGGTTCGTACGCCTGGGTCTTTCCCAAGGGTGACCGGCTGACCGTCGGTGTGATCGCCGGGCGGGGGGCGGGGGAGGGGACCCGCGACTACCTGCGGCGGTTCGTCGACCGGTTGGGTCTGGCCGGGTTGCCGGCGGAGCACGACTCCGGTCACCTGACTCGTTGTCGGGCGGAGGATTCACCGTTGCGCAACGGCCGGGTGCTGGTCGTGGGGGATGCGGCGGGGTTGCTGGAGCCGTGGAGCCGGGAGGGCATCAGCTTCGCGTTGCGCTCCGGCGAGTTGGCCGGGGCTGCGGTCGCTGGCGGTGACCTGGCCGGGTATGAGCGGGCGGTGGCTGAGCGTCTGCTGCCGGAGATGCGGGCGGGGTTCCGGCTGCTCGACGTGTTCACCCGTCGCCCGGACGTGTTCCACGCCCTGTTGGCGACTCCGCCGGGCTGGCGGATGTTCGTGCAGTTCTGCCAGGGGCGGGCGAGCTTCGACGAGATGTTGCGCCGCCGCCCGATCCGGGCGGCCCTCGCGGTGCTCGACCGGGTGTCTCATCCATCGCGCCAGGCCACCACCGCTCACCCAGGATCCTAGGACGCCTTACAGGGTGTGCGCCCGGCTACTGGTGCCGACCGCCGTGAACGGCAGACAATCACAGCGGAGCACGAGGAGGCGCTGATGACCGAGCAGCCGTTCACCGACGACGAGTACGCGTTTCTGCGTCACACGCGGTTCGGGGAGTTACCGCCCGCCGTCCGACCCGACGAGCGGGTGGCCCTGACCGAGACCGATCCCGGGCGCGACCGGCCGGAGGAGTCCGACGACCCGATCCGCTGGAACGTGCAGGGCTGAGAACGCGCGACGGGCCGCGGGTGTCGCCACCCACGGCCCGTTCGTGATGCGCTGCCGTCAGAAGACGGGCACGCCCTCGCGTACCAGACGCCAGTTGGGCTGGAAGAAGTCGGCCGGGTCGATCGTCCCCCTGGTTTGCGCCCAGTCGATGAGCAGCTGACGGATCTCCTGCTGCGCGTTGTAGACCTGGGTCTTCACGATGCCGGGGAAGTTGCCGCCGCCGCTGCGTCGGTAGTTGTTCACCGCCACCACGAACTGGGCGTTGTCCGCCACCGGGGTGTCGGTGCCGGCCAGCACCAGGCGGGTGATCCGCTGCCCGACCGGCTTGGAGATGTCGATGTCGTAGTCCAGGCCGGAGAAGACGTCGTAGTTGTAGTCCGGCACCGCCGGGTCGCTGATCTGCTCCGGGTCGACCGGGGCGCCCGGCGCGAACGTACGGAAGTACTTCGCCGAGTACTCCAGGTACGCGCGCACCTCGGCCCCGCTGAGGACTACCGCCTCGAGGGTGTTGTCGTACACGTACAGGCCGGCCACGTCGCGGATCTTCACATCGCCGGCCGGGAAGACGGCGGTCCGGCTGAACGGCGCCGCTATCGACAGCACCGGCAGGTCCGCGTGCGCCGTGCCGGCCAGCGCCGCGCCGACCACCTCGGTCTGCACGTGGTTGATGAAGTCCAGGATCGGCGTGTCCTTGTACCGTGACTCCGCCGCCGACAACTCCACGGTGGACTGCGCGACCACCTGGTTGACGTACGCGATGGTCTTCTGGTGCTGGGCCCGCACGGCCGCGAGCACCTTCGGGTCCTCGACCACAGTGTTGGTGTTCAGCATGGTGGCGGCCTTCTTGGTGATCGTCCACCGGCCACGCTCACGGGCGAGGGTGAAGTCCATCCGGGTGAGCCGCTGGCCCCACTTCGACGGCTCGGAGAGCAGCACCTGCGTGCCGGTGCGCTCGTTGGTGACGAACCGCTCGACCACCTCGTTGTGCGCGTGACCGAAGAGGATCGCGTCGATCCCGGGCACCTGCTGGGCGATCAGCGCCACCGGGTTCTCGTTCGGCAGCTCCGGGCCGTAGCTGGAGGTGCCGCTGTCCCCGCCGTGCGCCGAGATCAGCACGAGGTCCGCACCGCGGGCCCGCATGATCGGCACCCACTTCGCGGCGGTCGCGATCATGTCGTCGAAGCGCAGCTTGCCCTCGACGTTGCCCTTGTCCCAGATGGCCACACCGGGGTTGGTCAACCCCAGGATGCCGACCCGCAGGGTCGGCGCGGCGAAACCGAGAGAGACCTTCTTGATGACGTACGGCAGGAAGGCCGGCTTACCGGTTTTCGCGTTCACGGCGTTGGCGGCCAGCGCCGGGAAGCCGAGCTGACGGATCCACAGGTCCAGCAACGGCAGACCGTAGTTGAACTCGTGGTTGCCCAGGGTCACCGCGTCGTAGTCGATGACGTTCATGGCCCGTGCCATCGGGTGCTTCTCCCCGGTGGCGGTGATCGGCTCCTGCTTGGCGTAGTACGTCGCGAGGGGCGTGCCCTGGATCGTGTCGCCGGCGTCGAGCACCAGCGTCGCCTTGCCGCGCCGTTCCCGACGGATCTGGTTGATCAGAGTCGCCAACTTCGCGACGCCGATGTCGTTCTGCTTGCTGTCGTCGTACTCGGCGTCGCGGTAGTAGTCCCAGTTGTAGACGTTGCCGTGCGTGTCCGACGTGCCCAGGAGGGTGAGGTCCCAGGTGCGCGGCCGGGCCGGGCCGGCCGCCTGCGCGGGCGCGGCGGCGATCAGCGGGGTCGTCGCCGCGGCCGCCGCGGCGACGAGCACCTGGCGGCGCGACGGGCCGGAGGAAGAGGTCATGACGTGCCTTTCCATGGGGGTGGACGCGCCTCGTGAGCGCCTTGCGCACCATAACCAGCACCCGGCACCACCGCCACGGCAGCCCCGATCGTTGCAGCGGTTTCCGCAGGCCGACGCGGGGTAGGGCGGTCAGGGACGGCATTCGTGGGAGAGCGCCGCTTCCCGCGCGCAGCAAGGAGAGTTCTCAGTGAGCGAGGATCAGCACACCCAGCAGGACCCGACCAGCCAGTACGGCCAGCAGTCCGGCCAACCCGCACAGCAGCAGTCAGCGCCCGGCTCGACCGGGGAGATGACCCCGAAGCCGGACCACGGGGAGGAGTCGTACCGGGGCAGCGGCAAGCTCGACGGCAAGCGGGCGCTGATCACCGGCGGTGACTCGGGGATCGGCCGGGCGGTCGCGATCGCCTTCGCCCGGGAGGGCGCGGACGTGCTCATCTCCTACCTCGGTGAGGAGGAGGACGCCGACGCCCGGGAGACCATCCGGCTGGTCGAAGCCGCCGGCCGGCGGGGCGTCGCGGTACGCGGTGACATCACCGACGAGGCGCACTGCCAGGACCTGGTCGACCGGGCGGTACGCGACCTGGGCGGCCTCGACATCCTGGTCAACAACGCGGCGTACCAGATGTCGCAGGACAAGGGGATCCTCGGCATCAGCACCGATCAGCTCGACCGGGTGTTCAAGACCAACCTGTACGCGATGTTCTGGCTCTGCAAGGCCGCCATTCCGCACCTGGCCGAGGGGTCGGCGATCATCAACACGTCGTCGATCCAGGCGTTCGACCCGTCGCCGCAGTTGCTGGACTACGCCACCACCAAGGCGGGGATCGCCAACTTCACCAAGGCCCTCGCCGCCGACCTGGCCGAGCAGGGTATCCGGGTCAACGCCGTCGCGCCAGGGCCGGTGTGGACGCCGCTGATCCCGGCCACCATGCCGGAGGAGAAGGTGAAGCAGTTCGGCACCGACACCCCGGAGGGGCGTCCCGGGCAGCCGGCGGAGCTGGCGCCCGCGTACGTCTTCTTCGCCTCGCAGGAGTCCAGCTACGTGACGGGCGAGATCCTGGGGGTCACGGGCGGTCGACCGACCAAGTGACCCGCCGTCGGGTGGTCGTCGTTTCGGGGCGCCCACCCGGCGGTCCGCCGTGCTCGTGCGGCTTGTCGCTGTGGCCTGTTCGCGCGGTCCTTGTTCGCGCGGTCGTTCTTGGTCTGGCTTGTTCGCGTGGCCCGGCGGTCAGCGTGGCCAGGCGGCGAAGCGTTGCCGGATCTCGACGACGTCGGCGGCGCCCAGGCCGTACCGGCCGAAACGCTGGTCGGAGAGCCGGTCCAGGTAGCGGCCGGCGGCGCGCACGTCGTCCGGGTCCAGCGCGGGGTCGACCTGCCGTGCCAGGACCAACAGCTCGGTCACGTCGTAGTGGTCGAGGGCCGCTGCCACGTCGATGAAGTCGCGAACCTCCCGCCGGTTGACCAACGCCGCGATCTTGTTCGCCACCAGGTCACGAACGTCCATCACCGGGCCGAGGTCCATCACCACCGGACTCTGCTGGCGGTCCAACCGGGCGAGGCTGAGCCGGATCTGCCGTCCGTCGCGGCTCACCACGAAGTCCTTCATGTCCTGCTCGTACCCGTCGAACAACTCGGCCAGCTCACTGTCCGGGTCGGCGTCACTGACGATGAACCCGGCCCGCTCCAGGGCCACCCGCACCCCGGCGGACGCCGCCGCCGCAGCGCCCTCCACGTCCGCGAAGAGGTCGACGTCCTCCGTCGGTCGGGCGACCAGCCCGTGCGCCGCCCACGCCACCCCACCACCCAGAACGAACCGGTACGGCCCGGCAGCGGCAAGCGCCACCCGGGCCACCTCCCGGTAGAACTCGTGCAGATGAGGTTCGATCACGCCGCGCGCAGGCCGCGGTGCCGGCTCTCCCACGCCTGGCGTACGCCCCGAGGCAGGTTGAGCAGTCGCCACACCCGACGCAGCGTCCGCCCGTTGATCAGGGCGCGCAGATCCTCGGCCCGAGTGGTCTCGCGAAGCACATTCTCGTACATCCAGAGCAACTGGTCGGGGTCGCCGAGGTCGAACGTGCGCTCGGCGTTCCACATCAGCCGTACCGGCAGCTCCACGACACCTCGGGTAGGGCCGGCCAGCTCCGCGAGCGTCCGCGCCACCACAGCGGGGCGACCCGGGCGAGCCAGAAAGGCCACGCCGGTGACGGTGGGGGAGGCGGCCTGCATGGTGTCAGGGTAACGCCCACCAGACCCGGTGTCGCTCAGGTCGATCCCAGCACGCTCCTCCAGGCGCGCCGGCCCGACCCTCATCGCCTCCAATTTTGTCCGGTTTGCGCGCAGTGGTGCGCTCGGCCGGTTCGTGATCGACTCCGTTTCCTTGAAGTCGGGCTGTCCGGCCGTCCGGGATGCCCCGTCTTCCGTGAACCCGAGTGGATCACGCGGGTGAGGGTCGATTCGACGCCTTGGACGCGGCGCTGGATGGGTGGTTTGTCCGTTGGTTGGGGTTTGTGGGGTGTGGTCGGGCGCACTCGTGGGCCGGAATTGTGGCGGGGTCGGGGTCGTTACATACCCTGACGATCGCAGTACCACCGACCCGCCCCCGACCCTGAGGGCTGGTCGCGCAGGCTGGAATGCCAGCCTCCACCCGGTCGTTGCAGTCCCCACGAACGACCGACCGGGCACCGCCACGGCGAGGGTGCCGGCAGGTGGGCCATTCGAGAATGGTCCCGGCCCCCCGGGTCGTTGCAGTCCCCACGAACGACATCTGGCACCGCCTCGATGAGGGTGCCGACGGTGGGCCAACCCGGAATGACCCCGGCCCCCCGGGTCGTTACACAGGGTCCCGGCGCCACGAGCCCCCCGCTCGCAGGTCGCCGACCCGACGCCCTGATGGGCGTCACCCCCCAGACTTTCCCCCTTGGTACGTGCAGCGCCGGACGAGGTGCTCACACCCTGCCGCCGTCCCCCTTGTGGTGGTTGGGTGTTCTACCCCCGAAGGAGCTACCCCTCATGAACACGATCTTCCGTAAGAGCATGCTGTCTGTTGCTGGTCTCGCGTTCGCCGGTGGTGTGTTCGCCGGCCCGATCGCCGCCCACGCTGCCACCCCGGCCGTGGATGCCAAGCCCGCCGCCGTGGCCGTGCAGTCGGCGGCGCCGAAGCCGCAGGGCGACCAGTCGCACATCACCCTCAACGATGAGCAGACCGCGAACGTGAAGGCGATCATCGCCGCCACGAAGAAGGCCGGCCTGCCGGAGCGGGCAGCGGTGATCTCGATCGCGACGAGCTTGCAGGAGTCGAAGCTGGAGAACCTGGGCCACCTCGGCGATATGAACGACCACGATTCGCTGGGCCTGTTCCAGCAGCGCCCGTCCAGTGGTTGGGGCACCCCGGAGCAGATCACCGACCCTGAGTACTCGACGACGGCGTTCCTCAAGGGTTTGAAGCAGGTCGACGGGTGGCAGGACATGCCCCTGACCGACGCCGCGCAGACCGTGCAGGTGTCGGCGTACCCGGACGCCTACGCCCAGTGGGAGCAGCAGGCCACCGACCTCGTTGGCCAGCACTGGAACAGCTGACCCGCACAACAGCACCACCGCAAGAGACCGACCGCTGGCCGGCACCCGCAACCCCGGGTGCCGGCCAGCGGCATTTCCGTTTCCGTGCGGGAGGCGCATGCTCGCTGGTTGCGCCGCTGGGAGCGGGTGCCGTGGCGTCGCCTGGCCGCTGGGAGCGGGTGCCGTGGCGTCGGGTGCCGGCTAGGGGCGGATGCCCGGGAGCGGATGCCGCGATGCCGGCGGGTGCCCGTCGGAACCGGATGGCGGATCGTCGGAAGCGGATGGCGCGGTCCGGGTTGGTGGCTGCCAGCAGATCTTGGACCGTTTCCGTTCGCGTCGAACGGAAACTGTCCAAGATCTCGTGGGTCGTGGCCGCAGCGCGGCGCGAGGGCGAGTGTTCGTGGTCGTGAGGCGAGCGGGAGTGCAGCGATGGGACCCGGCGGCGGAACGGTCCGGCGGAGCGGCGGTGTGTTGAGGCCGCCGACCGCCGCTGGTGGTGCGGCGGGGCGTTGATGCCACCGCCCGCTGACGCCAGCCGGCGGTGCGCCGACCGATGCCAGCCAGCCACCTACTCACCGAGCGAGGCCAGCCGGCGGTGCGCCGACCGCAGCCACCTACTCACCGGGTGAGGCCAGCCACCCACTCACTGGGCGACCGACGCCAGCCACCCACTCGCCGGGCGAGGCCAGCCGGCGGTGCGGCGGGAGTGGAGAGGCTGTGGCCAATCGGCGCGGGCCTCGCGGCACCACGGCACCACGGCACCACGGCGGTGCGGTGTTGCGGCCGGGCGGCGGGGGCAGCCGGGCGGCGGGGGCAGCCGGGCGGCGGTGCGGCACGACGGCGGGGCGGTGATCGGATGGGTGGGCAAGGCGGGGTGCGGGAACATTGGCGGGGGCGGGCTGGTTGTGGAGGGTGTCGGTGTGACTCAGTGTCCCCGGGCCTCACCTAATATCGCCTTCGCGGAATACCGTTCGGCTGGAGCCGCGTCGTGCCACTCGCCGAGAGGCGACCTGCACACCGACACCAGCGCCGCCCCCGGCCCACCAGCCGGGGGCGGCGCTGTCTGTGCTCATCCGTCGGAGCGTCGCGGCACAATGTCCGGATGACTGACGCGCAGCCGTGGTCCGAGCAGTCGGGTGTACTCGTACTCCCCAGTGGGGCGACGGTGCGCGGACGCCGCGTCGCTGCCGCGTCCTCGCCCGCCGACTTCGCCGTGCTGTTGGCACCTGGTCCGGACCCGGCCTGGCCGCACCGGCGGATCCGGTGGCCCGATTTCTGGGTGCCGCTCGACCGCGCCGACGCCCTCGACGCCCTGCGGGAGGCGCTGCGGCGCGCGCACGACGGGGAACGCGTCGAGGTGGCCTGTCGGGGTGGGGTGGGTCGTACCGGAACGGCCCTGGCCGCCCTGACGATCCTCGACGGCCTGCCGGTCGAGCGGGCGGTGCCGTGGGTGCGGGCCGGCTACCACCCGAAAGCAGTGGAAACCCCCTGGCAGCGGCGCTGGCTGCGCCGCGTCACCTGACACCGCCGCCGAATCGCCGCCGCCGAATCGCTGCCCGCTCAACCGCCGCCGCTCAACCGCCGCCGCTCAACCGCCGCCGCTCAACCGCCGCCGCTCAACCGCCGCGGCCGAAGCGCCGCCGCGCAACCCGCCGCGACCGAACCGCCGCCGCTCAGCCGCCGCCGCTCGACCCGCTGCACCCGGAGCGCCGCGACCGGAGCGCCGCCGTGCCAGCCACCCGTGACACCGCGTCAGCCGACCGCCGCCGCTGGCACCGCCGGCCCGCACCCGCTCGTGCCGGCACCCGTCGCCGCCGTGCTCCGGCCGGTAGTGGGGCGGCGGGGTCAGCTCTGGCCGACCACGGCCGGGTCGTTGACGTACTCGCGGAGGTGCTTGGCGGTGAGGGTGTCGCCGGTGGCGATCAGCTCGGCCGGTGTGCCGGTGAAGACGATCCGGCCACCGTCGTGGCCGGCGCCGGGGCCGAGGTCGATGAGCCAGTCGGCGTGTGCCATGACCGCCTGGTGGTGCTCGATGACGATCACGGTGTTTCCGGCGTCGACCGTGCGGTCGAGCAGGGCCAACAGTTGGTCCACGTCGGCCAGGTGCAGGCCTGTGGTCGGTTCGTCGAGGACGTACGTGGTGGTCTTCTCGGCCAGGTGGATGGCGAGCTTGAGTCGTTGCCGCTCCCCGCCGGACAGGGTGGTCAGTGGCTGGCCGAGGCTGAGGTAGCCCAGCCCGACGTCGACCAACCGGCCGAGGATGAGGTGCGCCGCCCCGCTGGGGAAGAACGCGTACGCCTCGGTGACCGACATGGTCAGCACCTCGTGAATGTTCTTGCCGCGCAGCGTGTACGTGAGCACTTCGTCGGTGAAGCGCCGCCCCTCGCATCGTTCGCAGACGCTCGCGACGCCAGCCATCATCGCCAGGTCGGTGTAGATGAGCCCGATTCCTTTGCAGGTCGGGCAGGCGCCTTCGGAGTTGGCGCTGAACAGCGCGGCCTTGACCCCGTTGGCCTTGGCGAAGGCGGTGCGGATCGGGTCGAGCAGCCCACTGTAGGTGGCCGGGTTGCTGCGTCGTGAGCCACGGATCGGGGACTGGTCGACGATGACGACCCCGGACCGGCCGCGCAGCGACCCGTGGATCAGTGAACTTTTGCCGGAGCCGGCCACGCCGGTGACCACGGTGAGGACCCCGAGCGGGATGTCCACGTCCACGTCGTGCAGGTTGTGCAGGTCGGCTTGGCGGATGGCGAGCTGCCCGGTGGGTTGGCGTACCGCCTCGCGCACTGTCGCCCGGTGGTCCAGGTGCCGCCCGGTGAGCGTGTCGGAGCGGCGCAGGCCGGGGATGTCGCCGGTGAAGCAGATCCGGCCTCCGTCGGTGCCGGCGCCCGGTCCGAGGTCGACCACGTGGTCGGCGATGGCGATGGTCTCCGGTTTGTGTTCCACGACCAGGACTGTGTTGCCCTTGTCGCGCAGCCGCAGCAGCAGGTCGTTCATCCGGGCGATGTCGTGCGGGTGCAGGCCGACTGTGGGTTCGTCGAAGACGTAGGTGACGTCGGAGAGGCTGGAGCCGAGGTGCCGGACCATTTTCACCCGTTGCGCCTCGCCGCCGGAGAGGGTCGCGGACTCGCGGTCCAGGCTGAGGTAGCCCAGACCGATCTCGACCAGGGAGTCCAGCAGGTCGCGGAGGTTGGCGACGAGTGGCGCTGCCCCCGGGTCGTCGATGGTGCTGACGAACGCGGCCAGGTCGCTGATCTGCATGGCCGAGCAGTCGGCGATGTTGAGTCCGGCGATCCGTGCGGAGCGGGCCGGCGCGTTGAGTCGGGTGCCGCCGCAGTCGCCGCAGCTGGTGAAGGTGACCGCCCGGTCGACGAAGGCGCGGATGTGCTGTTGCATCGACTCGCGGTCCTTGCTCAGGAGGAGCCGCTTGACCTTGACCGCCAGCCCTTCGTATGTCCAGTTGTTGCCGCCAACCTTGATCTTGGTGGCTGGCTTGTGCAGGAAGTCCTCCCACTGTTGGGGGGTGAAGTCCTGGAGTTTGACGTCCGGGTCGAACAGGCCGGAACCGACGATGGTCTGCCAGTACCAGGAGTCGACAGCGAAGTTGGGCACTGTGATCGCGCCGTCGTTGAGGGAGCGCTCGACGTCGACCAGTTCGTTGATGTCGAGGTCGGAGACCCGGCCCAGCCCTTCGCAGGTGGGGCACATGCCCTCGGGCAGGTTGAAGCTGAACGCCCCGGCGCCGCCGATGGACGGCTGGCCGAGCCGGCTGTAGAGGATCCGCAGCATGGCGTACGCGTCGGTGGCGGTGCCGACCGTGGAGCGGGAGTTGACCCCCATCCGCTCCTGGTCGACGACGATGGCGGCGCTGAGGTTGCGCAGCGAGTCGACGTCCGGCCGGCTGAGGTTCGGCATGAACGACTGGAGGAACGCGCTGTAGGTCTCGTTGATCATGCGCTGGGACTCGGCGGCGATGGTGCCGAAGACCAGCGACGACTTGCCCGACCCGGAGACACCTGTGAAGACGGTCAACCGGCGTTTGGGGATGTCGACCGAGACGTCGGCGAGATTGTTCTCCCGTGCCCCGCGTACCTCGATCATGTCGTGGCTGTCGGCGGCGGACCATGCTGGCTGCGACATACGGACCCTTCACAGAATCGTGGCGGGACTTTGCCCGCCGAGCACTGGCGGGTTCCATTGTCTCATTCATCCCCATGTAGAGCCTTTCGCCGAGAGTCAAGCGCAGGCTGCGGCACTAGGTCGGGGAAAGTCTCAAATCACGTCGTAAGCGGTACGGTGGCTCGCGTGGACGTCGCCTCGAAAGATCGGCTGCGCGCCGTGGACCTGGCGGCCACTGTCGGGATCTCGGTGCAGCAGGTGCGCAACTACGTCGAGTTGGGCGTGCTGCCGCCGGTGCGCCGCACTGCCAGCGGCTACCGGATCTTCACCACCGAGCACGCCCGGGCGCTGACAGTGGCGCGGCGGTTGGCCGAGGGGCACGGCTGGAGCCGTACCCGGGAGGTCATGGCTGCGGTGCACACGGGTGACCTGCCGGCGGCGCTGGCGGCGCTCGACGGCGGCCATGCCGAGCTGGACCGGGAACGCGCCGAGATTCGCCGGGTGCTCGGCGCCTTCGAGACCGTGCTGGCCAGCCCACCAGTGGCCCGACCCGCGCCACGCCACGGCGTGCGCATCGGCGAGGTCGCCGCCCTGGTCGGGGTCCGGACCTCGCAGCTGCGGCTGTGGGAGGAGCGCGAGCTGCTGCGGCCGGGCCGCGCCCAGGGCACCAACTACCGGGTGTACGACGAGGCGGAGCTACTCGCGGCGCAGGTCATCGCGTTGCTGCGCCGGGGCGCGTACCCGTTCGAGATCATCGCCGCGGTGCTGGGCGAGCTGCGGACCACCGGCAGCGCCCAGCGGGTCCGCGCCGAGCTGGGCCGCCGCGAGCAGGAGCTGCACACCCGCAGCCTGCGCCGGTTGCGGGGCACCGCCGCGCTGCACGACTACCTGCGCGCTCGCGGCGACGCGAGTTGACCGGCATCCCGTCCCGCCGGGCGATCTTCCTGACTAGGGTCGGGCACATGAGAGCTGCGCTGCTGGCGGCCACGACGTCCGCCGTCCTGCTCGCTCCGGTGCCGGTCGGTGCGACGGGAGCGTTCGCCGCGCCGACGGTGCGCTGCCCCCGGGTCCCGGCCCCGGCGACGTCGCGCCCACCCCGGCCGTCGCCCCCGCCCGCCGTCCCGGAGCAACGGATGATCGGCGGCGCGGCGCTGGACACTGCCGGCCTGGTCGTGCCGGCCGGCGTCGCCGCGCCACCCGGGGTCACCGCCACGTCGTGGCTGGTCGCCGACCTGGACAGCGGCCAGGTGCTCGGCGGCTGCGGCCCCCACGAGTACGGCACACCGGCGAGCGTGCAGAAGCTCCTGCTGGCGGCCACGATGCTGCCCAAGCTCGACCCGAAGCAGACGGTCACCGTCACCGACGATGACATGAACATCGAACCCGGCTCCTCGGCCGTGGGCCTGGTCGCGGGCGGCCGGTACACCATCGAGACCATCTGGCTGGGGTTGCTGCTCAACTCCGGCAACGAGGCCGCCAACGCCCTCGCGCGACTCGGCAGCGGGACGGACAGCGCCGCCGGTGTGCGCGCCATGAACGAGCAGGCGCACCACCTCGGCGCGCTCCAGACGCACGCTGTCACCCCGTCCGGGCTGGACGGCAAGGGGCAGTTCACCAGCGCGTACGACCTGGCGCTGATCGCCCGGGCCTGCTTCGCCCAGCCGACCTTCCGCCGGTACGCGCTGACCGAGCAGACGTCGATTCCGCCCCAGCCGGCGCAACGCACCAAGGGCTTCGAGATCCAGAACGAGAACCAGCTCATCTACCGGTACCCGGGGGCTCTCGGCGGCAAGACCGGCTTCACCGACCTGGCCCGGCACACCTACGTGGGGGCGGCGGAACGCGGCGGGCGGCGACTCGTGGTGACGCTGCTGGGCGCCGAATCGGCGCCGGCGCGCGGCTGGGAGCAGGGCGCTGCCCTCCTGGACTGGGGCTTCACGCTGCCGCGGGACGCCGCCGTGGGTCGACTGGTCGAGCCCGGCGAGCTGACCGCCACCCCGTCGGCGGTGCCGTCCGCGCTGGCGGCACCCGGCGCGCCCCGACCGGCGGCGGCCAGCGGTCCCGCGCGTACCGGCTCGGAGTGGCTCTGGTCGGTGACCGCGGTGAGCGGCGCGACGGTGGTGGCGTTGTGGGGCGGCCTGCTGTGGCGGCGTCGCCGCCGGATGCCCTGACGGATCGACATCGGGCGCTGCCCTCCATAGACTCCGGTCTTTCTGGCACCACCAGTCCAGGAGGATCCCTGTGTCGAGTGAACTCGAACCGCGCCCCGCAGTGGCGGCACTCCGCCGGCCGGTGCGCGCCCTGACCCGCCTCGCGGGGGTGACGGTGCTCGCCGGGGCGCTGGTCGTCGGCTCGTCCGCCACCGCGCTCGCCGCCCCGGGCCCGTCGGCCGACAGCGTGCGCGTCTCCGCCGCGCCGAGCGCCGCTGCCGACGCCGCCACCCGACCGCCGCGCACCACCCACGGCCCGTGCGCCTACACCGAGACCCCTGACGAACCCGCGGCCCGGCCGGTTCCGCTACCGCCCGACCCGCGACGCACCCCGGCCCGGGGCAGCGTCCGGGTGACACTGGCGACCAACCACGGGCCCATCGGGTTGACACTGGATCGAGCCGCGGCGCCGTGCACGGTGCAGAGCTTCCTGCACCTGGTGAGCAAGCGGTTCTACGACCGCACCCCGTGCCACCGGCTCACCGCGTACCCGACGCTGAGCGTGCTGCAGTGCGGTGACCCGTCCGGCACCGGTGAGGGCGGCCCTGGCTACCGGTACCGCGACGAGTTGCCGACCAACCTGCCGCCCGCGCCCACCGACCCGACCGGGGAACGCCGGGTGTACGCCCGTGGCGTCCTCGCGATGGCCAACGCCGGGCCGGACACCAACGGCAGCCAGTTCTTCCTGGTCTACGCCAACTCCGCGCTGCGCCCCAACTACACGATCTTCGGTGAGGTCGACAGTGCCGGCCTGGCCACGCTGGACCGGATCGCCGCCGGGGGAGTGGCGCCGACCGCCGAGGACCCGGCGCCTGTCGACGGGGCGCCCGCCCTGCCGGTGACAATCCGCAAGGCCGTCCGCTGGCACCATCACCACTGACCGTGCGGCGCGGTGGGTGACGGTCGGTCGCTCACCGCGCCGGCCGCGGGCGACCTCCGGTCGGGCACGGCCCTGCCGGAATTTTCGGGAACGGACCGGAACCGGTCCAACCGGTTTCCGACGCAGTTCCGGCCGTCACGCCGAGGCGGGCGACCCGGTCAGCGGGGCGGCGGTGCTGTCCCGGACGACCATCTCGGTCGCGAGTTCCACCCGGGGCGAGTCGATGCCCTCGCCCTGGGCCAGGCGCAGCACGGTCCGGGCCGCCAACCGTCCCATCTCGACCAACGGTTGGCGCACTGTGGTCAGCGGCGGTGAGGCCCAGCGGGCTTCCGGCAGGTCGTCGAACCCGACCACGCTCACGTCGTCCGGCACCCGCAGCCCGCGACGCCGGATGGCCTCGTAGACGCCGAAGGCCATCTGGTCGCTGGAGGCGAAGATGCCGGTCGGCGGGTCGGCGAGGTCGAGCAGCGCGGTCCCGCCGGCGAATCCGGAGGCGTGGTAGAAGTCGCCCGGGTAGATCAGCGCGTCGTCCACCGGCACCCCGGCGGCCTCCAGGCCGGCCCGGTAACCGTCGAGCCGGGCCCTGCTGCACAGCAGGTGCGTCGGCCCGGCCACGAAACCGATACGCCGGTGCCCGATCGCGAGGAGGTGTTCGGTCGCGGCGAGCCCGCCGGCCCAGTTGGTGGCACCGATGGTCGGCACGTCCATGGCCGGCACGCCGGCCGGGTCCACGACCACCACCGGCACGTTGAGGCGACGTAACTGCGCGTGCAGCGGCGGGCTCAGGTGCGAGGTCACGAAGATGACGCCGTCGGTGGCCCGGGTGCGCAGGTTCTGCAACCACTGCCGGGCCGCCGTGGGCTGCCGGTGGATCGCGGAGACCACAGTGCCGACGCCCGCGCCGTGCCCGACATCCTCCACGCCCCGGATGATCTCCACGGCCCAGGGGCTGTCCAGGTCGTTGAAGACCAGGTCGACGAGACCGGCACGGCGAACGCTGCGGCTGGTACGACGCCGGTAGCCGTGGTGGCGCAACAACTCCTCGACCCGCTCGCGGGTGTCCGGGGCCACATCGGAGCGACCGTTGAGCACCCGTGACACGGTCGGCACCGACACCCCGGCCTCCCGTGCGATCGCGGTGATGGTCACCCTGCGTCCGTCGTCCGCGCCCACCCGCGTCTCCTTCACCGAGCCGGAGGAACGACCACCAGGCGTCGCCCACCGTGTGTCCCGAAACGGCGTGCCCGTTCCACGCGTCATCTTGCCTCACCGATGGGGGTTGACGACATGCCAGGCCGATCGAAGCTTCGCTTGAGTTGCGGAAAAGTTCCGGAGTTTTTCCGGTTACTTTCGGTTGGTGGAGTACGTGGATCCTGGGATGGTGACAGTTGTCGGGCTGATAGACAGGACTCGTGCGCTACCGCCTGGCCGTCGTGCTCGCGCTCGCCGCGATGCTCGGCGGCTGCTCGCGGCCGGAGCCCCGCCCCGCGCCGGCCACACCACAGCCGACGCCGACGAGCCCCACACCCGCGCCGGTCCCGTCCAGCCCCGTGGCAGCCCCGCTGCCGGGGTTCGTGGTGCTGACCGACCTCGACCCGCGCATCCACGCCGACATCCGGTACGCCACACCGCACAACTTCGTCGGCCGGCCGATCACCGGCTACCGCGAGCCGTTGTGCCTGCTCACCCGGCAGGCGGCCGAGGCGTTGCGCCGCGTACAGGACGCCGCGCTGGCCGGTGGGCACAGCCTCAAGGTGTACGACTGCTACCGCCCGCAACCGGCGGTGGACGACTTCGTCGCCTGGTCGAAGCGCCCCGACGAGCAGCAGACGAAGGCCGAGTTCTACCCCGACCTGGCCAAGAACCGGCTCTTCGCCGACGGGTACATCGGCGCTCCCACAGCGCACAGCCGCGGCAGCACCCTGGACCTGACACTGGTCGGCGAGCCCGCCGCCAGCCAACCCCCGTACCGGGTCGGGCAACCGCTGGTCGCCTGCACCGCGCCGCGCGCCCAGCGGTTCGCGGACAACAGCATCGACATGGGTACGGGCTTCGACTGTTTCGACCCCCGAGCGCACACGGCCGACCCCCGCATCGCCGGGACGGCGCGGGACAACCGTCGCTTGCTGCAGCGGCTGATGACCGACGCCGGGTTCGTCAACTACGACCGCGAGTGGTGGCACTACAGCCTGCGCGACGAGCCGTACCCGGACACGTTCTTCGCCGCCCCGGTCGACCGCTCCTCGGTCGGCTGACGGTCAGGTCCAGTAGAGGATCCGGCAGGCCGGGACGCGGGCGGTCAGTTCGGTGGTGAACCAGTCGCGCAGCTCGGTCATCTGCTCGCGGGGGTAGACGTACTTCACCGCGCCGAACTTGCCGTGCTTGCGGGTGCGGGACTCCTCGTCCATCTCCAGCCGGGTGCGCGGGTACCAGCCGAGCAGCACCTCCTTGCTGCCCGGCGTGAACCGGTGGGTGATCAGCTCGGCGGTCAGGTCCACATCCGGCACCCCGTCGACCGCCGCGCGGACCTGGTCGAGCAGGTCGCCGTAGTGCTCCCGCCAGTCCGGCAGCGCGATGATCGGCGCGATGGTCAGCCCGACCGGGTAGCCGTCGAGGGCGAGCCGGCGCAGCGCGGCCAGCCGGTCCGGCACCCGGGCGGTGCCGCCCTCGAACCGTTCGCTGACCGGGGCGCAGTTGACGCTGAAGCGGACCCGGGTCCGGCCGGCGTGCGGCAGGCCGACGAACGTGTCCACGTCGGCGTACTTGGTGGTCCAGCGCAACTGCACGGGGGCGTCCCAGTCGGCGAAGTGCTGCACCGCGCGCCGCCAACTGCCGGTCAGGTGCTCCAGGGCGAGCGGGTCGGTGTAGCAGGACGCCTCGAAGGTGGTGCCCTCGTCGGCGCGCCGCGCGTTGCGGCTGGTCACCGTGCCGCGCCCGGCGTACGCGGCCAACCCGGCGAGGATGTCGTCGAGGTCCGCGTACACCCGGGTCACCGGTGGGCCGGACAGGGATCCCGCGAGGTAGCAGTACTGACAGTGCGCCGGGCAGCCCTCGGCCAGGTCGACCCGCCAGTCCGCGCTGGGCGCGATGGGTTGCAGGACACGCCGCGAGGGTGGGCTCACCACGATCGCCATTGTCGACTTGGCCCGCGCGTAGGTCTCCCGGTCGGTCTGCCCGCGTACCCCGGTGAGCCGGTTGGCGCGCAGGTGTTCCACCTCGATGCCGAGTGCCCGCACCCGTTCGACGATCCGTTGGCCGTGCGGGTGGTCGAGCGCGGCGGGGGTGGCCACCACCCGGCTCGGGGTCCAGCGGCGCGCCGACCGGGTCGGCGGCGCGAGGCCGGCCAGGTCGCGGATCGGCACATGTTCGCCGCTGGCGTCGTGCGGCGCGGCGGGCACGTCCACGGCGAGCGGCTTGTCGACGTCGACGGCGTCCGGGCTGGTCATCCGGCGGGGGTACCCGTTGCCGTAGGAATCCCACCCGTTCAGGCGATCGGCGATTGACGCGATCAGGTCAGAGGAATAACCTTTCGTCTATCTGTAAACCTTGTGAACAGATGTACCTCGACGCGGCGGCGCGCGTCCCCACCGAAGGGACGATCAGGTGATCGCAGAACTCTCCTCCCGTACCAGAAGGATCCTGTCGTTGTTCGTCGCCCTGGTCGTCGCCTTGACCGCCGGTGTCGCTGTCAGCGCCTCGCGCAGTGCGCAGGCCGCGCCGACGTTCAAGGTCCTGGCCTTCTACAACGGCACCTGGGACGCCGCGCACATCGACTTCGTCAAGGACGCCCGGGCCTGGTTCCCGCAGGCCGCCTCCCAGTACGGCTTCTCCTGGGAGGCCACAAACAACTGGAGCCTGCTGAACACCGCCAACCTGGCCCAGTACAAGGTCGTCATGTTCCTTGACGACGCGCCGCCCACCGGGCAACGCGCCGCGTTCCAGCAGTACATGCAGAACGGCGGAGCGTGGTTGGGCTTCCACGTCAGCGCGTGGACCGACAACCCGTCGAGCTGGAGCTGGTACTACAACACCTTCCTCGGCACCGGCGCGTTCCAGACGAACACCTGGGGACCCACCCGGGTCACGATGCGCGCCGACAACCGCACCCACGCCGCCACCCGGAACCTCCCGGCGACGTTCCCGTCGTCGATCAGCGAGTGGTACTCCTGGAGCAACGACCTGCGGCAGAACCCCAACATCGACATCCTCGCGTCGGTCGACCCGTCCAGCTTCCCGGTCGGCACGGATCCCAACCAGTCCTGGTACGGCGGCTACTACCCGCTCGTCTGGAGCAACCGGCAGTACAAGATGCTCTACGCCAACTTCGGCCACAACGCGATGAACTACAGCACCAACACCGGGCTGTCGTCGACGTTCGACAGCGCCCAACAGAACCAGCTGCTGATCGACGGGCTGCACTGGCTCGCCGGCGTCGGCACCGTCCCACCGACCACGCCCCCGCCGTCCGACGGCATCTCGCCGACCGCCTGGCACACGGCTGTCAACCGGGCCAGTGGCAAGTGCGTGGACGCCCGCGCCGCCGCCAGCGCGAACGGCACCGCCATCCAGCAGTACGCGTGCAACAGCAGCACCGCCCAGCAGTACCAGTTCGTGCCGACCAGCGGCGGGTACCTACGGGTCAACAACCGCAACAACAGCGCCCAGGTGCTCGACGTGAAGGACCGGTCGACGGCCGACTCGGCGCCGATCCAGCTCTGGTCCTACAGCGGCGGCAACAACCAGCAGTGGCGGGCCGAGCCCGAGGGCGGCGGCTACTACCGCCTGGTCAACCGCTCCAGCGGCAAGTGTCTCGACGTGCCGGGCGCGTCCACGGCGGACAGCGTCCAGCTCATCCAGTACACCTGCAACGGCACCGCGGCGCAGTCGTTCCGGCTGGTGCCGCAGTCATAGCTCCACTGCCACGTCCGCGCCGGGGTGAACAGCGACTCGCCCCGGCGCGGGGGCGGCGGCGCGAGCGAACCGGTCGGCGACGTCCCGGACGACGGTGAGCAGCTCCGGCGGGTCGAGCACGTCGAAGTCGACAGCCAGGGTGCCGAGGAAGGCGGCCAGATTGCCCAGCGACTCGCCGCCGGTGGGCAGCAGGCAGGCCCGCTCGTCGATCGCCTCCAGCAGACCCATGCCCGCGAGTGTGCCCTACGACAGCGTGATGCAGGCGGTCCGTCGACCGTCCGCGGGCATATCCATTGCGGACGCGTCGCAGCACTCCTACTGTCGTCGGTGCACACTCAACCGAGCAACCCGGAGGGAGTACGCCATGTCGCGACGCGTCCGCACCGACGCCCGCTGGCGCCTGCTCTCCGCCGGCACCCCTCTGCGGTTGACCGACGATACCCGTGCCTACTGCCCATCGCGGCGCAACGAGCCGGGGTGGCGCGACTGAGCCGACGCTGACGCGTCCGCCGGCCGCCCATCCCACCGGGATCGGGCGGCCCTTTCGTATCCGCGCACCGCCGCTGGCCGCCAAATATGATCATTAACGGTCGCCGCACGACAGAAGGAGACCACCATGGGATTCACCCCCCTCGCCGGTACCCGGGCACCGGTCCGGGTCTGGACCGACCCGTACGCCATCGAGCCGCAGGCCGCCAAGCAGCTGCGCAACATCGGCGCGCTGCAGTGGGTGCAGGGTGTCGCCGTCATGCCCGACGTGCACTTCGGCAAGGGCGCCACCGTCGGCTCGGTGATCGCGATGCGGCAGGCCGTCTCGCCGGCCGCGGTCGGCGTCGACATCGGCTGCGGGATGTCGGCGGTCCGTACCTCGCTGACCGCCGCCGACCTGCCGGACGACCTGGCCGGGCTGCGCTCCGCGATCGAGGCCACCATCCCGGTCGGCTTCGCCCAGCGCAAGGACCCGGTCGACACGCGTCGGATCCGGGGCCTGGAGCAGGCCGGCTGGGACGACTTCTGGGGCCGGTTCGCCGGACTGGACCGGCGGGTGGCGCAGCTGGAGACGCGGGCGCAGCGGCAGATCGGCACCCTCGGCGGGGGCAACCACTTCATCGAGGTCTGCCTGGAGCAGGGCGGCGCCGACGAGGGGCGGGTCTGGCTGATGCTGCACTCCGGGTCCCGCAACATCGGCAAGGAGCTGGCCGAGCGGCACATCGGGGTGGCCCGGGGGCTGCCGCACAACGCGGACCTTCCGGACCGCGACCTGGCCGTGTTCCTCGCCGGGACGCCGGAGATGGACGCGTACCGGCGGGATCTGTGGTGGGCGCAGGAGTACGCGCGGCGCAACCGGGCGGTCATGCTGGCCCTGCTCTGCGGCGTGGTGCGTGAGCACTTCCCGCAGGTCTCCTACGACGAGCCGATCAGCTGCCACCACAACTACGTCTCCGAGGAGAGCTACGACGGGGTGGACGTGCTGGTCACCCGCAAGGGCGCCATCCGGGCCGGCCGGGGTGACCTGGGCATCATCCCCGGGTCGATGGGCACCGGGTCGTACATCGTGCGGGGGCGGGGAAACCCGGACGCGTACTGCTCGGCGTCGCACGGGGCGGGGCGTCGGATGTCCCGGGCGCAGGCCAAGCGGACGTTCAGCACCGACGACCTGGCCGCCCAGACCGCCGGGGTGGAGTGCCGCAAGGACGCCGGGGTGGTCGACGAGATCCCCGGCGCGTACAAGGACATCACCGAGGTGATGGCCCAGCAGGAGGACCTGGTCGAGGTGGTCGCGCACCTCAAGCAGGTGGTTTGCGTGAAGGGCTGACCTGCCGTGGGGGGGGGGGGGGCCCCCCCCCCCCCCCCCCGGGGAGACCGACGCCGAGACACCCCGAACGGACGAGAGGCTCGCCACCCCCCCCACCCGCACCCCCACCA
>NZ_JBEZFO010000042.1:0-20340 GCF_040649495.1 Micromonospora sp. NPDC048947
GGCGGCCCCCGAGGGCCGGGGGCCCGGGCCCGCGGCCCCCCCCGGCGGGGCGCGCCCGGGGCCGGGCCCCGGGCGGTCAGGCTTGATCCCTCCGCCGGGCACGGTCGGCCCCGGCCCTGACGTGGTCACGGGCCGTGGAACGGGATCTGCAACAGACTAGGGAAGATCTTCTGATGAGTTTTGCTGCTGTTGACGTTATTCGGGTGAAGCGGGACGGCGGGGTGCTGTCGGACGCGCAGATCGACTGGGTGGTCGACGCGTACACCCGGGGGGTTGTCGCCGACGAGCAGATGTCCGCGCTGGCGATGGCGATCCTGCTCAACGGCATGACCGGGCCGGAGATCGCCCGGTGGACCGCCGCGATGATCGCCAGCGGTGAGCGGTTGGACCTGTCGGCGGTACGCCGGCCGACAGTCGACAAGCACTCCACCGGCGGCGTCGGCGACAAGATCACTCTGCCGCTCACCCCGCTGGTGGCGGCGTGTGGCGCGGCCGTGCCGCAGCTGAGCGGCCGGGGTCTCGGGCACACCGGCGGCACGCTCGACAAGTTGGAGTCCATCCCGGGCTGGCGGGCCACAGTGAGCAATGACGAGTTCATCGCCCAACTGGACGAGGTCGGTGCGGTGATCTGCGCGGCCGGCGCCGGGCTCGCCCCCGCCGACCGCAAGCTGTACGCGCTGCGCGACGTGACCGGCACCGTGGAGGCGATCCCGCTGATCGCGAGCTCGA
Source organism: Micromonospora sp. NPDC048947 (assembly GCF_040649495.1). NCBI lineage: Bacteria > Bacillati > Actinomycetota > Actinomycetes > Micromonosporales > Micromonosporaceae > Micromonospora > Micromonospora sp. NPDC048947. Next base: position 730 of record NZ_JBEZFO010000042.1, read on the forward strand.
TCATGAGCAAGAAGATCGCCGAGGGCACCGGGGCGCTGGTCCTCGACGTCAAGGTCGGCTCGGGCGCCTTCATGAAGTCCGTCGAGCAGGCCCGCGAGTTGGCGCGCACCATGGTCGAGCTGGGAGGTGCGCACGGGGTGCGGACTGTCGCCCTGCTCACCGACATGTCCACCCCGCTCGGCCTGGCGATCGGCAACGCGGTCGAGGTGACCGAGTCGGTCGAGGTGCTGGCCGGTGGTGGACCTGCCGACGTGGTGGAGCTGACCCTCGCGCTGGCCCGGGAGATGCTCGACGCCGCCGGTCTGCCGGACGCCGATCCGGCTGCCGCGCTGCGCGACGGCCGGGCCATGGACTCCTGGCGGGCGATGATCCGGGCGCAGGGCGGCGACCCGGACGCGCCGATGCCAACGGCCGCCGAGGTGGAGGTGGTCCGCGCCGAGCGGGACGGTTACGTCGCGGCCATCGACGCGTACGCGATGGGGGTTGCGGCGTGGCGGCTCGGCGCGGGTCGGGCGCGCAAGGAGGACCCGGTCAGCGTGCCGGCCGGCGTGGTGTTGCACAAACGGCCGGGTGACGAGGTGCGGGCCGGTGACGCGCTCTACGAGCTGCGCGCCGATGACGCGGCGCGGATTCCGGCCGCGCGGACCGAAGCCGCCACCGCGGTGCGGATCGCGCCGACGGCCCCGGCGGCGACGTCGTTGGTCATCGAACGCATCGGCTGACCGATCCAGCGTCGCCCTGGCGTGGTGCCGGTCACCTGGGAGCGCTATTGTCGCAGGCCAAGGGGGGACAACCGGCCTTGCGCCGGCGCGAGCAGACAGGAAGATCCGCCGTGACCGTTGCTGCCCCCGACCCACGTGAGGTGCGCGAGGCGAGCCTGGACGAGCTGTCCCGGCTCGGCCTGCCGTTGCCGCCGGCCCAGTTCCCCCTCGTCTGGGAGCCGGGTGATCAGATCGACCTGCGTCCGACAGGGGAGATCGAGGCGCGGATCGCGGTGCTGCACCTGATCCTGGCCCGCTGTTTCGGGATGCCACCGCAGGCGGCGATGAGCTGGCTGCTCGGCTCGCACCTGGTCGACATGGTCACCCCACCGGAGTGGCAGTTCGTGATGGGCGGCAAAGGCGACCACCGGTCGTTCGTGCTGCACCACGACGCGCTCTTCGCGCTGGCCTGGGTGCTCGGGCTGAGCAAACAGCTCGACCCGACGCTGGCGGTCGACGAACGGCTGGTCGAGCGGCTGCCGCACATCGCCGAGGGGGAGACCTTCCCGCACTGGCGCTCCCGGATCCTCACGGCGCCGCAGCACCCGGCCGACGCGGCCGCCCTGCTCGACCTGCACTACTGCCTCGACTGGGCGTACCTGGAGACCGAGCGTGGTGGCCGGCGGGCACCGGGCCTTGTCGACGCGAACGCGATCGGGCAGCGGCGTTGGGCGCTGGAGTGGGCGGTGATCCTGCGCGGGCCGTACCACGACGAGCCGCCCGGCTGGGAAGAGGTCGACCTCTCCACCTGAGGTCAGCGAGGTCGCAGGACGTCGAGCCGGACCGCCACGGTGACCCGGACCGGTTCGGGCAGCGCGGCCAGCCGGGCGGTGAGCGCGGCCGGGTCGGTGTGCCAGGCGCTGGGGCCCATCCCGACCAGTGTGGCGACCTCCGGCCGGGTCAGTGCCAGCTCGGCCCGGTGCACCGCCGAGCTGACGAGCGTGAAATGCCCGCCCAGGCTGGCGGCCACCCGGTCGGCCTTGTCCGGGTCCACCCGCAGCAGGTCGAGGGCGTCCACCAACTCCGCGAGGTGGTCGGTGTCGGGCGTGACCACCAGCAACGCGCCGGCCGGGTCGAGCACCCGGTGGAACTCCGGGCCGTTGCGCGGGGCGAAGACGTTCAGCAGCACGTCGGTCGAGGCGTCGGCGAGCGGCAGTCGCTGCCAGGTGTCGGCGAGCGCGGCGGCGGCCCGGGGATGCGCGCGGGCCGCGCGGCGCAGCGCCGGCTTGGACACGTCCAGGGCCAGACCCACGGCGTCCGGCAGCGCCGCCAGCACCGCGCCGAGGTACCGGCCGGTGCCAGCGCCGGCATCCACCACCAGGGGGTACGCCCCGAAGTCGGGTGTCGGCGGCTCGACCCGTACCTCTGCTGTTGTGTCCTTTGCTCTGCACCCCTCAAGGCGACGGCTCGGCCGGGAGCCCGTCGCCTCGGCGGGTGCAGAGCAAAGGGTGGGCGGAGTAGGTGCTGGGTGCGGGGCGTCAGCTGCGCCGAGACGGCCGACAGCGTCCGTCACGGCGGCGGCGAGGGCGGCCGAGATGACGTCGTAGTGCCCGGCGGCGAGGAAGTCCGCCCGGGCGGCGACCATTTCGGCGCTGTCGCCGGCGTGCGGGGCGCGCCCGGCGAGGAGGTTGACGTACCCCTGCCGGGCGATGTCGAAGCTGTGTCGGCGCGGGCAGCGCAGCGTAGCGGTGCTGCCGGCGGTCGCCTCGGCCAGCGGCTCGCCGCAGACCGGGCAGCGCAGCCGGTCGAGGATGCGGGGGTCCACCTCAGGCCTCCGCCGCGGGCTGCGGCCGGGTGGATCGGAGGCCGGGCTCGGCGAGGTGGTCGACGACCCGGTGGGTGAGCGCGCCGAGGGCGTCGACCTCTGCGGGGGTGAGCAGGTCGATCAGGTGCCGGCGGACGGCGGCCACGTGACCGGGGGCGGCGGACTCGATGGCCTGCCGCCCGGCGGGGGTGAGGACGACGACCGACCCCCGGGCGTCGTCGGCGCACTCCTCGCGGGTCACCAGGCCGCGCTGCTGCATCCGGGTCAGGTGGTGGGAGAGCCGGCTGCGCGACCAGAGCATGCGGTCTGCCAACTCCCGCAGGCGCAGCCGCCCCCGCGGTGTCTCGGAGAGGTCGGACAGCACGTCGTAGTCGGCCTCGGAGAGGCCGGCGTCCTGGGTCAGCTCCCGGGCAAGCTCCAGGTCGAGCAGGAGACGCATCCGGCGGTAGCCGCGCCAGGCGCGCTCCTCCCGTTCGTCCAGCCACCGGGGTGCTTCCACAGGTCGAGTCTAACGCTTTCGTTGACATGTCATCGACTTGCCCCTAGGTTCGATGACATGTCAACCAATTCTCACCGACTGTGGGAGCTGTTCGGTCAGCGGGGGCGCGGAGTGCTTGTCACAGTGCGCCGGGACGGGCGGCCCCAGCTGTCCAACCTCGACTACCTGGCCGAGCCGGGGTTGCTCCGCTGCTCCACCACCGGGGACCGGGCGAAGGTGCGCAACCTGCGCCGCGATCCCCGGGCCAGCTTCCACGTCACCACCCCGGACGGCGGCGCGTACGCGGTAGCGGAGGGGACCGTGACGCTCAGCGAGCCGGCCATGGCCATCACCGACGAGACGGTCGACGAACTGGTGGAGGTCTACCGCCGGATTCGCGGCGACCACCCGGACTGGGCGGACTACCGGGCCGCCATGGTCGCCGACGGACGGCTCGTGATCCGCCTCCACGTGCACCGGGTGTACGGCTGGCGACCGTGACGCCCGGCCGGTCCTGTACCGGTCCGCCCAGGCCCCTGACTAGGGTCTGAGCATGGTCGCAACTATCCGGTACGAGGACATCGTCAAGGTCCCGAAGGCGCTGCTGCACGACCACCTCGACGGCGGGCTGAGGCCGGCGACGATCGTCGACCTGGCCGCCGAGGTGGGCCACGAGCTGCCCACCACCGACCCGGAGGCGCTCGGACGCTGGTTCGCGGACGCGGCGGACTCCGGTTCCCTGGAGCGCTACCTCGAGACGTTCGCGCACACCGTGGCGGTCATGCAGACCGCGCCCGCGCTGCGTCGGGTGGCCCGCGAGTGCGCCCTGGACCTGGCCGCCGACGGCGTGGTCTACGCCGAGGTGCGGTTCGCCCCGGAGCAGCACCTGGAACGGGACCTCAGCCTGGACGAGGTGGTCGAGGCGGTGCTGGCCGGGTTCGCCGAGGGCACCGCCCAGGCGGTCGAGGCGGGCCTGACCATCCGGGTGGGCACGCTGCTCACCGCGATGCGGCACGCCGCCCGTTCCCAGGAGATCGCCGAGCTGGCCGTGCGGCACCGGGATGCCGGAGTGGTCGGCTTCGACATCGCGGGCGCCGAGGCGGGCTTTCCGCCCACCCGGCACCTGGACGCCTTCGAGTACCTGCAACGGGAGAACTTCCACTTCACCATCCACGCCGGCGAGGCGTTCGGTCTGCCGTCGATCTGGCAGGCGATCCAGTGGTGCGGGGCGGACCGGCTCGGCCACGGGGTGCGGATCGTCGACGACATCGCCCCCGACGGCTCGCTCGGCCGGCTGGCCGCGTACGTCCGGGACAAGCGGATCCCCCTGGAGCTGTGCCCCTCGTCGAACGTGCAGACCGGTGCTGTGGGCTCGATCGCGGACCACCCGATCGGCCTGCTGCGGGACCTGCGTTTCCGGGTGACAGTCAACACCGACAACCGCCTGATGAGCGGCACCTCGATGTCGCGGGAGATGTCGTTGCTGGTGGAGACGTTCGGCTATGGCTGGAAAGAGTTGCAGTGGTTCACCATCAACGCGATGAAGAGCGCCTTCATCCCGTTCGACGAGCGGCTGCGGATCATCGACGACGTGATCAAGCCGGCGTACGCGAAGTTGCTGGCCTGAGCTCAGCCATGTGGGTGGCCGGCGAGCAGACCGGCCACCCGGCGCAGCACCTCCCGGGCCCGGGCCGCCTCCGCGCCGAGGCCCATCTGCCGGCGCAGCACCGCGGGCTCGGCACGGAGCAGCGCCACCCCGCGCCGAATCAGCACCCGCGGCGCCTTGCGCTGCTCGGACAGGTCGCGGGCGAGTCGGCGCAGGAAGGTGGCACCGCGCGGGCGGCGCAGCGCGTACGCCCCGGCGAGTAGGCCGCGGCGACGGCACTCCTCGACGATCTCGGCGGCGAAGATCCCTTCGGCCACGAAAAGTGGCGATCCGGCGACATCAAATGGCCGGGTGGCTACCCGCCGATCAGCGCCGATCGCATAAACCGGCACATCGGCTCGGCCCTCGCGGGCAAGTTGGGCAATGATTTCCACCGCACTGGGGGCGTCCCAGGAGTGCGGCGATTCCCAATCCACCTGGCCGTTTCGTCTCGGCAACGTAGGGTCATCGCCGTCTTTGTAGAAGTCGTCCAAGCACAGCACCGGCAAGCCGGTTTGCTGCGCTATGTACGACTTTCCAGACCCCGATGGGCCGGCCAGTAGGACAACGCGGTGCGGATGTTCCATTACCTTCAGTTACTCCGGCCAGACAGACTGCTATCAAATCGCATCAACATCTCATCACACCTTCGGTCGGGGACAACCTGGGCTTTCTTCTTGTCGACCGGCGTGATGGAATCTCGGGGGTCCGACCCGCCGGGTCGGTCGCTGGGCGTTGCCCGGGGCAACGCGTTCAAGCTGTAATCGCGAGGGCGGTGACGTGAGCAAACGGCCAAAGACGGCGGGCTCCTTCCTGTCGCGGCTGCGCCGGCCGGCCAGCCGGCTCCGGGACATGCCGATCTGGTCCAAGCTCGGTCTCATCATGATCGTGCCGACCATCGCCACGGTCGTGGTGGGCACCAGTGGTCTTATCGACCACGTGGAGACGCTCAACAATGCCAACCGAGCTGGCGACCTGGCGAATCTGTCGAGCTATTCAGGTGACCTGGTCGACAGCCTGCAGGACGAGCGGACCGCCGCCGTGCTGCTGCTGGGCGCGGACGGGACGCAGCCGACGGCGCAGTACCAGGAGGCCTACAACCGGGTGAACTCCCGGGTGGATCAGGATGCGATCCCCTACCGGCAGCAGCGGACCGAGATCGAGGACCTGCCGAGCAGCCTGGAGAGTCTGCTCGACGGCATCGACCAGAACCTCCAGGACCTGTCGGGCGTCCGCAGCCAGGTGTTCAACGGAAAGCTCGCGCTGACCGAGACCGTGCAGGCGTACGAGGGTCTCATCAGTGACCTGCTCGCCATCCGCGACTCGTCCACGCAGCTCGCCGGTGACAACCAACTCAGCGACCGGATGCGCGCCGCCGCGGCGGTCGCCCGGGAGAAGGAGTTCCTCTCCGCACGCCGGGTCGTGGTGCACCGCGCGCTGGGCGTGAAGGGCGGACAGCGCCTGACCCCCGCACTGCGCAGGGACTACGTCGCCAGTGACACCGGCCAGCAGCAGGCCCTGCAGAGCTTCAAGGCCGTCGCCACCCCGGACGACGCGAAGTTCCACGACCAGACGGTCGCTGGCGGCGACCGTCGGCAGGCACAGAACTACACAGGCTGGATCGACGGCAACACCACCGGCAACATGCGCGGTGCGCCGTTCGGCCCGGACCAGTGGGAAGCCGCCATGACGGCCAACGCCAAGCTGATCCGCACCGTCGAGCGGAAGCTCGACAGTGAAGTGGTCGACCAGGCCGACACCCTCCGCTCGGACGTCCAGCGCCAGGTCTTCCTGGAGACCGGCCTGCTGCTCAGCATGCTGCTGCTGGCCATCCTCTTCGCCTACCTGGTAGCCCGCTCGATGGCCCGCTCACTCCGTGAGCTGCGGCAGGGCGCGCTCTCCGTGGCCCAGTACGGGCTGCCACAGGCGGTGGCCCGTCTGCGCGACCCGCAGGTCGTCGGCCAGCTCTCCCCGGTGCAGTTGGCCAACCAGATCGCCGAACCACTGCCGGTGCGCAGCAAGGACGAGTTCGGCCAGGTGACCGAGGCGTTCAACGCCGTCCACCTGGAAGCCGTCCGCACGGCCGCCGAGCAGGCGGCACTGCGCGCCTCCGTCGCGACGATGTTCGTCAACCTGGCCCGTCGTTCCCAGATCCTGGTCGACCGCCTCATCGGGCACCTCGACCGGCTGGAGCGCGGCGAGGAGGACCCGGACCGGCTGGCCGAGCTGTTCCAGCTCGACCACCTGGCCACCCGGATGCGCCGTAACGACGAGAACCTGCTGGTGCTCGCCGGTGCCGACTCCACCCGCGTGCAGCGTGAGCCGGCCGCCCTCATCGACGTGCTGCGCGCCGCGCAGTCCGAGGTCGAGCACTACACCCGGATCGAATTCGGTGTCATCGACCGCGACATCGAGGTCGCCGCGCACGCGGTCAACGACCTGGTGCACCTCGTCGCGGAGCTGTTCGACAACGCCACAGCGTTCTCCCCGCCGGACTCGCAGGTGATGGTCGAGGCCCGGCGCGTCGGCGACCGCTCCTCGCTGTACGTCGAGGACCGCGGTATCGGCATCAGCGCCGAGCAGTTGCACGACCTCAACGAGCGGCTCGCGACGCCGCCGCAGGTCGACGTGGCGGTGTCCCGGATGATGGGCCTCGTCGTGGTCGCCCGGCTGGCGTCCCGGCACGGTGTCCGGGTCGAGCTGCGCCCCGGCAACGATCGCGGCACTGTCGCCGACGTGACCCTGCCCACCTCGGTGCTGGTGCCCCGGGCGCTCTCCGGTCGGGTGCAGCAGCCTCCGGCGCTGCCGGCGGCCGGTGCTCCCCAGTTCGGTGGCCCGCAGTCCGGTGGGCCCGCGCCGGTCTTCGGCGCGCTGCCCGCGCTGGGCAATGGCCCCCGTCCGAGCGAGTCCGGCAACCAGGTCACCCTGGGCGGTCGCCCGTTCGATCCCGCGACGCGCAACGGTGCCGGCACCCCCGCCAACGGTGGCGCGTACCGGTCGATGCCGGCCTGGTCGGATCTGACCGGCGCGGCCGGGGCGAACGGCGTCAACGGCGGCGACGGGTTCACCCCCCGATCGGCCAACGGCCAGGGCACCGACCCGCTGCCGCAGCGCCGGGGCGGGGACGAGACCCCGAGCACCGACCAGCAGCCGTCCATTCCGCGTCAGCTGCCGAGCAGCCCCGAGGCGCACCCGTACTCGGCGCCGCCGGTCTCCGCGCAGCCCTACTCCGGTGCGCCGGTCTCCGCCTCGCCGGCCTCCGGCCAGCCGTACTCCGGGCAGCCCTACTCGGGTGCGCCGTACGGCGGCGCGCCGGTGTCCGCCGCTCCGGCCTCCGGGCAGCCGTACGCCGGTCCGCCGGTGTCCGCGTCGCCGGTCTCGGCCTCGCCGGCGTCCGGTCAGCCGTATTCGAACCAGCCGTACTCGGCGCCGCCGGCCTCCAGCCAGTCGTTCAGCGGCTTCGCGCCCCGATCCGCCCCGCCCGCGCAGGCACCCAACGCCCCGGCCCCGCCGGCCTGGCCGCCAGTGCCGGGTAGCGACCGGGACACGGCCACCCCGCCGGTGCCCGAGCGGCTCGCCGCCGCGCTGGACATGACGACGGAGCTGCCGCGGGTCCCGCGACCCGGCGAGCAGCCGGCCGCAGCCCAGCCTCCGGCTCCCGCGCCGACCCCGGCGGCAACGCCGGCTCCGGCTCCGGCTCCGCAGACTCGGCCAGCGCCGCAGACTCGGCCGACGCCGCAGCAGCCGCAGGCGCAGAACCGTCAGCGGTACGCGGATGAGACGATGGAGCTGCCGATCTTCCGGGAGCTCGAGTCGGCCTGGTTCCGTACCCGTCGCCCGGGCTCCGAGGAGACCGCGGCCGGCGCTCAGCCAGCGACGAACGGCGACTCCGCTACCCAGCAGTTCGCCACGGTCGAGGCCACCGGTCGGGCAGTCCACAAGACACCACCCGGGACGACAGGTAACACACCGATGGCAGACACTCCGACGGTCGGAGGAGCGCCGCGGGACAACGGCTCCACAGCGAACGAGGGCACCCGCCCCAGCCTCGCCGAGAGCCTGCCGAACCGCCGGCCCCAACCGCAGAGCAACGGCTGGCAGACCGCCGCCGACGACGGCTGGCGTGCTGCCTCCGCGGCGGCCGGCGCGGCGCCGGTGAGCGAGACCACCACTACCGGTCTGCCGAAGCGCAAGCCGATGGCGCAACTGGTACCCGGTGCGGTGGAGAAGCCCACCACCTCGGTCCAGCGGCGCTCCCCGGAGGCGGTTCGTGGCCTGCTCTCCGCCTACCACCGGGGCGTGCAGCGAGGGCGTAGCACCTCGGACACCCCGACCAGCCCGGAGGCAACTCCGGGAGGGCAATCCTCGCAGTCTGGCTCAGGCCCGGTGGCCGGGAGCGGGCAGAAGGAGCAAGAAGGATGACAACTACGCAGGATCTTGGTTGGCTGCTGGCCAACTTCGCCGACCGGGTGCCCGGCGTCGCGCATGCGGTCGCCGTATCGGCGGACGGCCTACTCCTCGCGTCGTCACGGGATCTGCCGCGCGACCGGGCAGACCAGCTCGCCGCGATCTCCTCGGGTCTGGTCAGCCTGACCCAGGGGGCAGCACGCTGCTTCGAGGGAGGCGCGGTGTTGCAGACCGTCGTGGAGATGGACAATGGCTTCCTGTTCCTGATGTCCATCTCGGACGGCTCGTCCTTCGCCGTGCTGGCAGCCCGCAGCTCCGACGTGGGCCAGGTTGGCTACGAGATGGCGCTGCTGGTCGACCGGGTGGGCGACGCACTGACCCCGCAGCCGCGTGCGGCTGCGGGCATGCTGGGCTGACGTCTCGCCGATCGTGAGGTCGGCACGACTGCAACAACGACAACGACGGGTTTCACCGGTGGGAGCCGGTAACGGGTGCGAAGGAGGTGAGCGGCGAGATGGCCGATCGTGACGAACCAACCGGAGCGTTGGTCCGTCCATACGCCGTGACCCGTGGTCGCACCCGTCCCCGGCTCGACATCGCGCTGGAGGCGCTCGTCGAGACGACGGTGCGCGGCCGGGCCGCTGCCAATGGCAACGGCGGCCAGGGCCGCGAACACCAGTACATCGCCGCGCTGTGTGACGGTCGCGTGCAATCGCTCGCGGAGATCGCGGCGCGGATGCAGCTCCCGCTCGGTGTGGCCCGGGTGCTCATCGCCGACATGGCGACGGACGGCCTGGTCGCGGTCCACGAGCCGACCATTTTGGACGACTCCGACGACGCGGTGGGCACTGAACTGCTGGAGAGGGTGCTGAGTGGACTTCGCAGGCTCTGACATGTCGCACCGCCCGCCGAACCCGAGCGGCCGCGTGACGTCGGCGAAGATCGTTATCGCCGGTGGATTCGGCGTCGGTAAGACGACGCTGGTCGGCTCGGTCTCGGAGATCACGCCGCTGACCACTGAGGCCATCATGACCTCCGCTGGCGTGGGCGTCGACGACACCCGGCAGGTGCCGGGCAAGACGACGACCACGGTGGCCATGGACTTCGGCCGGATCTCGATCGACCGTGACCTGATCCTGTACCTGTTCGGTACGCCGGGTCAGACCCGTTTCTGGTTCATGTGGGACGAACTGGTGCGGGGTGCGATCGGTGCGGTCGTGCTGGTGGACACCCGCCGGCTGGCCGACTGCTTCGCGGCGATCGACTTCTTCGAGCACCGACGCCTGCCGTACCTGGTGGCGATCAACTGCTTCGACGGGATGCAGTACCACGACCCGCAGGACGTCCGGGACGCCTTGGCGATCTCGAGCGACGTGCCGGTGGTGGCCTGCGACGCCCGTAACCGGGAGTCGACGAAGCACGTGCTGATCTCGCTGGTCGAGTACGTGCTGACCATGCGCCGTACGCGCGCCGTCGCCCCGGCCTGATCCGGGACGCTGCACGCCCCGGTGGTGGCTCCGGCCGCCACCGGGCGCTGCCAGCCGCCCCGGTGAGTGTCTTCGCGTCGGCTCGTCGCTCAGACGACCCGGCGCGCCGCTGAGCCGCCTCCTGACGACCTGGAAGCTGTCAGCCCCCTCTCGGGGCAGGCCCCACCCACGGTCCTCGCGAGGCGGCTTCTGCGTGCCCGGGGCATCGCTCTGCTGACGCGGAACCGGCCACCCCGGCCGCCGAGTCGGAGCAGAACTGGACCATCTCCTCGAACGACGGGTAGACCGGGGTCTCACCGGCGCCGAGTCCGGGCGCCTCCACCCCGTGAATCTCACCGAACCCCTTGAGATGGCGGGCCAGTTCGATGTAGCCGAGGACGGTCCCGCCGGCCGGAGGAGCGAAGACGATCCCCGGCCCGTCGCCGCCGCGCGGGTTGAGCCGCACCAGCTTCGCCGTGGGGTCCCCGGCAGTCGAACTCCCGCCCGCCGCCCGCTCGTCGAGCGCCTTCGCCAGGCCCCGGACCTCCGGGTACAGGAACACCTGCTTGGGGTCGACCGGCACGCCCTCGCCCTGGAGCACCGAGACCAGCTTGATGGTCAGCAGCGAGTCGCCCCCGAGGTCGAAGAAGGAGTCGTCCGGGCCGATGTGCTCCCGCCCCAGGACGGACCGGTAGGCGCCGAGCAACACCCGCTCACGTGCGGTGAGTTCGGAGGTCTCTCCCTCCGGCGCCCCGCCCCCGTCCCCGTCTCCCGAACGGAGCCGCGTGACATCCACCTTGCCGCTGCTCTTGAGCGGCAGCGCGTCGTAGACATGGACGACCGAAGGCACCGCGTACGGCGGGATCAGCCGGCGCACGCCCTCCTGGATCTCGGCCACCCCCAGCCCTTCGGCGGCGACATGGGCCGTCAGCGCCCCCGCGCTCTCCGCACCGGCGACGACGAACGCGTCCCGCACACCGGGCAGGGAGCAGAGCGCGCTCCGCACGGCGTTCAGCTCGACCCGGTGGCCCCGGACCTTGACCTGGCCGTCGCGCCGTCCGTGGTAACGGAGTTGACCGTCACGGCCGAGGGTGACCCAGTCGCCGGTCCGGTAGAGCCGCACGCCCGGCAGGGCCGCGACCTCCACGAAGCGGCGGGCGGCCTCCTCCTCGTTGCCGACGTACCCGAGGGCGAGCCCCTCGCCGCCCACGTACAGCTCGCCCAGCACGCCGTACGGGACGAGCGCGCCCGTGTCGTCCAGCGGGAGGGCGATCCGGCCGGGGAAGGGGCGCCCGATCGGGAGGGCGCCGTCCACGGGCCGGTCCGTCGAGAACGTGGTGCTGAACGTGGTGTTCTCGGTCGGGCCGTAACCGTTGGTGATCCGGATGCCCGGGCACCCCTCCAGCACGCGGTTCACATGGGCGGGTGAGACGACGTCACCGCCGACGACCAGCTCCGCCACCCCGGCGAACAACGAGGCGTCCGCGTCCGTCAGTTGGTGGAACAGTGGTGCGCTCACCCACATCAGGGTGGGCCGGCGCAGCTCGATCTCCCGCCGGAGCGCGGTGACGTCGAGGATGGTGTCCTTCGCCGTGAGGATCAGGGTGCCGCCGTTGAGGAGTGCCGCCCAGATCTCGAAGGTGGACGCGTCGAAGGAGAGCGCACCCGTCTGGAGGACTCGTACGTTCTCGTCGAGCGTGATCCAGCCCGGCTCCCGGACCAGCCCCACCACACTCGCCTGGCCGATGGAGACGCCCTTGGGCAGCCCCGTCGTGCCCGAGGTGAACATGACGTACGCCTCGTGCTCCCCGGTGGTGGGAGACGACTCGCTCCCGGTCTCCTGGAAGGGGAGCGCGACCGTCTCCCCCTCGGGCTCGCCCGCCGCGTCGATCCGGGTGAGCCCCTGGGCCGAGAGACGGTTGCGGATCCCGCCCGCGCGGAGGATGGACACGGCGACGCCCGGCGGCAGTTCGGGGTCGAGCGGGACGTACGCCCCACCGGCCTTCAGTACGCCGAGGATGCCCGTGACCGTGGTGGCGGCCTTCTCGGCGTCCACCGCGACCCGGTCACCGGTGCCGACCCCCTGCTCCCGCAGCCGGGCCGCCAGCGAGGAGCTGAGCGCGTCCAACTCCTCGTATGTCAACTCCTCTTCGCCGTGCACCACGGCTGTCCGGTCCCCATGGGCGCGGACCGTCTCCGCGAAGGCCGCGGCGATGGAGCCGGTGGGTGCGTCCTCCCTCGTGCCCACGGCCAGGCGCACCACCTCCGCCTGCTCGGCGGGGGTCAGCACACTCAACTCCCGTACCGGGGAGGCGGGTGCGTCGGCCATGGCGAACAGGAGCGTACGGAAGTGGGCGCGCCAGCCGTCGACCGTCTCCTCGCGGAAGAGCGAGGTCGCGTACTCGAAGGCCAGGGTCAGCCCGTGGGCGCGCTCGTACGCGTGGAGGGAGAGATCGAAGCGGGCGATCCGGTGCCGCAGGTCCAGCGGTGTCCGGGCGGCCCCGGCGAACTCCGGGAACTCCTCCCGGGGGACGTAGTTGAACATGGTCTGGACGATGGGCGGGCGCGAAGTGTCCCGGCCCTCCGCGAAGTTGGTGACCATGTGGTCGAACGGATAGTCCTGGTGCTCCAGGAGCCCCGTCATGGAGCGGTGGACCGCCGAGCACTGATCCCGTACGGAGGCGGAGCCGGCGAGCGATACCCGGCAGGGGAGCGTGTTCACCAGCATCCCCACCGCGTCCAGCAGCGCCGGATCGTCCCGCCGCATCGCCGGCATGCCGACGAAGAACTCCCGCTGACCGCTCAGCCGGGAGAGGAAGAGACTGAAGGCGGTGGCCAGGAACACCGCGCTCGACACCCCGGCCGACGCGGCGGCCTCGGTGACGCGGCGCACCTCGTCCCGGTCCAGTTCGAGGAAGAGGGTGTCCCCGGCGTACGACTGGAGCTGCGGGCGGCCGAAGTCGGTCGGCAGCGACAGCGGTTCGGGCGCCTGCTCCAGCACCCCGCGCCAGTGGTCCGCCGCCTCCTCGGACGCGGCACCGGCCGCGTCCTGCCGGGCCACCGCCTCGGTGATGCCCGGCGGCAGCGCGGCCAGCAGGGGGATGTCCTGCGAGACCAGCGCGTTGTAGACGGTCACCACATCGCGCATGAAGACGCTCAGCGACCAGCCGTCGGAGGCGATGTGGTGGTGCGAGACGACCAGAACGTCCTTCTGGGCAGGGAGACTTATGAGGGTGTAGCGGGCGAGGGGCGCCGCTTCCAGGTCGTACTTGTGCGCCAGCTCCCGGTCCAGGGTCTCTCTCAGGACCGACTCGGCCTCGGCCGCCTCCCGGTCCCGCAGGTCCAGATGGTCCAGCGGGACGGCGGGCGACTCGACGAGCCGGGCGCGCGGGGCACCGTCGACCGTGTCGAACGCCGTACGCAGCGACTCATGGCGACGGGTGACGTGGACGAGCGCCTTCTCCAGCAGCCGGGCCTCCAGCGCACCGCCCAACTCCCAGGCAGCCACGATGTTGTAGAGCGCCAGCTCCGGTTCGACGCGCTCCGCGAAGTAGATCCGCCGCTGGGCGCTGGAGAGGCCGTCGTCGGCCACCCGGGCCTGGGTGCGGGGTTCCTCGGGGGCGTCCGCCGCCGACTTCTCGTCGATCAGGGCGGCCACGGCGGAGAGCCGCGAACTCTTGAAGAACTCGTGCAGCGCGATCGGGACCCCGAACTCCCGCCGGATGTCGTTGGCCAGCCGGGCCGCCATCAGGGAGTGGCCGCCGAGCATGAAGAAGTCGTCGTCCCGCGCGAGGTTCTCCGTACCGAGGATCTCCTCCCACAGCGCGGCGAGCCGCTGCTCCGTCGGAGTCTCCGGCGGGGCGGCCGCAGCCGTGGTGCTCGCGGCCTGGAGCAGCCGGACCGTGTCGATGTGACCGTCGGCCTTCCGGGGGATCCGGTCCACCTTCGACGTCACCAACGCGGGCGACAGCTCGGTGAGTTCACCTGAGGGCAGCTCGCTCCCCGCCACGTAGAAGTAGCGCGGGACCAGGGCCCAGTCGGGCTTCTTGCGCACCTGCGAGGCCACATCGGGGTGCGTACCGTCCAGGCCGATATAGGTGACCGCCTGATTGCGCCGGACCGCGATGTCGACGGACTCCAGCGCGAGATCGACGTCGAGGGAGAGGAAGCCGCGCCGCTCGATCGGCAGGGCCGCACCGGCCCCGCCCGACATGCCCGTACCGGTCCAGGCGCTCCAGCCCAGGGACATGGCGCGCCGGTACCCCTGCTCCCGCAGGGTGCGTACGGAGGCGTTGAGGGCGCTGTTGGACGCGGAGTACTCGGTGTACCCGGCGCCGCCGAAGTAGGCGTTGACCGAGCTGAACCCGACGAGCAGGGCGTCCTTGGCCAGCTCCCCGGCCAGCGCCGCCATGCCCCGCACCTTCAGGGCCGTGTACCGCTCCAGCCGGTCCGCGTCGAGGCGCGGGGCCCCGTCCAGCCCGTCCAGCCCCTCGTCCTCACCGAAGTTGCCGAGCCCGGCCAGGTGGAACGCCCCATCGATGCGCCCGTCCGCGACCGACCGCAGCGCGGCACGGAGCCGGTCCGGCGCGTCGGCGGCGGCCAGGTCCACGGCGACGTACCGGACGTCGGTACGGGCCTCCAGGGCCCGCAGCGCCTGGGCGCGCTCCTCGTCGAGCTGTCCGGCCGGTGTGCTGCCGACGAGCACGAGCCGGGCACCGTACTTCTCCGCGAGGAAGCGGGACAGCTCCCGCCCGACCCCGCCGAGGCCACCGGTGACCAGGTACCGGCCGCCCTCCTTGATCTCGGCCGCCACCCCGCCGGGGTCGCGCGGAGCCGGGGCGAGCGCCCGCTCGGTACGAGCCCCCGCGCGGTACGCGACGGCCGGGGCGGGGGCGTATGCCACCAACTCCCGTGCCAGCAGCGCCACATTGGCCTCGTCGACCGTATCGGCGTCGACCCAGACGACCACCGGTGCACCGGCCTCGGCGTTGACGCTCTGCACATAGCCCTGGAGGGCGCCGAGCTGTGCCCGCGCGAGATCGTCCCGCGCCCGCCCGGCGACGGTGACCAGGGCGATCCGCAGCGTCCGCGCGGCAGTGTGCGCCCCGATGGCCTTCGTGGTGTCGGCGATCAGCTCGGAGACCGCCCGGCCGTCCCAGCCGTCCTGGGTGAGCCGCAGATCGACCACCGTGTCGAGCGTGCCCTCGGGGGCCTCCCCGGGCGCCTGCACGGCAAGATCCCGGGACAGTACGCGGGTGACCTCGGCGCGCTCCGCCGCTTCGCCGCCCACCACATCGAGCACGACCGGCCGGCCGTCCGCGGCGGGCAGGACCCGCGGCTGGTCGGTCTCCACGAAGAACCACGGCGGCACGAACGCCGCCCCCGCACCACGCGTCTGCCCGACGGCGTGCAGCCGCTCGTCCAGCGTGCCGTCCTGGAGCCGGGCGACCAGCTTGCTCCGCTGGATCTTCCCGATGCTCGTCTTCGGGATCTCCCCGGTGGCCAGGGGCACGACATAGCGCGCGGAGAGGCTGAACTCCCGGCGCAGCGTGGCCTGGATCTCCTTGATCTGCCGCAACAGGGCGTCCTGCGAGGTCAGTTCGGAGGCGTAGAAGATCGCCAGGTGGTCGGTGACGTCGTCCTCGTCGCGGACCGAGCAGGCGGCGGCGAAGGACGGCAGGACGCCGTCCACCGTCTCGACGACGGCCTCCAGGTCGACGTTCTGGATGTTGACGCCGTTGACGATGATCAGGTCGGCGCCACGCCCGGTGAAGGTGACCTTGCGGTCCCGGACGAACGCCAGGTCCCCGGTGTCGAACCAGTCGTCGGAGCGGAAGAACTTGGCGTTCGCCTCGGGGTTGTTGAAGTACTCGACCAGCCGGGTCAGCCCGCGCACCTGGAAGTGGCCCACCACGCCCTCGTCGACCAGGTCGCCCGCGTCGTCGACGACCCGGACGTCCACGCCCGGATAGACCCGGCCGCACTCGACGAACCGGCTCAGCGCGGTCGACTCCGACGCCGCGAACGCGATCCGGCCGTCCGGGTGGATCCGGTCCACGTGCTGCACGCCGGTGGACTTCCCGTACTCCAGCGCGTCCGAGACCACGACCATGTTGCACGTCTCGGACATGCCCCACTCCGGCTTGATCGCCCGCGCGGGCAGCCCGTACCGCTCCAGCAGCCCCAACAGCCGCTGGCAGGTGGCGAAGTGGACCTGCTCGCCCGCGTTGATCCAGCGCCGCAGGGCCGACACGTCCCAGTCGCCCGCCTCGCCGCCCGCCACGGTGTCCGCGAGCAGGGCCAGCATGGAGTTCGGGCCCCAGGTGATGGTCGCCCGGTGCCGGGTCGCCAGGTCCAGCCAGCGCGTCGGCCGCGCCAGGACATGGTCGGTGGCCGCGTGGACCTGGGCGGCGTCCAGATGGACGGGGAGCAGGTGGGAGTGGATGAGCCCGACCACGTGCTCGATGGCCAGCCAGTTGAGGAAGACGTCGTCCGCCGCGTAACCGCTGTGCTGCACCGCCGCCCGCTGCTTGTGCACGATGTTCACATGGGACTGCACCACCCCCTTCGGGGTGCCGGTGCTCCCCGAGGTGAACAGGATGACCGCGGGCGACTCCGGATCGACCTCCACCACGACCGGCTCCCCGGCGCACCGCTCCGCCTCGGCCAGGGACAGCAGCGAGGCTCCCTCCAGCAGCGGCCGGACCGCCTCCACCAGCGCGGGGGAGGCCAGGACCCGCGGCTCGTGGGCCGTCGTCCAGATCCGCCGCAGGCTCTCGGCCTCGGCGCGGCGCTCCCGGTAGTCCGCCGACGGCGTGACCGGAACGGCCACCGCCCCGGCCAGCAGCGCACCCCACAGCGCGACGACGAACTCCTCGTGCCCGGAGCCGAGAAGAAGGACCCGGTCACCGGGGACGACGCCGTCGGCCCGGAGGTAGGCCGACACCCGCTCGGCGCGCTCCAGCAGCCCGGCGTACGACAGGAACACCTCACCGCCGGCCGCGTCGACGAAGTGGCACCCCCGCCCGGCACCGCTGCGCGCGGCCCGGTACAGCGCCTCCGGCAGCGTCCGTACGTCACCCGGTACGGGCAGCAGCGGCGGCCCCTGGATGTACGCGGGCACGGCGCGGGCCGCCCCGGATATCGGCTCGGCCCCCACCTCCGTCGGCGCCGGGGCGGCGGGGGCGTACGCCCGGCGCGCCAGCGGGGTGCCGTAGTCGTACGACTCCCCGTACAGCACGACGCTCTCGCCCAGCCCGTGGCTCTTCCGCCACCCGGCCTCCAGCTCCGCCAGCCGCGGCGCGTCCACCAGCGCCGCCTGCCGCAGCGTGACGTAGTCCACCGAGCCTGCGCTGTCCAGCGGCAGGCAGGAGACGGTGACGACGTCGTCCACCGGGAGCCCCGACAGGCTCTCGACGGTGAGGGCACGCCCCGACACCGTCCGGACGAAGGCGACGGAACGCGTCGAGCCGCCCGGGGTGCGCAGCTGCACGGCCGCGCACTCCGCCACGTCGGCGACCTCCCGGACACGTGCTTCCACCACGGCGACGGGATAGCGCCGCCCCTGGTGGCGAATCAGCTCGGATACGCGATGGGTGTTGCGAATCGGCATGATAAACCCTGTTTTCCTTGGATCAGTCAAGAAGCTTGATGGAGTCGCGGCTCGTCCACATACCGACATCACCCGTGGGATAGAGATGCCGGTGGGCCGAGGGGAATCCGGGTTCGATCTCGCCCTCCGCCATCCACTGGGCCCATTCGCCGTCGACGGGGAGATCGGAGACGGAGTCGGCCGCCACATGGATATGGCCGGGAACGCCGATCGGGCAGGGGCGGGACTTCTCGTCCAGCACGAACACCGGGCCGCGGAACTTCTCGAAGAATTCGAGCTGGTCCTCGTGCTCGGCCTCCACGGTCGGCGCGTTCTCCGCACCGCGGAGCAGGTCGGCCAGCTCCGTCGTGTCGACCCCGTCGACCTCCGCCACCAGCCGGTGGCCCGAGGCGACCTGGTGGAGTGCGGTACGGAACAGCCCCATGAACGCGGAGACCCACGCCGGGTCCACCACGCCGGTCATCGACGAGAACCGTACGGTGAGCCGCTCGCCCGGAATGGCGACCACGGTCAGTTTGTAGTTCGTCCGCTCATGGCTCGCGAACGACCCGATCCGGAGATTCTTCGAGGTCAGGAACTCCGGACCCAGCGGATAGTTCTCCAGGATGAACAGCACGTCGAACTGCGCACGGTTCTTTCCGCTCCCCGCGCTCTCCAGAATGTGAGTGGTCGCCAGACCGCTGTGCTCGATGGCACTGAATCCGTCGGTCTGAATGCGCCCCATGAGGGATTCCACCGGCTGGTCGTCGGCCATCCGCACCCGCATGGGCAGCGTGTTGATGAGCAGTCCCACCACCCGCTCCACATCCTGCACGTCGGGGGAGCGCCCGGAGACCGTGACACCGAAGATCACGTCGTCCGCGCCCGACACGATGCGCAGGGTGAGGGCCAGGGCCGTCTGGAGCACGGTGCTCAGGGTGCAGTGCGCCCCGGCCGCGAACTCCCGGACCAGCGTGGTCTCCTCCTCGTCGAGCACCAGGTCCAGCTGGGAGAAGCGGTCCTCCTCGGCCGTCGACCGTGCCTCCGGCGGCAGCATCCAGGGCGTGGCGTCCGTGAGATAGCGCGCCCAGTGGTCCCGGGCCTCGGTGAGATCGAGGTTCCGCAGCCACTCCGCGTAGCTCCGGAAGCTCGGGGCGGGCTCGACCGTGCCTGGCTCGGGAGCCCCGGCGTCGTACAGCTCCAGGGTCCGGGCGAGGATCCGGAACACGCTCCAGCCGTCCAGCGACACATGGGGGAAGCTGAAGGCGAAGACATGCTCGTCGGCGGCGGTCCGCACGACCGTGACCCGCAGCAGCGGGCCGCTGGTGAGATCGAACCCGGCCGCGATGTCGGCGGCGAGGAGATCGTCCACCGCCTGTCGGCGCTCGGCCTCACCGGTCCGGTCCGTCAGGTCCCGGTGGTCGATCCGGAAGTCCACCGCGTCCAGGACGATCTGCACGGGTTGCGCGAGACCCTCCCAGCCGTAGACGGTCCGCAG
>NZ_JBEZFO010000043.1:0-18636 GCF_040649495.1 Micromonospora sp. NPDC048947
CCCGTTGCGGGGGCGGGTGTTGGGCCGGGGGCGGGCGGGCCCCCCCCTCGCCACTGCGGGGGGGGGGGTGTTCCCCCCCCGGGGCCGGCCCCCCCCCCCCCGCCCGAGAACGACAGATGATCAGCTGAACCGGTCGAGCGTGATGAACGCCTCCTGCGGATTGCCGTCGTGGACGAGCGACTCATGGGCGCCCACGTCGTCGAAGGCGAAGCCGTACGCCTTGCCGTCCACCATCTGCGCGTGGATGAGGCGGGAGTAGTGGTTGGTCACGGAGTCCTTGTAGAAGTTCGCCGCGTTGTTGTCGGGGTGGTTCGTACCGTTCAGCAGGGTGGTGCGGTTGAAGCCCGCGCACAGGGTGCGGGAGATCGGGCCGCGCACCAGGTCGTTGGGGGCGTCCAGGTGCTTGTAGCAGCCGAAGACGCTGTCGGAGTCCGGCTTCTGGAACGAGGTCACCACGGCGCCCGCGCTGTTGGTGAAGTTCATGACGTTCCCGGAGACCCGGCCGTAGTACTTGGTGTTCGGCTCGTGCGCGAACGGGGTCACCGTCAGGACGGAGCTGCTGTAACGGCTCCAGACCCGGTTGATGTAGTCGTTCATGATGCCGGCCGGCAGGGCTCCGGAGCCGACGCCGTGCCCCGGGGACAGGGCGCGTACGACCGTTCCGTCGGAGCGGGTCTGGATGAGGCCCGCCCACCCGCCGGACTGGTTGCGGAGCCCGTTGAGGACGGCGTTGTAGCCGCCCGCCTTCAGCCGCCCGGTGTTCTTGACGGTGCCGTTGGGCGCCTTGACCCCGACGGCGTAGGGGGCGGAGAACATGTCGACCTGGGTGCTGTTGATCCACAGGCCCGCGTCGTTGAGCGTGTACTCGGTCCAGTTGAACAGGATGTTCCTGTTCGGGTCGCTCGGGTTCTGGACCGCGGGCTGGACCAGGCCGCCGGTGGTGACCTTGAAGACGAGCTTCTGTCCGTACGAGAAGTAGACGCGGCCGGAGAACTTCGGCATCCGGATCGTGAGCGACTGGCCGTTGCGCGGCCCGGCGATCGAGGCGTCCGGCGCCGGGGTGGGCGGGTTGCCTCCGGCGGGCCAGGGGTGGAAGGTGCCGTTCGCGTCCGCCCAGCCCTGGCGGCCGGTGGAGAGCTGGGTTCCGAGGTTGTAGATGTAGATCTGGTCCGCGCGTCCCGAGTCGTTCTTGATGGTCAGCGGGATGGTGGCGGGCACCGCCGCCTCGGCGGGCTGCTCGGCGACGCCGGTGGTCAGACCCAGGGCCAGGGCCAGCGCGGCGGTCAGCGAAGCGAGGCCTCTCCATGGAACGGGCATGCTCGTCCTCCTCATCGGGCGAAATCCGTGGGGGTGGAACGGGGGGTACATCACCTGGAGCATGAGAGCGCTCTCAGAATCCCGCCGGCGCCAACAACTGTCAACGAGCGTGCCTCAACTCGTCGAACTCGCCCCGCCGTAGTCGCCGGGCCGTGGTCCCGCGCTCTGCCCCCCCATTACCTTTTTGGTGGTCCCGCAATGGGGCTCCCGGCCTTCGGGCCCGGCATGACTTCCCCCCCTTGTTAGCCATGATCCGGGGGGTGGTGTCACCGGGCCCGGAGGCACTGACAGACCGCTGATTAGGGGCATGACCACCAGCCTGTTCGCAGGTTGGGAGGCTCTTCGTAATGTGGATGTGGCGATCGGTGCCGAAGGACGGCCGGGTGGAGCACGACCGAAGGACACACGTGATCGAGACCGGCGGCATCGACGTCTTCCTCGGCCTGGACGTCGGCAAGGGCGAACACCACGCCACCGCCGTGACCCCGGCCGGGAAGAAGGCGTTCGACAAGCGCCTGCCCAACACCGAGCCCAAGCTCCGCGAGCTGTTCGCGAAACTCCAGGCCGAACACGGAACGGTGCTGGTCGTGGTCGACCAGCCGGCCTCCATCGGAGCCCTGCCGCTCGCGGTCGCCCGGGACATGGGCTGCCCGGTCGCCTACCTGCCCGGGCTGACGATGCGGCGGATCGCCGACCTCTACCCGGGCGAGGCCAAGACCGACGCGAGGGACGCGTTCATCATCGCCGACGCCGCCCGCGCGATGCCGCACACCCTGCGCTCGGTCGACCTCGAAGACGAGACGATCGCCGAGCTGGAGATGATCGTCGGCTTCGACGACGACCTGACCGGCGAGGCCACCCGGGTCGCGAACCGGCTCCACGGCCTGCTGGCCCAGATCCACCCGTCCCTGGAACGGGTCCTGGGCCCGCGGTTGCAGCACCCGGCCGTCCTGGCCCTGCTGGAACGGTTCGGGTCCCCGGCCCAGATACGCAAGGCAGGCCGCCGACGGCTGGTCACGCTGCTGCGGCCGAAGGCACCCCGCATGGCCGAGCGCCTGGTCGAGGACATCTTCACCGCGCTGGACGAACAGACCGTGGTGGTCCCCGGAACCGAGGCCGCCGCGCTGATCGTCCCGAGCCTGGCCTCCTCGCTCCAGTCCGTCCTCGACCAGCGCAAACTCCTCGCCGACCGGATCGAGGAACTGCTGGAGGCCCACCCTCTTTCCCAGGTCCTGATCTCGATGCCCGGGATCGGCATCAGGACCGGAGCCAGGATCCTCATCGAGGTCGGCGACGGCAGCAGCTTCCCCTCCGCCGCCCACCTCGCCGCCTACGCAGGACTCGCCCCGGCGACCCGCAACTCGGGCTCCTCGATCCGCGGTGAACAGCCGTCCCGGAGAGGGAACAAGCAGCTCAAACGGGCATTCTTCCTCTCCGCGTTCGCAGCCCTCGGCGACCCCGCATCCCGGGCCTACTACGACAAGAAGATCGCCCAGGGCAAACACCACACCCAAGCCCTCCTCTGCCTCGCGAGACGACGGGCCGACGTCCTCTTCGCGATGCTCCGCGACGGCACCTTCTATCAGCCCCAACCCGCCCGATCAGCTTGACCAAACCCATAGGGGCACCCCCCCCACTCCACCGGGCCCAGTCCCGACGGGACGAGAAGAGCGCCGCCTGGTTCAGCATCAGCAAACGCAGGGTCGGGGCCACCCTGCTCCGCCACAACCACATCAGACCCGTCATCACGCGCGAGTGGCGGCCGGACTATGAACGCATCGACGGCGCCATCTGGCACAGCACACGCGTCGACGAGGACTTCCAGGCCGAAACAGCCCGTGAGAAGGCTGCCCTGGGAGAATTCCTCCTCAAGATCCGCGCCGCGCAAGCCAAGGCACGATCCGACGCAGCAGTCATCCGCGACTGATAACCGATGCGGGCAAGTGACTTCGGACCCCGGGGACAAGTACCAGAGCTTCGGGGCGCCGGTGTTGCACCAAAGCAGGATCGGATGACCGGCCTGAGCAACCTGGCTGGCCAAACAGCCCCGCACACGCTTCAAAATTACTCGCCGGTACGCAATGAAAAGGACGCCGCCCCGTCGAAGGTAGCAAGCCATTCGACAGCAGGTTCGAGACAGAACGATCAGGCATCGCGGCGCCTGCATATCCGGAATGAAGCGCTCCCAATCTCGGCTCAACCTGGGGTTTCCCAGACTGAATGAGACCATCGGGCCGACCAAACGTGAATCGAGTCACACGCGACGGGTCACGTGCACGGCTTAGGGTGGAAATATCGATCACGGGTCAAGGGGCTCTCCTCCCACCTCAATGTGGGCGTGTGCGATGCTCCAACCGATAGGCCCATTTTCGAGTAGACCCACTAACGGGGATGCCGAGGTGCTGGCATGCAAAGAAACATTTCCAAACACCGGATTCTCATCACCGGAGGCGCCGGATTCATCGGTGGCCACCTTGCCCGCGCGCTGGTGGCATCCGGGGAAGAAGTAGCAGTCCTGGACGACCTGCGTGTGCCGCCGATGATCCCTCCGGAAGGCACCGGAAAGTTCTTAGAAAAACCCGTCCTGGAGTTAGAGGAGAGGGACCTCTCTGACGTACGCCTCGTATACCACCTGGCGTCGCACAAGAGTGTTCCTCGCTCCTTCAAACAGCCGCTCGACTATCTCGACAATGTGGACTCTGGCCGCCACCTGCTGGCTCTCTGCACGAGTGTTGGCGTGCCGAAGGTAGTCGTCGGGAGTACGTGCGAAGTCTACGGCCAGGCCGGCACCCTGCCGACACCCGAAAGTAGCCCTCTGTCCCCGCTCTCGCCCTACGCCGCGAGCAAGGTCGGGCTGGAGATGGTGGCCAGGGCCCACCAGCGCGCCTCAGTCGCTCCAGAGGTGGGCATCGTTCGCTTCTTCAACGTCTACGGCCCCGGCGAACGGCCCGATGCCCTCGTACCCCGACTCTGCGCCAACCTCCTGACCAGGAACGAACTGCCTGTCGAGGGCGACGGTGAGCAGCGTCGCGACTTCACCTACATCACGGATGTCGTGGACAAGCTCATCGCGTTGGCGAACCGACCACTGCCCTCAGTCGTCAACTTCGGTTCCGGCCAGTCCCTCTCCGTGAACGACGTCGTCCGGATCCTGCAGGCGACCACTCCGGCGGCCGAGGTCGCCCGGAAGCAGCCTCGGCCGAACGAAATCACGGAGTTCCGGGCGGACACCGCCTTGCAGACGCGGCAGATCGGAGAGAGGTCCGGCGGGACCGGAATCGAGGAAGGCATTCGCCTCACTCTCGAATGGTGGCAGTCGCGGGACCTTGACGACATACGCCAGCGTATCTTCCAAGAGGAGGGGGCCGACTGATGGCCGGCTACACCGCACCTGTACGCGCCAGTCTGGATGTCACTTACGCATGCGACCTGCGCTGCATCCACTGCCGCACGAACACCGGGGAGATCCCCGTCCACATCCGCCGCAAGATGCTGTCCATCGAGCAGTTGCAGGACATCATGCTCCAGCTGGACCGGATGGGGACATTCGAGATCACCCTCACCGGTGGGGAGCCGACGATCCGCAAGGGGTTCTGGCAGCTGCTTGACGTCGTTCCGAAGCTGCGCCATTCGACCGTCACTCTCATCACGAACGCGGCAGCGCACACGCGGGAACAGCTCGACCGCATCGTGGACAGCGGCATTTCGTCCATCCGGGTCAGCATGGACGGCACGCGGGAGACGTTCGCCGCCGTACGGCTCATGGACGTGTTCGACACCGTCGTGGAGAACTCGATCTACCTCCGCGACCGTGTGCGCAGTTTCAAGGTGCTGACCACGGTCATGAAGACCAACCAGCACAACGTGTTCGACCTCGCGCACTACCTGCGAGCCCACGGCTTCCGGCGCCAGGACCTCATCCTGGTCCGGGCGCACGGCCGCGGTGGCCGCAACCGTCTACTCCTGACAGAGGAGGAGACCATGGCGGTCCACCGTAAGGTGACCGAGTTCAAGCGGGACGTGCCGGCCACGGACTTCGACCTGAACCTCAACGCGCCCTACTTGGTCCCGGGCGAGAAGCTGCGTCCCTTCCAGGACGTCGTCATGTTCCCCTACCTGGTGCGCGACAGCAGCATCGCGATCTCCGCCACAGGCGACGTGACCATGAGCCGCCTCTACAGTGCCGCGCCCTTGGGGAACACCAAGGATGCTCCCGTACAGGAGATCTGGACGCAGGGGCAGCAGCAGCTCGTCCAGGAGCAGGAGGAGTTCACCGAGGAGCGTCTGCGCGAGATCTTCTGGGACTTCGCGACCGGTGACGGACCGGACGGTCCCCCGCTCACCTCGCTGCTGGACCGGCAGATCTTCGAAGGCGCGGAGGTGAGGTAGGCCTTGTCCAGGGAGGCCCTCATACGCCTGTACGACCTCACGCCGTCCCAGCCTCTGC
Organism: Micromonospora sp. NPDC048947; assembly: GCF_040649495.1. Taxonomy (NCBI): domain Bacteria; kingdom Bacillati; phylum Actinomycetota; class Actinomycetes; order Micromonosporales; family Micromonosporaceae; genus Micromonospora; species Micromonospora sp. NPDC048947. The sequence continues at coordinate 5,765 of NZ_JBEZFO010000043.1, forward strand.
TCGACGCTCTGAGCTCTGCCACCGCATCGCCCGATATCGCTCGTGTCGTTCCCCGGTTCAAAGGGGCCGCTGGGCCGCGAGCCCAGTCCTTCGTCGAACTGCACCGGGAAGGGACGCTTCTGGGCCGGTGTGGCATCAACGTCAAGGGCCCGGGCACAGTCGGCGCCTGCGAGGTGGCCGCCGTGGTCGCCCCGGCGGAGCGTGCGGGCATGCACTGGCTTCTCGTCCATGTCGCACTCGAGCGGCTTCAGTGGCTGGGGTATGCCTACGCGATGACGGAAGTCAGCGAATACGCGGACCACTTCCCGTCGGTGCTGCGGCAGGCGGCGTGGTGGATTCCCGATTCAAGCGAACGCAAGAGCGCGGCGGCGCGGGACGACAAGAGCCTTGAATGGGCGGATCTCTTCATCGACTTCCGGACCTGGACGCCGAGTTCCACTCCCACGTCTCTTACGGTCAACGGCCGAGACCTGTGGGTGCGTCGTCCCGAAGCGAGTGAGGAGCTGCTGATTGTCGACTGGCTCAGAGAGACCTTCGGTGGAGGCTGGGCGAGCGAGATCCACCGGTCGTTCTCACGGGATCCGATCTCGTCTGTGATCGTGGTCGACCGGAACAAGGAACTGCCGCCCAAGGACCGCTTGCTCGGCTTCCTTGCCTACGACACTGCGCGGCTCGGGATGCTGTCTGCGATTGCGCTCGTGCCCGAGGCACGCGGTCGCGATCTGTCCTTGGCAACAGCGCTCATCGAGGAGTGTCTGCGCGAAGCGCGAGCCAGCGGCATGACCTATGCCGTGCTGGGAGGCGTAGGCAACGCCCGCTTGGCGGCTCTTCGCGCATTCAGTGCTTTATGGACCATTCCTGGCTCGTGCCCGGGAATCTTCGGGAGGGGTGTTCGGAACTAATGGAGATCATCTTCACTGTCTCCGATCAGGTATGGGGCGGCAAACACCGCTACATGCACGACATGGCGCTCGGGCTGGCGCAGGCAGGCCATGCGGTCACCGTCCTCGCGGAGGAAGGTGGAGCCATGCTTGAGCAGTGCCGTGCCGCCGGGGTGACGACCGTGAGTGTGCCGGCGTTCGCCAGCGACGACGCGGCCGAGGCGGTTTGCAGGGCGCTGCGGCATCGTCGTCCTCATATCGTGTGTGTCTCCGGCCGCGCGGACGCCGCCGCGGTCCACCACGCCCAGTCGCAGGGCGCGACTGATGCCGCCGTGTGCCTCTTCCGGCACTCGGCGTTCCCTTTGGGAACCACCGACGAGGTGCGCGACCTGTTCACTGGCGTGAACCTGGTCTTCACCACGTCACGGGAACAGCGTCAACGCCAGTTCGAGCCGCTGATCAACGCCGGTGTCTTGAAGGACGAACAGGTCGAGATACTCACCAGTGGCGTCGGGGAGCCTCTGCTCGCGGCTCTGGACGCCGCCGACCGCGGCGCCGCTCGAAAGGAACTCGGAGCCGAATCAGACCAGTTCGTCCTCCTCGTGCTGGCCCGCCTGGCCTGGGAGAAGGGCATCGACCAGGTGATCGACGCCTTCGCTGACCTGGAGCTGCCGCCGGACGCCGCGCCCCCGCTGCTGGTGGTCGCGGGTGAGGGGCCGCTGGAGGCAGAACTACGAGGCCAGACCATCGAACGGGGTGTCGCCGAACGGGTCCGATTCCTCGGCCACCAGGACCACGTCGCCCCGGTAATCAAGGCCAGTGACGCCGTGGTCCTCACCAGCACGGTTCCCGAGACCGGCCCGCTCGCGCTCAAGGAGGCCATGGCCGCCGGCCGCCCCGTCATCGCCTCTGTCCAGGGCGGCATCCCGGAGTTCGTCGAGGACGAGCGGCACGGTCTGCTGGTCATCGACGACGAGGACCTGCGGCAGGCGATGCAGCGGCTCCTGAGCGACCGCGAAGCCGCCGAGACCATGGGAGCCGCCGGATCCGAGTCGGTTCGCGGCGGACATCGTGCAGTACGACGCGTGGAGTACCTCGCCCACCGTCTCGATCTCCTGGCCCTGGAACAGCTCACCCCGGAGACGGTCCTTCACGAAGTGGTGTGGGACGACGTACGGCTGCGTGAAGAGACACAAGGCGGCTTCGTCTTCGTGCCGCGTACATCGCACATCATGGAACTGGACAGCGCTACGTGCGCTGTCGTGCGCACCGCGGTCGAAGCCGGTGACCCACTCCAGTTGACCAAGCTCCCCGAAGAGACGCTCGGTGTGCTTGCGCACCGGCTCTACGCCATGGGCGCGCTGGTCCGGCAGGATGGTCAGGCGACGCCTGCGGCCCGCACCGCGGACGGCGAACGACCGGTTACGGAGCCCGCGTGAAGGTCCTTGTCATCGCCGCACACCCGGATGACGAGGTTCTCGGTGCCGGGGCCACGGTGTCGGCATTGAGCCAGCAGGGCGCGGCGGTCCAGATCCACATCCTCGCCGAGGGTATCTCGCTGCGGCATTCGGGGGTGAAGATCGAGGAGGCGCGGGATCGCTGCCGGGTGGCGGCCAGGGAGCTCGGTGCGGCCGAGGTGTCGTTCGGCGGTCTGGCGGCCGACGGACGCCTCCTGGCCGACCTCCCCCAGCGACAGGTCGTCGATGCGGTTAGCCACGCCCTGCGTGAGGCACAGCCCGAAGTGGTCTTCACTCACCACCCTGGCGACATCCACGCGGACCACCGCAGCGTCGCCCATGCAGTGGGGTACGGCACCCGCGTCCTCGGGTCCGGCTCCGTTCGGCAGGTGCTGCACTTCGAGGTCCTGTCTTCCACGGAACAGCAATCGGGCCTGGTGGCGCCGTTCACCCCCAACCTGTTCTACGACGTCACCGGGCACGTCGAAGCCAAGTGCCGGGCACTTGCCGCCTACCCGTACGAGCTGTACGACCCGCCCCACCCTCGCTCCCTGGCGGCCGTTCGGACGCTGGCTTCATACCGGGGGACGCAGGTGGGAGTGGAAGCGGCTGAGGCATTCATGATCGGACGAGAACTACGCGGCCCCATGGCAGCGGTTCCCAGTGGAGTTGATGTGCGATGAGAGTGCTCGTGACTGGGGGTGCCGGGTATGTGGGCTCCTTCACCGTACGGCGCCTCCTTGCGGCCGGCCACGACGTCGTGGTTGTCGACAACCTCAGCACGGGCCGCCGCGAAGCAGTCCGTGGCTGCCACCTGCGCGTGGTGGACATCCTCGATATCGCCGGCATGGGCACGGTCTTCGAGGAGTTTCTCCCTGAGGCCGTGATCCACTTCGCGGCCCTGAAGTCCTCTGAAGAGTCGCTGCGTGACATCAACACGTACTTCTCCGTCAACCTGACGGGGACGCAGAACGTGCTCGCCCTGTGCGCACGCACCGGTGTGGAGCGCTTCGTCTTCTCCTCCTCGTGCGCCGTGTACGGCACCCCGCAAATCTGCCCGGTGGATGAGACCGCGCCCGTACGGCCCGAAAGTCCGTACGGAGAGACGAAGTACCTGTGCGAGCGCGTGATCGCCTCCTACGCGCAGGCCACCAGGATGCGCTACGCCAACCTGCGGTACTTCAACGCGGCAGGTGCAGCCGACGACGCTTCCCTGGGAGAGTACGCGGGCCCGGCAGCAACCCAACTCCTCCCGGTGGCCGTACGCGCAACCCTGGGCCTGGCGCCCACCCTGCGGATCTTCGGCAACGACTACCCGACGACCGACGGGACGGCTCTGCGCGACTACATCCACGTCGAGGATCTCGCCCAGGCCCACGTGCGGGTCCTGGAGGGCCTGCAAGAGGGCAGTCAGTGCGGGCCGGTGAACCTGGGCCGCGGCCAGCCCGTCAGCGTGCGCGAGCTGATCGATGTCTTGCACGACGTCTCCGGGAAGGAGATCCCGGTTGCCATGGCGCCCCGCCGTCCAGGGGACCCAGGTCTGTCCTGGGCCGATCCGAGTCTGGCGTTGAGCCGATTCGGCTGGCGAGCAGAACGCGACCTTGACCTCATCGTTCGTACGGCGTGGAACTGGCACACCAGTACCCCCGCGTCGCTGGAGTGACATGCACCTCTACCTACTGCGCCACGCCGAGGACCGTTCCGGAAAGTTCGACCCGCACCAGGATCGCCTGACCGAGCGAGGACGCCGACAGGCGCAGGCTGCGGCTCATTGGCTGGCTGAGCAGCGTCCCACAGAGCTTCGCACCAGTGTGCTTCCCCGCGCCCGGCAGACCGCCGATATCGTCGCGGCGCACACCGGCCTTGCCGCACGGGAGGATCCGCGCCTCAACGAGATCGTCTGGTCGCCGGTCGCGGGTGAGCTTCTGCCGAACCCGCGGGAGGACCGGCTCCATCCGCCGCCGCCGGGGGCGGAGTCATGGCATGTGTTCATGACGCGGGTCGCCACATGCATGAGCGAGCTGTGTCATCAGGCGTCGGAGGACCAGCGGATGGTGTTGGTCACCCACAGTGGCTTCTTCGACGCTGTCAATGAACTGCTGTGTGGCGGGACCGGCAGGGTAGAGCTGCTGGTTGCGCACGCTGGAATCACACACTGGCAGTACCGTCCCGGAGACTCGGGTGGTGCCTGGCTTCTGCACCAACACAATGTCACCTTCGCCCCACAGACCCTGATGGATCACGGATCCCTGAGCACAGCGGAGTTGAGCACATGAGCGGGCGGCGCAGGCGTATGGTCGTCATCTGTGTCGACGGCGGGCTTCCCGGGATCATCCGCGAGCACGACTTCTTCAATCTGAGCCGGGCCATGCCGACACTTCCCGGCACTGCCGTGCACGAGCTGCACAGTATCTACCCCTCGTCCACAGCGCCCTCCCACGCGTCCTTTCTTACCGGGACGTACCCGAGCGGGCACGGGATCGTGGGGAACCGCTTCTGGGAGCGGGAGAGTGTTGCGGAGATCCGCCGGCGCTCGGACGATCCGCTTTCATCGTTTCACCCCTACGAGGAAAGCTCGCTCACCGCACCGAGCCTGCTCGACTGGTTTGCCCGGCAAGGGGCGTCGGCCGCCGCCGTCCACTTCCCGCAGACCTTCTCCCGCAACGCCCAGCTCGCGATCCCCAGCTGCTACTGCTTGTACGCCCCCGCCCGGGACCTGGTCGTCGCGCTCGGACCGACCGTTGACGGGGCGGCCGAGGGGGTGGTGCAGCTCTCCTACCTGGGATACGAGGTGACCTTGTATCTCCGGGTCGATCAGCATACGAACGTGATCACGGTGGGAAGCCACCGAGAGACCGCTGTCGTGGCCGACGGCCTCCGGCCCACGCGGCTGGACATCCCCGTGTCTTCGGGTTCCGTGTCCGTGGCGGTCTCCTGCCGCAGGCTCGACGAAGGCCAGATCGAGGTGCGTCTGGGAACCGCCGTTATCACTCTGGGATTCGGCGGGCTCGATATGCCGGACCGCGCTGGTGAAGGGCCCGCGTCCCTGTACGTCGAATACACCGCCAATCCAGACCACACGTTCCACGAGTCGCCTCGTGCCGAGTGGGTGGAACAGACCGCCCTCGACGTCCTGAAGCAGCATGACCCCGATGTCCTGTTCGTGCGCTTCAACCAGGCTGACCATGCCCAGGAGTTCCTTTACTGGCATGCGGTCCGAGGCACCTCCAGCGAACGAAGTCGCGCATGGCAGCAGATTCTGGACGTCTACGCCCGGATCGATGCCTGCGTGATGCGGCTCGCCCGGGCCGTCGGTGAGCATACGGAGTTCCTCTTCTTCTCCGACCACGGCATCGACTACGTCGAGACCCACCTGCGCCCGAACCACGTGCTGGAGGACCTCGGCCTCGCCGACCGCATGGTCTTCCAAGGTGACAGCAACTGCGCCTACCTGTACGCCGACGCACCTCTGCCGCCGGCGGAGAAGAAGCGCCTCGACCGGGCACTGCGCGCACTCGATCATTCCATCAGCGTGCTCACTCCAGCCGAACAGGACCAGTTGAATTTTCCGGTAGGCAGCCCGCGGCTGGGCCATCTCACGGTGACCTGCGGCCCGCACACCGAATTCCAGTACAGCAACGCGACACCGAGCGAGAGCGTGGCGTCCGCATCACACGGTTACCTGCCCAGCGACTCAGCCATGAGTGGCTTCTTCCGCTGCTTCGGCCGGGTAGCAGCGCGGCTGGCTCCCCCCAGCGACATCACGGGGGCCTCAGCCGTGGTCCGCAGCATCTGGCGGCAAGCGGCGCGGGAGATGTGATCGTGCCGGAGAACCTTCCTTACGCATATGAGGTCGAGGGCCTGCACAAGCAGTTCGACGGATCCCCTAGGCCGGCCAATGGCGAGATCTCTTTTCACATCAAGCAGGGCGAATTCTTCGGGCTTCTGGGCAGCAACGGTGCGGGAAAGACAACCCTGATCAAGCAGATGATCGGACTGGTGCGACCGGACGGGGGGACGGTGAGACTGCTGGGGCGCGATGTCTTTACCCATCCTCGTTTCACGGCGGCCACGGTTGGCTACATGCCCCAGACTGCCTTCGCCCTGAACAGCCTGACCGTCAAAGAGGCGGTCTACTTCAGTGCACACCTCCGCGGTGTCGCCGCCAAGGCGGCCCGCCGGGAGCGTGACGCCCTGTTGGAGTTGCTCGGCCTGACCCACCTGGCCGGCAAGGTCGCCCGACAGCTCTCCGGCGGAGAACGCCGACTACTGCAGATCGCGGTGACCTTGGTCGGATCACCGCCGGTGCTCATCTTGGATGAGCCCACCAACGAGTTGGACCCGTCTCGGCGCCGCCAGGTATGGCAGCTTTTCAGGGAACTGAACCAACGCGATGGTCACACAATAATCCTCATCACCCACAACGCCATCGAAGCGGAACAGGTGATCGAGCGGGTCGGAATCCTCAAGGAAGGTCGGCTCGTCGCGCTGGGCGCTCCGGCCGAGCTGAAGTCCTCGCTCCATTCCCAGGTACGCCTGTCGATCACGCTGGGCGACGCACAAGTGCACGGGCTGCCTGACTATGTCCGGGTGCAGTCCGAGCACCGCGGCAAGGTCGTCGCCCTGGTCGACTCCGCCGACCTGCCGCACCTGACCAAGGACGTGGACCTCACCCAGTTCCCCGAGTTCACAATGCACACAGCGACACTGGAAGACGTGTATGTCAGCTACGCATGACAAAAAGCTCGGACTGAGCTTCCTTGGGCAGGTCTGGGACCTGTTCAGGATTCAGCTCACCAACTGGCGGTGGTCCTGGCCCCAGATGGTGCTAACTGGTGTGCTTGCCCCTTTGGTCAGCATCGCCGCCTTGGGGCTCTTCGCCCGGAACTCTGGCCACGCCGCGACCGAATATGTCCTGACCGGCAGTGTCACCATGGCGATCCTGTTCGAGACTCAAAATAAAATCGCCAGCAACTTCGCGTTCATGCGCGGAAACGGCGCCTTCGAGTACTATGCCGCGCTGCCTGTCCGTCGCGAGGCTCTCATCTTTGCCACACTCGCAGCCTTCTCCATCCTGTCGCTGCCTGCCATCGCGGTCACCCTGCTGCTCGGCTCGGCCCTACTCGACGTCCCGCTCACGTTCTCGCCACTCGCCCCGCTGTGCCTCCTGCTCGCCCTGCTCCCTTCAGCCGGACTGGGGGCCTTCATCGGCAGCAGATCCGGAACCATCGAACAGGCTTCCTCTCTCAGCCTGGCCACCACGCTCCTCATGATGGCCGCAGGCCCGGTGGCAGTCCCACCAGAACTGCTGCCCGACGCACTGATCTGGATCGGCAACCTCAACCCGGCGGTCTACGCGGCCGACAGCCTGCGTCACTCCTTAACGGCACCCGACGCCTCCCGGGCCCTTGCTGACATGGCGATTCTTGCCATCTTCGCCGGCGCGGTGTGGGGCCTGACCAGCACACGTATGCACTGGCGTGCCCGCTATGGGCGCCGCGCCTCGTGACGCAACCATCGATCACTCATCACGAAGGGAAACACATCCATGACCGAGCAACAGTTCCTCGCAGTCCTCGCACCCCTGATCGAGGAAATCACCGGGAACGCCTTCTCCCAGGAACAGCTGGACGTCACCTTCGGCGATCTGGACATCGACTCCCTCAACCAGATTGAGATCATCAGCCGTATCGAGGACGAGTTCGACTGCCAGATAGAGGACAGCACCCTGCGGACGATCCGTACGCCCCGCGGGCTGCTGGACCACATTTCGAAGTCCACCAGCCCCGCATGATCCGAAACCACTCGGGCGACCGGCCTCGGTCACTGGCCTGGTTCGCGTGGTGGGCAGCGGCCCACGCCGGTCTGTTACTCGTCCTCGTCACCTTCCGGTGGGACGAACGGCTGAGCGAGACGCTCTGCGCCTGGACGAGCAGCAGCGCGTCCAGTGCCCGGCTTCTCGAGGCACTGACCTCGTGGGGCAACCCGTGGCCCGTGACCATCATTGCCGCCGGATCCGCGTGCTTCGCGCTGATCCGGCGGAACATCACAGCTGCCGCAGTCCTTTTGGTCATTCCGTACGCCGCCACAGTGAGCTGCAACCTGATCAAGGGATGGGTTGAACGACAGCGTCCGTCCTTGGATTGTGCCTCGATTCAAGCCGACGGCTTCAGTTTCCCCAGCGGACACGCGGTCGGTGTGACGACCGGATTCCTGCTGGCCGCGCTCTACTTCAGTTCCCAGATGCCGCGGGCCGTCTCCGCACTGATGCTGTTCCTTGCTGGGGTGAGCGCCGAACTCGTCGCGTGGAGCAGGGTCCTTCTCGGTGCGCACTTCAGTGTCGATGTGCTCGCTGGGCAACTCTTGGGCGCCGGCTGGCTGGCCGTCGCCGCCTTCGTGCTGCACCGCCAGTCAGTCAGCCGCTTGCAACGCGAGGCCCGTCAAGCAGGGTCGGGCTCCCTGGACGAGCCCGTGTCATGATGACGCCGTGCCGTTCAACCACAACGATCATTACCATGACCTGTTACTTCGTGAACTCCCCGAATCATGCCGAAGGGCCCTTGAGGTGGGCTGCGGCACAGGGAGGTTCGCACAAAAACTAGCGGTTCGAGGAATCGAAGTAGATGCCATTGACGTAGATAATCACGTCGTCACCGCCGCACGAGAGAAGAATTCTACTCTCGCTCTCCCCAGGCAGATCCGCTTCCAGCGGGCAGATATCACACGCCTAACCTTGACGCCGGACACGTACGACTACATCGCGTGCTTGGCCAGCATCCACCACGTCCCCTTTGAGACCGTGCAGAAGCTGCGCGCATCGCTCACCGCGAACGGCGTCTTGGTGATCCTCGGCTGCTACCGAGAAGCAACACTATGGGACCACGCCGTAAGCCTTCTGGCCGTACCTGTGAACGCTATTTGGCGTGCTGCGGTGTTCTTCCGAGAAAGCTGGTCAGGAAGCCGTGCCGATCGGGGCACGCAGTCTCCTTCAGCACCTGTGGCGCCCCCTTCGATGTCGCTTGCGGAGATCCGAGAAGACAGTGCTGCATATCTTCCAGGCAGGCGGATTCGACGCCTCCTCTTCTGGAGATATCTTCTGGTCTTTCACAACATGAAGGCAGGGCTGGGAAGTGATTAGCAGCCGGACACACATGATCTCTCAGCCGCCGAGAAGATACGCCCTGGGGGCCACCTGCGTTACGTTCAACGACGTGGGACGTGTCCTTATTGCGCGCCGCCGCTCCCCGGAACGATGGGAGCTGCCCGGCGGCTTGGTGGATCCGGGCGAGGCATTCCATGATGCCGCCACTCGCGAGACTTACGAGGAGACCGGGGTCCACGTCAAAGTCCACGGCCTGGTGGGCGTCTACCAGCATCCGAGCCGGGGCATCCTCGCCGGCATCTTCATCGCCACAGCCGTGTCGGGGGAACCTCGCCCAACAGCGGAATCCAGTGCCGCCGAGTGGGCGGACGTGGAGGATGCTCTCACGCGACTGCACCCCCTCTATCGACCGCGCCTTGAAGACGCCCTCACAGCCAGGGCTTCCGTGACGCTCCGCGTCCATGAAGGAACGGAGGTCCTCTCACTCTTCGAGGCCACACACATCTGACGAAACCGCGCGCCGCCGGGCTGCGACATCGAGAATCACCTCCGTCTCCTCGGCGGACCTCGCGAGGCCAGGGGTCGGCCGCCAGCCGTTCGACGCAACGCTCTCTGACCATCGATGGAGTCCACATCAGACTGAAGTGAACGACTACTGAGGTTGAACGCGTGGTGTCGTGGTCGGTCAGCCGGGTCTGATGGTCAGGCCGGTCTCGGCCAGGCATCCGTCTATGAGGTGGCTGCGGTACTGGATGTGCCGTAGGCCGTGTCGGATGCGTTGGATGAGGTGATCGGGCGTGCTGAAGGCGACGTTGGAGAGCCATCCGCGCCGTAGGAGGGACCAGATGCCTTCGACGGGGTTGAGGTCGGGTGCGTAGGGCGGCAGGTAGTAGATGGTCAGCCAGTCCCGTGCCTCGGCAAACTCTCGGAGGCCGGCGGCCTTATGGATATCCGTCTGCGGGAACGGCCGCGGACCCGCACCACCGGGGTCCACCCGCGCCGGGACCAGGTCTTGGCCTGCGGCGGCGTCATGGAGAATCCGGCCTCGTCCTCGAAGACGAGCCAGGCTCCACTCACCGCCGCGAGTCTTCCGCGCAGGGCCACACTTCCTTGCCCCACCCCGCGACCGCCTCGTCGTCCCGCTCGATGGCGCGTCGGGCCGGGACCTGGCAGGACCAGCCGTTGCGGACCAGGAGCTTGCGCACGCCCTGGACGGTGTAGGTCAGGTGGAAGCGCCGGCCGATCACCGTCTTCACCCGCGCCAGCGCCCACCGCTGGTCTTCCCAGCCGTGCGCGGCCGGCCCCTTGGCCAGCTCCGCTTCCAGCTGGGCGAACTGCTTCTGGCTCAGCCTGGGAAGCGAAGCCGGTCCCTGTGACCGCAGGGCACGCGGGCCGCCCTCGTCCCATGTCCGCCGCCACCGCTGCACCGACCGGACACTGACCCGCAGGCCCCTGGCGATCACCGAGCTCGCCTCGCCCCGGGCGAACCGCTCCGCCGCCTGGAACCGTAACTCCTCGTGGAACTGCTGGCGTTCGGCGGTGCCCCCCCTTGTGGATACCGCATGCACAGGTGATACCTCAGCTGACGACCAGCCGTCAGCCCCTACGACACCACAAGTTGAACCTCTTAACGCGAAAATGCAAAGTCAACCTGCGCAGATCCGGGCCGTACGGACCAACACGTTTCTTCATCCCGCAGCTCAGAGACAGGTCCCGATGCAGCAACAATCGGGATGGGACAATCGCGCCGCCGCCAGGGGCCTCTGTCCTCGGGAGCGCGCGGCGGGGAACCGCTATTCCCCTGGCCCCCTCCCCCGCCTGCCTCCGGCCCGCCTCTCCTTGGCCCGTGAAGCCCGGTGAAGCCGCGTGAACCGGATACGGTCCGGCGGGCGATAGGGAGGGTGTGAGGCTGTTGCGCCCTGCGGGGGAGGACCGGGATGACGGTACGGAGAAGGATGACGCGGCACTCGTACGTGCCGTGGCACGCGGCGACACGGACGCGCTCGGCGCGCTCTACGACCGGCACGCCGGGTGGCTGCACGCCCGGCTCGCGCGGCGGTGCGCGGATGCGGAGACCGTACGCGAAGTGCTCCAGGACACCTTCGTGACCGTGTGGCGCTCCGCCGCCTCGCACCGGGGCGCGCAGGTCGGCGGGTGGCTGTGGGTGATCGCCTCGCGCCGGCTCGTCGACGCCCTGCGGGCGGACGCCCGCGCCGAACGGCCCCTGAGTCCGGTCCGCCCGGCCCCGGAGGCCCTCGCGCCCTCCGCCGAGGACCGGGTGCTGGCAGGCCTGGAGTACGGGGACGTGGGCACCGCGCTGGCCGGGATCTCCCCGGAACTGCGCGAGGTCCTGCGCGCCACGGTGGTGGACGGGCTGTCGACGAGGGAGGCCGCGGCGCTGCTCGGCATCCCCGAGGGCACGGTCAAGACCCGCGCGATGCGGGCCCGCCGCGAACTGCGGGCCGCCCTGGAGCGGCTGGCGCCGGAGGGCGAAGCCCTGGGAGGTACGGCATGAGGCGGGAACGTCCGGGCCGGGGCCCCGGCTGGCACGTGGACGCCGAGCTGGCCGCGCGCTATGCGGGCGGTACGGCGGCCGAGAGCGACGCCTGGTCCGTGGAGAAGCATGTCGAGGCGTGCGGCGCCTGCGCGGCCCTGGTCTCGTCGACGGCCCGGGCGGTCCCGGAGACGGGCCCGCTGCTGGCGGGCATCCGGGCGGCGGTGCTGGAGCGGGTGGCGGTGGAGGGGCTGCCGGAGCGGGCGGCGGCGGAGGCACGGGGGGCGGTGAACTCCCCTGCGTACGCCGGGGGGCCGGAGGGTCCCGCGTACGGCAACGCGGGCGCCGCCGCGAGCACCACTGCGAGTCCACGCATCACCGCGGGCCCCGCTGCCCGCGCGAGCACCGGCGAGAGCCCAGCCGCCCACGCGGCCCCCACCACAAACCCACCCGCCGACGCCCGCACCTCCGCAACCCACACGACAGCCGCGGGGGCCACGGGGGTGTCGCCGCGGCTGTCCCGGGCCGCCCGGGTTCTCTGGGCGGCGGGGCCCGCCCTGCGGGGCGCCTGGGCGGTGGCGCTCGGCGTCGTGGTCCTCGGGGCCCTCGGGCTGTCGTACGGGGCCGGGCTCGGGGCCTCCGTACGGCCGTTGTTGCTGGTGACGGCGCCGGTGCTGCCGCTCGCCGGGGTGGCCCTGTCGTACGGGCGGCACGCCGATCCGCTGTACGAGGTCGTCACCTCGACCCCGTCCGGCGGGCTGCGGCTGCTGCTGGTCCGGGCCGCCGCCGTCCTCGGGGTGAGCGTTCCCGCGCTGACCCTCGCCGGGGCGGCGCTGCCCCCGGCCGCGGGCGGTCCGGGGGCGGCCGCCTGGCTGCTGCCGGGGCTGGCGCTGACGCTGGCCGCGCTCGCGCTGGGCAGCTTCGTGGGGGCGCCCCGC
>NZ_JBEZFO010000044.1:0-15457 GCF_040649495.1 Micromonospora sp. NPDC048947
TCATCCAACCCACGTGTTCAACGTACCTTGCCCCGACCTGTCTATTCTTCCACCCGACTTCCTCTGGGGTGTCGCCACGGCGGCGTACCAGATCGAGGGGGCCGTCGACGTCGACGGCCGGTCGCCGTCCATCTGGGACACCTTCTCGGCGACTCCCGGCAAGGTCGACAACGGCGACACCGGCGCGGTGGCGTGCGACCACTACCACCGGTGGCCGGAGGACCTGGCGCTGCTGCGCCGCCTCGGCGTGGACGCGTACCGTTTCTCGGTGGCCTGGCCTCGGGTCATGCCCGACGGCGTCGGGCGGGTCAACACCGCCGGGCTGGACTTCTACGATCGGCTCGTCGACACGTTGCTCGCCGACGGGATCCGGCCATTCGTCACGCTCTACCACTGGGACCTGCCGCAGGTGCTGCAGGACCGGGGCGGTTGGCCGGAGCGCGCCACCGCCGAGGCGTTCGCCGACTACGCGGCGGTGGTCGCCGGCCGGCTCGGTGACCGGGTCGCCGACTGGTGCACAGTCAACGAGCCGCTCTGCGTGTCCTGGATCGGGCACCTGGAGGGGAACATGGCCCCCGGCGAGCGGGACCTGACCCGCGCGGTGCACACCTCGCACCACGTGCTGCTCGGGCACGGCCTGGCCACCCAGGCGATCCGCGCCAACGCCGCCCGGCCGGCCTCGGTGGGGCTGGTGCTCAACCTCAGCCCGATCGAGGCGGCGACCGACCGACCCGAGGACGTCGCGGCGGCCCGGCGCGCCGACGGGCACGTCAACAGGTGGTGGCTGGACCCGATCCACGGGCGCGGCTACCCCGCCGACATGATCGCCACCTACGGGGTCGAGCCGCCGGTACGCGGGGACGACCTGGCGACGATCGCCACGCCGACGGACTTCCTCGGGGTGAACTACTACTTCCGGCAGTTGGTGGTCGACGACCCGACCGGCGCGGCGCCGTACGCCCGGCAGGTGCCGGTGCCCGGCTCGGTGGAGACCGCGATGGGCTGGGAGATGTACCCGGCGGGCCTGGAGCGGCTGCTCGTCGACGTGCACGAGGAGTACCGGCCGGGCCGGATCATCGTCACCGAGAGCGGCTCGGCGTGGCCGGACGAGGTCACCGCCGACGGCACTGTGGAAGACAAGGAACGCACCGACCACCTGGAGCAGCACCTGGCCGCGTGCGCCTCGGCGGTGGCCCGAGGGGTCCCCCTGGACGGCTACTTCGTCTGGTCGCTGCTGGACAACTTCGAGTGGGCGTACGGCTACGACAAGCGCTTCGGGCTGGTGCACGTCGACTACGCCACCCAGCGTCGGACGGTGAAGGCGAGCGGTCTGCGCTACGCCGAGGTGATCCGCGCCCACCAGCGGCTCGCCCGGGCGGCGGGCACCGCGACGCCGGTGGCCTGACCGGCGGGCAGCGCGACGGCCGCCCGGGGGTGACCCTGGGCGGCCGTTCGTGTCCCGGTCGGGTGAAACCGCCACCGGCCGCCGCGCCGAGTGGCTAGCCTGCGGCAATGTCCGCAGCGCCTGACGAGATCGAGCAGCCCGAGCCCACCGGGCGGGTCTCCGGCACCGAGCGGATGGCGGCGTTCAGCGACGGCGTCTTCGCCATCGTCATCACGCTGCTCGTCATCGACCTGCGGGTGCCCGAGTACCACGAGGGTGAGCTGCTGACCGATCTGCTCGACGAGGGCCCCTCGTACCTCGCCTTCGTGGTGTCCTTCGTCTATATCGGGGTGCTCTGGCTCAACCACCATGCGCTGCTGCGCCTGATCCGCCGGACCACCCTCACGCTGAGCTGGATCAACCTCGGCGTGCTCTTCGGCGCGGTGATCATTCCCTTCCCCACCGCGGTGCTGGCCTCCGCGTTCACCCGGGGCGACATCGACGACCAGCGCGCGGCGGTCGCCCTGTACGCGCTCTCCGCGGCGTTGATGTCGGCGCCCTGGCTGGTGTTCTTCGGCTACCTGCACCGACACCCAGCGCTGCTGGAGCGTCGGGTCAGCCCCGGGTACGTGCGGGCGCAGCGGCTGCGACCGGTCACCGGCCTCGTCCTGTACGGGCTCAGCGGTCTGCTCGGCTGGTTCGTCAACCCGCTGCTGGGCCTGATCGGTGTGATCGTCATGATCAGCTATCACGCGGTGACCAGCGAGGGGCTGCCTCGGTGGCTGACGCGTCGGTGACCGCGCGCAGATCGGCCGGGGTGTCCACGTCGACGGGTGTGCCGACGTCGTCGCAGGGCACCTCGACCACCAGGTCCGGCCGCTCGCGCAGCAGGTCACGGGCACCCCGGTCGCCCACGGCGTACCGGTTCAGCAGCGGCCAGGTCTGTCGACCCAGCAGGATCGGGTGCCCGGGCCGACCGGCGTAGGTGGCGACCACGACGACCGCCGCACCGGTGTACGCCGCGCGCACCCGGCGCACCGCTACCGGGCTGAGCAGCGGCTGGTCGACGAGGACCACGACAGTGGCGGACACGTCGGCGGGCAGTGAGGCCAGGCCGCGCAGCAGCGACGAGCCCAGCCCGTCCGACCAGCGATCGTGCCGGACCGACACCGCGCCGGGCAGGTCGGGCATCTCGTCGGCGCCCGCGCCGAGCACCACGTGCACCGGTGCGCAGCCGCCGTCGGTGAGCAGCCGGATCGCACGCCGCACCAGCGGCTCGCCGTCCAGCTCGACCAGCGCCTTCGGCCGGCCGTAGCGCCGCCCGGCGCCGGCGGCGAGCAGCAGTCCGGCAGTCACCGTCGTCACCTCCCGTACGAGGGGCTTTGCGTTATTCGCCCTGAGATATACCGACAAAGCTAGTCTGGGCCGGTGCAGGGCGGACCGGAGAACACGACGACGATCGACGAACGCCACTCGTCCCGGGTGACGTTCGAGGTCAACGGCGCGTCCCGCGAGGTGACCCTGGACAACCGCACCACGGTGCTCGACGCGCTGCGCGAGCACCTCGACCTGACCGGGGCGAAGAAGGGCTGCGACCACGGCCAGTGCGGCTCCTGCACGGTGCTGCTCGACGGCCGCCGGGTGAAGAGCTGCCTGATCTTCGCCGTCACCGTCGACGGCCGGTCGGTGGTGACAGTCGAAGGGCTGGCCGGGCCGGACGAGCTGTCCCCGTTGCAGGCCGCCTTCATCGCACACGACGCGTTCCAGTGCGGCTACTGCACCCCCGGGCAGCTCTGCTCCGCCCGCGGCATGCTCGACGAGGTCTCCCAAGGTTGGCCCAGCGCTGTCACCGACGACCTGAACACGTCAGCCGAGCTGACCGACGCGGAGATCCGCGAGCGGATGGCCGGCAACCTGTGCCGCTGCGCCGCGTACCCACACATCGTCGCGGCCGTACGTGAGACGGCGGCGTCCTCGTGAAGGCGTTCCGCTACCACCGGCCCGCCAACGTGGCCGAGGCGGTCGCCGTGCTGGCGGCCGAACCGCAGGCCGCCTACCTGGGCGGCGGCACCAACCTGGTGGACCTCATGAAGCTCGGGGTGCAACGCCCCGACGTGCTGGTGGACGTGACCCGGCTTCCACTCGACACCGTCGAGGAGCTGCCCGACGGTGGTCTGCGGATCGGCGCGACAGTCCGCAACAGCGACCTCGCTGCCCACCCGGTGGTGCGCCGCGCCTACCCGGTGCTGGCCCGCGCCCTGCTCGCCGCCGCCTCCGGACAGCTGCGCAACATGGCCACCACCGGCGGCAACCTGTTGCAGCGCACCCGCTGCGTCTACTTCCAGGACACCGGCAAGGCGTGCAACAAACGAGAGCCGGGCAGCGGTTGCGCCGCTCTGCACGGCCAGAACCGCGACCTGGCGGTGCTGGACTGGTCCGAGCAGTGCGTCGCCACCCACCCGTCCGACCTGGCCGTCGCGCTGGCCGCCCTCGACACAGTGGTGGAGGTGCACGAGGCCGACGGCCCCCGTGACATCCCGATCGCCGAGTTCTATCGCTCCCCCGGCACCCACCCGGAACGGGAGACCACAGTGGCCCGGGGCGCGCTGATCACCGCCGTCCGGCTGCCGCCCCTACCGGCCGCGCGCCGCTCGACGTACCTCAAGGTGCGCGACCGCGCCTCGTTCGCCTTCGCCGCCGGCTCGGTGGCCGCGGTGCTGGACCTCGACGGGGACGTGGTTCGCGACGTGCGGCTGGCGTACGGGGCGGTGGCACACCGACCGTGGCGGGCGTACCGGGCCGAGGAGGCGCTGCGCGGTCGTCCGTTCAGCCCCGAGTTGGCGGCACGGGCCGCCGACGCGGAGCTGGCCGAGGCGCGCCCGCTACGGCACAACGGCTTCAAGCTGCCACTGACCCGGGCCATCACCGTGCGCGCGCTCACCGAACTGGCGTCGTCATGAGCGCCGGGGCGGTCGGACGGGCGTACCCCCGGTTGGAGGGCCCGGCGAAGGTCACCGGCACGGCCCGGTACGCGGTGGAGTACCCGGTGGACGGGGTCAGCTACGGCTGGGCGGTGCCGTCGGCGGTGGTGCGGGGCCGGATCACCCGCGTCGACACGGCGCAGGCGCTGGCGTCGCCCGGTGTGCTGGCGGTGCTGCACCACGGCAACGCGCCACGGCTGACACCCGGCCCGCAGACGGAGCTGTGGCTGCTGCAGGAGCCCGCGGTGCACTACCGGGGGCAGTACGTCGCCGTCGTGGTGGCCACCAGTCTGGAGGCGGCCCGCGAGGGCGCCCGGCTGGTCCACATCGACTACGACACCGGCCCGCACAGCACAGTGCTCACCGACGACCACCCCGGCCTGTACAAGCCGGACCACGTCAACCCCAGCTATCCGACGGACACCGCCGAGGGCGACTTCGACGCCGGGTACGCGGCCGCCCCGGTGCGGGTCGACGCCACGTACCGCACTCCGGCGTACCACAACAACCCGATGGAGCCGCACGCCACGACGGCGCAGTGGCGCGACGGACGGCTGCTGGTGCACGACTCCAACCAGGGCGCCTCGTCGGTGCAGGCCACGTTGGCCGAGCTGTTCGCGCTGCCTGCGGAGTCGGTCCGGGTCGTCGCGCAGCACGTCGGCGGCGGCTTCGGCAGCAAGGGGTATGCCAAGGCCGCCGTGGTGTTGGCCGCCCTCGCCGCCCGACACGTGGACCGCCCGGTGAAGTTGGCGCTGACCCGCCAGCAACTGTTCGGGCCGATCGGTTACCGCACCCCCACCATCCAGCGGGTCCGCCTCGCCGCCGACACCGACGGTCGGCTCACCGCCATCTGCCACGACGCGATCAGCCAGACCTCGACCATCCAGGAGTTCGCCGAGCAGACCGCCGTCTACACCCGCAGCATGTACGCCGCGCCGCACCGCCGCACCACGCACCGGCTGGTCCGCCTCGACGTGCCCACGCCGTTCTGGATGCGCGCCCCTGGCGAGTGCCCCGGCGCGTACGCCCTGGAGTCGGCGATGGACGAGTTGGCCGTCGCCGCCGGCATCGACCCGGTGGAGTTGCGCATCCGCAACGACACCGATGTCGACCCCGACCAGGGTCGGGCGTTCACCAGCCGCAACCTGGTGGCGTGCCTGCGCGAGGGCGCACAACGGTTCGGTTGGGCCGGCCGTGATCCGTCGCCCCGGTCCCGGCGCGACGGGCGTTGGCTGATCGGCACGGGGGTGGCCGGGTCGAGCTACCCGGCCCGGTCCCGGCCGTCCTCGGCGACGGCCACCGCCCGGCCCGACGGCAGCTTCCTGGTTCAGGTCAACGCCACCGACATCGGCACCGGCGCGCGGACGGCGATGTGGCAGGTGGCCGCCGACGCGCTCGGGGCGCCACCGGAGCGGGTGGAGATCCGCGTCGGCGACAGCGCCCTGCCGACCGCGCCGGTGGCCGGGGGCTCGATGGGGACCTCCAGCTGGAGTTGGGCGGTGATACGCGCCGCGCAGGCGCTGCGCGAGAAGCTGCGCGACGGCGGGCCGCCGACCGGCGAGGTGACCGCCGAGGCGGACACCACCGAGGAGGTGGGCGGGCAGCCGACGCTGCCCCGCTACGCGTACGGGGCGCAGTTCGTCGAGGTGCGGGTCGACGCGGACACCGGCGAGGTACGGCTGAACCGGATGCTCGGGGTGTTCGCGGCGGGGCGGGTGGTGAACCCGACGACGGCGCGCAGTCAGCTCATCGGCGGCATGACGATGGGGCTGTCGATGGCTTTGCACGAGGAGGGCCTGCTCGACGAGCGGTACGGCGACTGGGTCAACCACGACCTGGCCACGTACCACATCACCGGCTGCGCGGACGTGGAGTCCATCGAGGCGTACTGGTTGGACGAGCGCGACGACGAGCTGAACCCGGCCGGGGTGAAGGGCATCGGCGAGATCGGCATCGTCGGCGCCGCGGCGGCGGTCGCCAACGCGGTGCACCACGCGACCGGAGTACGGGTCCGGGAGCTGCCGATCCGGCTGGACAAGCTCATCGGACTATCAGACTTGGCTTAAATAAGCCGTCAGTGATACAACTGTCGTCGTGCACGCCTTCGACGTGCTGGGCGATCCGGTCCGGCGCCGCATCCTGGAACTGCTCGCCGGTGGCGAGCAGACCGCCGGCGCGGTCAGCGCGGTCATCCGCGAGGAGTTCGGCATCTCCCAGCCCGCCGTGTCCCAGCACCTCAAGGTGTTGCGCGACAACGGCTTCGCCACAGTGCGGCCGGAGGGCACCCGGCGGCTCTACGCGGTCGACCCACGCCCACTGCGCGAGGTCGACGGCTGGCTGGAGCACTTCCGCCGGTTCTGGACCCCACCCCTGGCGGCACTCGCCACCGAGCTGGCCCGGGGCCGACGCGAACGTCGGCTGCGCGGCCCGGCCGACCCACCCGACGAGAGGAACACCTGATGTTCGACGCCACCGAGCAGATCAACGCCGTCCAGCGGCAGGTCGGCAGCCGCACCCTGGAAGCTGGTGAGGCGCGGGTCACCACCATCAGCCAGACCTACCAGGCGACGGCCGAGGACCTGTGGGACGCCTGCACCAGCGCCGAGCGCATCCCGCGCTGGTTCCTGCCGATCTCCGGCGACCTGCGGCTGGGCGGCACCTACCAACTCCAGGGCAACGCCCACGGCACCGTCGAGAGCTGCGAACCGCCGCACCGCTTCACCGCCACCTGGGAGATGGGCGGCGAGGTGAGCTGGATCGAGGTGCGGGTCACCCCGGTCGGCGACGAGCGGGCCCGCCTCGACCTGGACCACATCGCGCACGTCGACCAGGATCGGTGGGCCCAGTTCGGGCCGGGCGCGGTCGGTGTCGGCTGGGACCTCGGGCTGCTCGGCCTCGCCTCACACCTGGCCGGCGACGGCAGCGGGATCACCCCGGAACAGGGCGCCGAATGGACCGCCTCCGCCGAGGGACGACGGGCCATGGAGCTGAGCAGCCAACTGTGGTGCGAAGCGAGCATCGCCGCCGGCACCGACGCCGACGAGGCGAAGGCCGCAGCCGAACGCACCACCGCCTTCTACACGGGCGACCCGGCAGCCTGAGCGCCGCGACGAAGCGGCGGCGCGGCAGGCTCAGCGCGGGACGAAGCGGCGGCGCGGCAGGCTCAGCGCGGGACGAAGCGGCGGCGCGGCAGGCTCAGCGCGGGACGAAGCGGCGGCGCGGCGGTCTCAGCGTGGGACGAAGCGGCGGCGCGGCAGGCTGGGCGGGGATCGGAGTAACGTGCTGCGGCATGACCGGCACGCCGTACTCGCACTGTTCCTACTGCGGCGCCGCCTACCCGCCGGCCGCCGGATGGCCGCGAGTCTGCGCGGTCTGCGGCGAGACCGTCTGGCGCAACCCGCTGCCGGTGGCGGTCGCGGTGCTGCCGGTCCGCACGGCCGAGGGCCTGGGTGTGGTGGTGGTCCGCCGCGACATCGAACCGGCCCGCGGCCTGCTCGCGCTGCCGGGCGGCTTCATCGAGTACGGCGAGGAGTGGTCCGACGCACTCGTGCGGGAGCTGCGGGAGGAGACCGGCCTGATCGCGGCGGCCGAGGACGCCCGCCTGTTCGCGGTGCACGGCGCACCGGCGGGCGGCACGATGATGGTCTTCGGGGTGCTGCCCGAGCGGGCGGCCGAGGACCTGCCACCGTCGGCCCCGACCGAGGAGGCGACCGAGTGGTTGGTGCTCACCGACCCGGTCGAGCTGGCGTTCGACACCCACACGCGCGTCCTCGCCGACTTCCTCACCTCAGCGCGGCCCGCCTGACCCACCGCCTCCCCTGACCGACCGGCCTCCGCGCGCCTCACCGCCTCGCCCGAACCCGCTGCCCCAGCGCGCGCAAGATCGTGCTCGATCCTTGTTGTAGTGGCATCAACGACCGCCGAGGCCACTACATCCAGGATCGAGCACGATCTTGCGGCGCGGCGCGGCGCGGGGCGAGGGGACTTGCTTGATCTGGGCGCCGCCTGATCGTGCCCGGGACCGCGTGCTGCCGCTAGGTGGTCGGCGGGTCGTGGGGCGCGTCCGGTGCGCCCTCGGTGATCGGCAGCAGGACCCGGAAGATGGTGCGTCCCGGTTCGGTCTCCACCCTGATGTCGCCGTGGTGTTTGTGCACCACGATCCGGTACGAGATGTCCAGCCCCAGACCGGTGCCGGCGCCGACCGGCTTGGTGGTGAAGAAGGGCTCGAAGATGCGCGGGCGCACCTGCGGCGGAATGCCCGGCCCGGTGTCGACTATCTCCACCGCCAGTTGGTCGCCGATGCGTCCGGTGCGGACGGTCAGCACACCCTTCTCCCCCATCGCGCCCAACGCGTTGTCGATCAGGTTGGTCCACACCTGGTTCAGCTCGGCCGCGTACGCCGGGACGGGTGGTAGGTCCCGGTCGTACTCGCGGACCAGCTTGACCTCGGCGGGGATCTTGCCCTTGAACATCACCAGCGTGGCGTCGAGCAGGTCGTGCACGTCCACCACCCGGTGCGGCGCGCGGTCCAGCTGGGAGTACTGCTTGGCGGCGTCCACGAGCCCGGAGATCCGGGTGACCGCGTCGCCGATCTCGCGCATCAGCAGCTCGGTGTCGACGGTGTAGGTGAGCCACCGCACCGCCGCTTCCAGGTCCGCGGCGCCGACCGCGGCCTTCACCTGCGCCAGCCAGGCTGCGTCGAGCCCGCCGCCGACCAGGATCGGCGCCAGGTCCCAGGCCCCGTCGACCCCGTGCTCCTCCAGCCAGTCGGTGAGGGTGTCCTCGGCGTCGGCGGTGGCCATCGGGGTCAACTTCGGCGCGGTGGCCACCCGGGCGACCGCCTCCTCCTGCAGGGCGACCAGGCCGTGTAGGGCGCTTCCGTCGAGCCGTCCGTCGGCGATCATGGCGAGCTTGTGCCGCATCCCGGCGACCCGGTCCCGCAACACCGACGTGGCCCGCACCGCCGCCGCGGCCGGGTTGTTCAGCTCGTGGGTCAGCCCCGCCGAGAGCGAACCGAGCGCCAGCAACCGCTCCCGCTCACCGACGATGGCCTGGCTGTCCCGCATCCCGAAGAACAACCCTTCCAACAGGTGCATGGGCATCGGGAACCAGGACCGCAGGGCGTACGCCATGTCCTCCGCCGGCAGCACGAAGAACTCCGCGTCGGTCACCGCCCGCAGGCTGTTGCGGTAGATCTGCTCGACCTGGTCGCCCAGGTACGCCTGAGTGGCCCCGCCGTACACCCCGCGCTGGTCGGTTCGGCTGACCTCGACGTCGTCGCCGCGCACCAGGCGACTCAACGCCACCGCCCCGCGCACCAGCACGAAGAAGCAGGTGGCGGGCTCACCCTCGCCGTACACGAGGGTGCCGCCGGCGCGCTGCTCGACCCGGCCGTGCTCGGCCAGCCAGTCGAGCTGCCCGTCGTCGAGCGCCTCGAACAGGAACAGCGTGCGCAACTGCGCCGGTGTCAGCCGGTCAGACTCGGTGGGCACAGGGACTCCTTCGCTCGCGACTGCGGGGCTCGCAACACCGGCTCATTGGGCCTCCAGGTAGCGGTGCACCAGCGACACCGCCATCGCACCCTCGCCAACGGCCGAGGCGACCCGTTTGACCGACTCGGCCCGCACGTCCCCGGCGGCGAACACGCCCGGCACGCTGGTTTCCAGGTGGTACGGGTCGCGCGACAGCGACCAGCCGGCCGGCCGCCGCCCCCCGGCGAGCAGATCCGGACCGGTCACGATGAAACCACGGTCGTCACGGACCAGCACCCCGTCCAGCCAGTCGGTGCGGGGCTCCGCGCCGATGAAGATGAACAGCCAGGAGGTGTCGACCGAGCGGGCCTCCCCGGTGCGGGTGTCGCACACTGTGAGCCGTTCCAGATGGTCGTCCCCCGCCCCGCCGACCACGGCGGTGTGCGGGTGCACGATAATCTTGTCGATCCGTTCCAGCTGGTCGATCAGGTAACGCGACATCGAGGCGGTCAGGTCCGCACCACGGATGAGCAGGTGCACCCTCGACGCGTACCGGGAGAAGTGGACCGCCGCCTGGCCGGCGGAGTTGGCACCGCCGACGATGTAGACGTCCTGCTCGACGCAGCTCGGCGCTTCGGTGGCCGCGGCGCCGTAGAACACCCCCCGCCCGGTGAAGTCGGCCAGCCCAGGTGCGTCGAGCACCCGGTACGACACGCCGGTGGCCAGCACCACGGTGTGCGCGGCGATCTCGGTGCCGTCGCCGAAGCGCAGCAGACGGGCACCGCCGGCCTCGCTGAGACCGACCACCTCCCGGGCGCTGAGCAGCTCGGCACCGAACTTGACCGCCTGCCGCCGAGCCCGATCGGTCAACTGCGCGCCGGAGACGCCGTCCGGGAAGCCCAGGTAGTTCTCGATGCGGCTGCTCTGCCCGGCCTGACCGCCGGTCGCCCGTCGCTCCACGAGCACGGTGCGCAGCCCTTCCGACGCGCCGTACACCGCCGAACCGAGACCGGCGGGGCCGCCGCCGATCACCACCAGGTCGTAGAAGTCACACGCCGGCACCACAGTCAACCCGGCCAGCGCGGCCAACTCGGCCTCGCTCGGGGCGACCAACGCCTTGCCCTCCGGCGTCACCACCAGGGGTACGTCCGCCTCGGTCGCCCCGGCCGCGTCGAGCAACCGGACCCCCTCCGGGTCGTCGGACAACAGCCACCGGTACGGCACCAGGTTGCGGGCCAGGAAGTCGCGGACCTTGAACGACGGGGCCGACCAGCGGTGCCCGACGACCCGGATCTCCGCGCTGGCCGCGTCCGGGGTGACCGCCCACGCCTCCAGCAGCCCGTCGACCACCGGGTACAGCTTCTCCTCCGGCGGGTGCCACGGCTTGAGCAGGTAGTGGTCCAGGTCGACCACGTTGATGGCCTCGATCGCGGCGTCGGTGTCCGCGTACGCGGTGAGCAGCACCCGGCGGGCCGCCGGGAAGATGTCCATTGCCGCTTCCAGGAACTCGACGCCGGTCATCTCCGGCATCCGGTGGTCGGCCAGCAGCAGCGCCACCTGTTCGCCGCGCAGTTTGACCTCGCGCAGCGCGTCCAGCGCCTCCGGGCCGGAGGACGCCCGCAACACCCGGTAGCGGTCGCCGTACCGGCGCCGGATGTCCCGGGCCACCGCCCGGGACACCACGGGGTCGTCGTCGACGGTCAGGATCACCGGGTTCGCCATGGCGCCATGAAATCACCTGTCGAGGGTCGACCGCACCATCGCCGAGGCCCGGCCCACGGTTGACCGCCCCGCAGACGGGTAAGCCGGGGAGCCGCGCGGGTGGCCGGACATCGACGACCCGCCCGGTTGCCGCGCACACCTCGGGGGGCCCATGGCGGACGCGACACCGACCGGACCGACGACGTCGGGCGGGATCGTGGAGCTACGGGTGCACGGTGTCTCCGGCGCGGGCGCGGACCAGGTGTTGGACCGGCCGTACGTGCACCAGGTCGCCGGGGACCGCAGCGGAGGTTTCTACCGACCGCGACCCGGCTATCCGGACTCCACCGGGACGGACGGGGTGACGCTGGAGGCGTACCGCTGGAGTGACCTGCCGTCCGGCACGGCCGTGCGGACGCTGTCACTGGTCTTCCTGCTGCCGTTCATGCTCTGCAACGTGGCGCTCTGGATGCGCCCGGCGAACACCGTCTCGACGCGCGGCTTCATGGCGCTGTGCCGGGTGCTCGCCCTCACCCTCACCGCGCTCTACGTGCTCTCCATCGTCGGGGTGGCGCTGGACCTGGTCGCGTGGCGCTGCATGGACACCCCGTCGTGCCTGGCCGGCCGGAGCTGGCTGTCCTGGCTCGGCGGACGCCCCACCGGGCTGCGCCTGGGTGTGCTGGCGCTGGTACCGGTCGCCGCCATCGGGCTCGTCTGGTGGCTGGGCGCTCGCCCGAGCCATTCGTTCGACGCGTTCCGGACGCCGTCGAGCCGGGCGTCGAAACACCGGTTGAGCGCCGTCGGCCAGTGGGACGGCGAGCCGCTGGTGGGTCGGCTGCGCTCGGTCCACGTCGCGGCGGCCTTCGGCACGCTGAGCGGCAGCCTGCTCGCCGCGCGGGCCAGCCAGCACCGCTCGTGGGTGATGGTGATCCTGCTGACCGCCACCGCGGCGGTGCTGCTGGCCTGCCTGGTGCTGGTCACCGTGGTGCCGAGCATCGACCGCACCGATCCGTCACCCCGGGTGGACGGCGTCTTCCGCGGGCTGCGCACCATCGCCTGCGGCCTGACGATGTTGGTGATCGTGCACGTGGTCATCAGCCCGGCACCGTGGCCGCAGGGCGGTGCGCTGCCCGGTTACAGCGCGATCGTGGCCTGGCTGTTCGTCAGCCAGACGGTGCTGGTGGTCGCGCTCGCCACGCTGGTGATCTTGCGGCGGGGCGGCGGGCAGAGCCGGTCACCCATACGCGCGCTGGGAGCGCCGGTCTTCATGACGATCTCGGCCGGGCTCGCTGTGGCGTTCTCGGCCGAGCTGGTCTACCGGGTGTCGGACCTGCTCGACCGCGAGGGTACGACAGCGGACGGCCTGGAAACCAGCCCTCCGCTGGCGTACAAATGGGCGATCTTCGGGTTTTTCCTGGCCGTGGTGACCGCGCTGCTGGTGGCCGGCGTGGTCACCAGGATGACCCGGCGCGGGCGGCGGCGGGCCGCCCAGGCGATCGTCGCCGCCGACTTCCCGGACGCGCCGCCGAGCGCAGCAGCGCGGCTGCGGCGGGTCGAGCAGGCGGTGGCCCGGGCCCGCTTCACCGAACGGTTGGAACCGCTCTCCGTGGTGTACGCCGGCCTGGCGGCGCTCGGCCTGGCCACCAGCGTGCTCGGCCTGCTCCAACTCCTACCCGGCGACGTGGCGCAGCGCTACGTCGGTGTGCCGGAGGGCATGGTCAACTTCCTGATCGGTTCCGGTAGCTACGTGATCGCCGCGATCCTGCTCGGCCTGGTCGTGGGCGGCATCTTCGCGTACCGGACGGCGCAGTTCCGTCGGTACGTGGGCGTGCTCTGGGATCTGGGCACCTTCTGGCCCCGGGCGGCGCACCCGTTCGCGCCGCCCTGCTACGCCGAACGAGCCGTGCCGGAGTTGGCCAAGCGGATCACCTACCTGGTGGAACAGGGGCACTGTGTGCTGCTGGCCGGGCACAGCCACGGCTCGGTGCTGCTCGCCGCCACGGTTCTGCAACTGCCCACCCGGATCACCGAGCGGGTAGCCCTGCTGACCTACGGGTCACCGCTGGGCCGGCTGTACTCCCGGCTCTTCCCGGCCTACGCCGACGAGCCGGCGCTGCGGGAGATCGGCGAACGAATCGGCTGGCGCTGGATCAACCTGTGGCGGGACACCGACCCGATCGGCGGCTGGATCTTCGCCTCCCACCGCCCCGGGGAGGCCGAGACGCTGACCGGTCCGCCGGCAAGCGTGGACCGGCGGTTGACCGACCCGCAGGACGTCGTGCCGGCACCCAGCGACAGCGTTCCCCCACCGATCCTCGGACACTGGCCGTGCGAGTCTCAGGAGGCGTTCACGGACGCGGTACGGGAACTCACCGCACGACTACGCCCCGCGCACCCGGCACGCGACTGAGCCGGCCGGTACGACTGCCCCGGCAGCCGGATATCGTCGCCTGGTGACTCCGTCCAAGCCACCCGCCCGCCGGTTGATCGCCTCGAACAAGAAGGCCCGGCACGAGTACACGGTGCTGCGCACGTACGAGGCGGGCATCGTGCTGGTCGGCACCGAGGTGAAGTCGCTGCGCGAGGGGCGGGCCTCGCTGGTGGACGCGTTCGCGCACGAGCGCGACGGCGAGATCGTGTTGTACGGCCTGCACATCGCCGAATACACCTACGGCACGTGGACCAACCACGCCCCGCGCCGCAACCGCAAACTGCTGCTGCACCGTGCCGAGATCGACCGCATCCTGGACAAGGTCCGCGAGGGCGGGGTGACCCTCGTTCCGCTGTCGATGTACTTCGAGAACGGCTACGCCAAGGTCGAACTGGCCATCGCCAAGGGCAAGCGCTCCTACGACAAGCGGCAGACCCTGGCCGAGCGCGACGCCAACCGGGAAATCGCCCGCGAGCTGGGCCGGCACCTCAAGGGCCACCCCCGTCGGCCCTGAGGTCGTAACGGGTCGTCCGTGCGCTCTCCGTGGGGGCGCATTCGCGGTGCCCTTCGCGGGTTCTCTTCGTTACGCCGTCGCACGTGCTGCGTGCGGTCGCCTTCGCGTGCGGTCGCCTTCGCGTGCGGTCGCCTTCGCGTGCGGTCGCCTTCGCGTGCGGTCGCCTTCGCGTGCGGTCGCCTTCGCGTTCGGTCGCGCGGGCGCTCTCGCTGGTGGCTTCGCGTGCACGCCGTCGCGGGTGGCTTCGCGTGCGCGCTCCCGTGGGCGGCTTCGCACGGGTGCTTCGCACGGGTGCTTCGCAGGCGCGTTCGCACGTGCTTCGCGTGTAGGTCGCCGGCGCGGCGCGCCGGGACATCGTTGACGTTGTCCGAGAGACGTGGTCTGCTCAGTCGACGCCGTTGTTGAAAACGGTAATCATTGGCTGAAGCGGAGGAGAACCATGTCGCTCACTGTCCCGCCCGCCCTGCTCGACGCCGCCGAACGCGGCCCCATCGACGACGAGGCGTTCATCGCCTGCGTCCGTGACTCACTGCCGTACGCCTGGGCCACCATCAGCCGGGTCGTCGCCGAACTGGAAGCCAGCGACGCCGACCTGGCCGACAACGTCGTCCCGCCGCCCACCGACGCCGACCGGGGCCAACTGCTCCGCGCGCTGGCGAGCGACGCGATCCGCGGCGGTCTCGAACGGCACTTCGGCGTACGCCTGGCCTTCCAGAACTGCCACCGCGTCGCCGCGTTCCGCCCGTCAGCCGTCGACAGTGAGCGCTACCGCCGCTTCGTGTCGACCCGTGGCCAACTGCTCAACCAGTCCCCCGAACTCCGCAACTGCTGACCCGTGGCGGGCGGGCTCCCGCGAGCCCGCCCGCCCCACACGCCCGCGCCGCCGCACCCCGCCTTACCGCACCCCGCCCCGCGACCCGCCTTGCGGCCCGCGCCCCGCGCCCCGCGCCCCGCACCCCGCACCCCGCACCCCGC
>NZ_JBEZFO010000045.1:0-15070 GCF_040649495.1 Micromonospora sp. NPDC048947
GCGGGGCGCGGGGCGCGGGGCGGGGCGTGGGGTGTGCGGCGTGGGGTGCGCGGTGCGCGGCGCGGGGTGCGGGGGCAACGGGCGTGAGGCCGCAGGGCGCAGGGTGCCGCGGGGGGCGGCGAGGGCGAGCCGGGGCGCGAGGGGGGAAGGGCGAGGCGGGGCGTGAGGGGCGGGGTGCGGAGGGCGTGTCCCGTGGGACTGGTGGGAGGGGCGCCGGTTAGGGTGTCGAACACACGTACTGCTGACGGCTGGGGAGGGGGCGGCGTGCGCGTGCTCGGTGTGGACCCGGGGTTGACCCGGTGTGGGGTGGGCGTGGTCGAGGGTGTGCCCGGCCGGCCCTGCACCCTGGTCGCCTACTACGTGGTCTACACCGACCCGGCCGACGACCTGGCGCTGCGTCTGTTGCACCTGGACCGGTCGCTGAACAAGCTGGTCGCCGAGCACCAACCGGAGAGCGTCGCCGTCGAGCGGGTGTTCAGCCAGCACAACGTTCGCACCGTGATGGGCACCGCGCAGGCCAGTGGCATCGCCGTGCTGGCCGGGGCGCGGGCCGGGCTGCCGGTGCAGACGTACACCCCGAGCGAGGTGAAGGCCGCCGTGACCGGGTCCGGTCAGGCCGACAAGGCGCAGGTGACAGCGATGGTGACCCGGCTGTTGCGCCTGGCCGAGCCGCCGAAGCCGGCGGACGCCGCCGATGCGCTGGCCCTGGCCATCTGCCACGTGTGGCGTGGCGGAACCCGCTCCAAGCTGGCCGCCGCGGCGGACCGGGCACGACGAGGAGGAGCGCGATGATCGCCAGCGTGCGCGGCACGGTGACCGCGACGGGTCCGGACCAGGCAGTGATCGAGGTCGGCGGGGTCGGGCTTGCCGTGCACTGCGCCCCGGGGACCCTCGCGGAGCTGCGGGTCGGCCAGGTGGCTCGGCTCGCCACCAGCTTGATCGTGCGGGAAGACTCGCTGACCCTCTACGGCTTCGCCGACGACGACGCCAAGTCCCTGTTCGAGCTGCTCCAGACCGCCAGTGGGGTCGGCCCGCGGCTGGCCCAGGCGGTGCTGGCGGTGCACACCCCGGACGCGGTTCGCAAGGCGATCGCCAACGCCGACACGGCCGCCCTGACCCGGGTACCCGGGATTGGCAAGAAGGGCGCGGAACGTCTGGTGCTGGAGCTGCGTGACCGGATCGGCCCGGTGCCGATCGGTGCCGACGGGGTGGCCGGGGTGACCCGCGGCAGCTGGCCCGACCAGGTCCGGCAGGCGCTGGTGGGGTTGGGCTGGACGGCCGGGCAGGCCGACCAGGCGGTGGCCGCGGTGGCGGAGTCGATCGAGGGTGAGACCCCGCCGGTGCCGGTCCTGCTCAAGCAGGCCATCCGACTGCTGGGCCGCACCCGATGACCGCGCGGGCCGCACGATGAGCGAGACCGAGGGGCTTGTCTCGGCGTACGTCAGCGACGCCGATCGGGACGCGGAGGCCACGGTACGGCCGAGGCGGCTGGCCGAGTTCATCGCCCAGGACCGGGTACGCGACCAGCTCGACCTGTTGTTGCAGGGTGCCATGCGGCGGGGGTCGCCGCCGGATCACATCCTGCTCTCCGGCCCACCCGGGTTGGGTAAGACGAGTCTGGCCAACATCGTCGCCGCCGAGCTGGGCGCGGGCATCCGGGTGACCAGCGGTCCGGCGATCGAGCGTTCCGGTGATCTGGCGGCGATCCTGACCAGTCTCGCCGAGGGCGACGTGCTCTTCATCGACGAGATCCATCGGATCGCGCGGCCGGCCGAGGAGCTGCTGTACAGCGCGATGGAGGACTTCCGGGTCGACGTGGTGGTGGGCAAGGGGCCGGGAGCGACGGCGATCCCGCTGGACGTCGAGCCGTTCACACTGGTCGGCGCGACGACCCGTTCGGGCCTGTTGACCGGGCCGATGCGGGACCGGTTCGGCTTCGTGGCGCACCTCGACTTCTACGCCCCGGCTGATCTGGAGACGCTGCTGCACCGTTCGGCGCGGATCCTGGGGGTGCCGATCACTCCGGAGGGCGCTACCGAGATCGCCGGTCGCTCCCGGGGTACCCCGCGGATCGCGAACCGGCTGCTGCGGCGGGTCCGCGACTACGCCGAGGTTCGGGCGAACGGGGTGGTCGATCTCGACACCGCCCGCGCGGCTCTGATCGTGTACGACGTGGACGCGCTCGGTCTGGACCGGTTGGACCGCGCGGTGTTGACCGCGTTGGTCGACTCGTTCCGGGGCGGCCCGGTCGGGTTGTCCACCCTCGCCGTGGCGGTGGGGGAGCAGCCGGACACGGTCGAGGAGGTCTGCGAGCCGTTCCTGGTGCGGGCTGGGCTGTTGGCCCGTACGCCGAGGGGCCGGGTGGCGACCGAGGCCGCCTGGCGGCATCTGGGGCGCACACCGCCGAATGGTACATTTGGTGTAGATAGCCCGCCTGTGCCCGACTTGTTCTCCTTGGATGTCGATCAGCCGTGATGTGAACGTGATCTGTGCCGCATTCGGCGTTCCCAGGTGCAGGGTTTAGACTTCGCCGCGGTCTGTACAGGACGTGAGAATCCGCCTCCGCTCCGGCACCCCGGTGCCGGGGAGGTGGCCAATGGGAAGGTCAGTAACCGTGCAATTGGCAGCACCGGGTGGTGGGGCCGGCGGCATCACGCCGATCCTGATGATCGCCCTGCTCTTTGGCGTCATGTACTTCATGATGATCCGACCCCAGCAGAAGCGCCGCAAAGAGGCGGAGGCGATGCAGTCCAACCTCGGCCCCGGCGACGAGGTCGTGACCATCGGTGGGCTCTACGGCACTGTCACCGGCATCGAGGACGACACCGTCCTGATCGAGGTCGCCCCGGGCGTGCAGACCCGCTACGCCCGCCCGGCCATCGCGCGGGTGGTCACCCGCGCGGAGCTGCCGAGCGAGCCGGTCACCGAGGACGCGGACACCGTCAAGGAGTGACCCCTCCCCCGGGAACGGCGAGTCCGGCGTACGGCCGGTGGGCCGGCTTCCGGGTCGTCGCGCCCGAACGGGGCAGCGGACGAGACGTGAAAACTGGATAGTTGGGTCGACGCCGGGCGTCGGCACGTTCCCGTGACCGTCGGCGTTCCACGCCGGGGTGCCGGTCCTCGTGTTGGCATCTCGTCGGCTCAAGGCAGACCCGTCGGGCGGAACCCCCGGCCCGACACCGCCGCCGCTGCGACAGCGGCGCGACCGTACAGGGAGACAGGACAGCCGTGGCACCACCTCAGGGACAGATGCGCCCCGGGCGGCAGCTCGCCGTGCTCGGGTTCATCTTCGTGGTCCTCTATCTTTTGGTGTTCTTCGCCGGCGCCAGCGGCAGCTGGAAGGACCGGCTCGAGCCCAAGCTCGGCCTGGACCTCATCGGCGGCACGCGGGTGACACTGGAGGCGACCAACAGCGTCGACGGCAAGCCCCCGACGGCGGAGAACCTCGAGGAGGCCCGCGAGATCATCGAGAGCCGGGTCAACGCGTTCGGCGTGGCCGAGGCCGAGGTGGTCACCGAGGGCAACCGCAACATCGTCATCTCCCTGCCCGGTGAGAACCGGGACCTCACCGACGTGGGCAGCGCGGCCGAGCTGCGCTTCCGCAAGGTGCTCAAGGCCGCCTCCGGCAGCGGGGTGGCCGAGGCACCGCCCGCCGCCACGCCTGCCCCGTCCGGCAGCGCCGCCCCGTCCGGCAGCGCGACCCCGTCCGGCGCCGCGACCCCGACCCCGACGGGCAGCGCCTCGCCGAAGGTGACCTCGTCGCCCAGTGGCGGTCAGGGCGGAATGGCCCCGGCGTCGCCCAGCGCCACGCCGACCCCCTCCGCGTCCGCCACCGCCTCGCCGAGCGCCGCCGCGCCCAGCGCCAGTGCCGAGCCGGTGCCGGCCAGCATCGAACAGCAGCGCAAGGCCGTCGAGCAGAAGGTTGGCGCCGCCGCGTGGCAGGCCGCCAACGGGTTGCAGGCCCCGGCCGACCTGACCGCCGACCCGTCGCTGGCCGAGAAGCTCAAGCCGTTCGGCACGCTGTCTCCGCAGGAGGTCGCGGTGCTGCCGGCGCAGATGCAGTTCAACGTGCCGACGATCGGCTGCAAGCAGCTCGACGAGCGCCCTCCGGCGTCGATCTCCGACGCGAAGCAGCAGGTGGTCTCCTGCGAGGACGGCGCGTCGAAGTACCTGCTCGACCAGGCCAAGGTGCTGGGCACCGACGTGTCCGACGCCGACGCGGTGCTCGACCAGACCAACGCCTGGGTGGTCAGCCTGGACTTCACCGGCGACGGCCAGGGCAAGTGGACCTCGCTGACGCGTGAGGCGTTCACCAACGAGGGCCAGGCCTGCGACGCGACCGCGTTGGGTCAGGACGGCAAGTGCCGGGTGGCAGTCGTGCTG
The DNA here is from genome assembly GCF_040649495.1 of Micromonospora sp. NPDC048947. Classification (NCBI taxonomy): domain Bacteria; kingdom Bacillati; phylum Actinomycetota; class Actinomycetes; order Micromonosporales; family Micromonosporaceae; genus Micromonospora; species Micromonospora sp. NPDC048947. The sequence goes on from NZ_JBEZFO010000045.1 coordinate 4,384, forward strand.
GACAACAAGATCGTCTCCTCCCCGGAGATCCAGGGCGTGCTGACCGGCAACTCCCAGATCACCGGCACCTTCACCCAGAAGGACGCCAGCACCCTCGCCGGTCAGCTCCGCTACGGCGCGCTGCCGGTGACCTTCGAGCAGCAGGAAGCGCAGAACGTCACCGCCACGCTGGGTGCCAGCCACCTGCGCGCGGGTCTGCTCGCGGCCGGCATCGGCATGCTGCTGGTCATCATCTACGCGTTCTTCTACTACCGGCTGCTCGGCTCGGTGATCTTCCTGAGCCTCATCCTCTCCGCGCTGCTGGTCTTCGGCGCGCTGGTGGTGCTCGGCCGGCAGATCGGCTTCACGCTCACCCTCGCCGGCATCGCCGGCATGATCGTCTCGCTCGGTGTGGCGGCGGACTCGTTCGTCATCTACTTCGAACGTCTGAAAGACGAGATCCGGGAGGGGCGCAGCCCGCGTAGCGCGGTGCCCCGTGCCTGGATCCGGGCCCGTCGGACGATCATCTCGGCCAACGCGATCACGCTGCTCTCCGCTGTGGTGCTCTACGTGGTCTCGGTCGGCACTGTCAAGGGCTTCGCGTTCGCGCTCGGCCTGGCCACTGTGCTGGACCTGGTGGTGGTCTTCCTCTTCCGGCACCCGATCATGACGATGTTCGCCCGGACCCGGGCGTTCCTGTCCCCGCGGGTCAGCGGTCTGGGCCGGGCACTGCCGGCCCGCAACCAGCCGACTCAGCCCCGCAACCCGCGCGCCAAGGAGGCCTGAGATGGCTGAAAACGGTCTGGCGAGCCGCCTCTACAACGGCGAGGCCGGTCTCAACATCGTCGGTCGGCGCAAGCTCTGGTTCGGCGTCGCCGGGGTTCTGGTCCTGATCGCGATCCTCAGCTTCTCGATCCGTGGGTTCAGCCTGGGCATCGAGTTCGCCGGCGGTAACTCGTTCCAGGTGCCGGCCAGCGTCGGCACCCTGGACGACGCCGAGCGGGAGGTCAACTCCGCGCTGGCCTCGGAGAACACCGGCGTTGAGGTGGCCACCACGCAGAAGGTCGGCGGCCCGGGCGGCGACTCCTACGAGCTGCGCACGCCGCAGCTCACCGTCGAGCAGGCGAACGCGGTCAAGGCCCAGATCGCCGAGGACCTCGGCATCAACGTCGACCAGATCAGCGGCAACCAGGTCAGTGAGGCGTGGGGCAGCCAGGTGACCGAGCGGGCCGTGCTCGGTCTGGTCATCTTCATCGCGCTGGTGATGGTCTACCTGATCCTGCGCTTCGAGTGGCGGATGGCCGTGGCCGCGGTCGCCTCGCTGATCACCAACCTGATCCTCACCGCCGGCATCTACTCGCTGGTCGGCTTCGAGGTCACCCCGTCGACGATCATCGGCTTCCTCACCATCCTGGGCTTCGCGCTCTACGACGTGGTGGTGGTCTTCGACAAGGTCCAGGAGAACACCCGGGGCATTACCGCCAACAACAACCAGACGTACGGCGAGGCGTCCAACCTGGCTGTCAACCAGAGCCTGATGCGGTCGTTGAACACCTCGGTGGTGGCCCTGCTGCCGGTCGGTGGTCTGCTCTTCATCGGTGCCGGCCTGCTCGGCGCCGGCACGCTGAAGGACCTCGGCCTGGTGCTGTTCGTCGGTATGGCGGTGGCGTTCCTGACCTCCATCCTGGTGGCCACCCCGCTGCTGGCGCTGCTGAAGAACTACGACCCGCGGATCCAGGCGCACAACAAGCGCGTCCTGACCCGGCGGGGTGCGGTCAGCCGTGGCGAGGTCCCCGGTAAGGGTGCTGCCGCGAGCCCGGTGGCGCAGGCCGACGCGACCGACGAGCCGGTCGACCAGGACGCCGCAGCGCTGGCCGGTGCCGCCCCCAAGGTGGGCGCTCGGCCGGCGGGCAAGCGGCCCACCGGTGCCCGTGGCGGTCGCCCGGGTGGCGGCGGCAACCGGCCGGGTGGCGCCAAGCGGCGCTGACCCGACAGGAAACACCCGAACGGCGTCCGGCATGCTGTTGCCGGACGCCGTTCGTCGTCGAAGGAGAGCGAAACAGCCGTGACGGAGACCCACAGCACCGCAGCGCGCGGGGACAGTGGCCCGGAGGTCGCCCGACTGGTCGCCAGTCGGGTCCTGGACGTGCCCGACTTCCCCAAGCCCGGCGTCATGTTCAAGGACCTGATGCCCCTGTTCGCCGACGGCAAGGTCTTCCGTGACGTGATCGACGTCATCGTCGCGTACCACGGGCGGGACACCTTCGACGTGGTGGTCGGCATCGAGGCGCGCGGGTTCGTCGTCGCGGCGGCCATCGCGTACGCGACGGGGGTGGGCGTGGTGCCGGTGCGCAAGGCCGGCAAGCTGCCCCGCCCGGCGCACTCGGTCTCCTACGAGTTGGAGTACGGCGAGGCCACCCTTGAGGTGCACGAGGACGCCTTCACCGCCGGGCACCGGGTGCTGGTGGTCGACGACGTGCTGGCCACCGGTGGCACCGCCGAGGCGACGCTGGACCTGGTCGAGCGGGCTGGCGGCACCGTCAGCGGCTTCACTGTGCTGCTGGAGCTCGGCTTCCTGGGTGGGCGCGAGCGACTGGCGCCGCGTCCCGTCCACGCCCTGTTGACTGTTTGAACCGGTCGGTACTCTGCTGACCGTTTGATCCCGGACCCGTCGGATGGACTCGGCGCCGACCGTCCGGCGGAGCGGCAGGGGACCGTCCGTGCGGGTAGCATTGCCCTTTGCTGACGCCGGCGGTATGCCGTCCGGCGGGCGAGACCAGGTCGGCCGATCTTCGGCCGGCGTGTTTCCGGCGAGCGGTGAGGAGGCCGGTGTCCCACGATGTCGTCCCTCCGGCGGAGGGCACGGTGCACCCGACAGGCGACGCTGACGGCTCGGTGACCGACCGGACAGGCGACGCGCCGGCCCGGGTGACGGGCACCGGCAACGGCTCCGGTCGGGCTGCCGGTGAGAGCGCGGTGCGTCCGACCAGCGGCCCGCCGAGCGCTGAGGCGTCCCCCGGCGCCGATGGCGTCGTGGTGCCGTTCCCGACCGACGCGGGCATCGACCCGTCGCCCAGCGGTGGCTTCGGGCTGTCCAACGCGCCCACCGGTCGGCGGGTCCGGGCCCGGCTTGCCCGGTTCAACGCGCCCTGGCAGACCTCGCAGGTCAGCGAGGTGCTGGAGCCGCTGATCGCGAGCCACCGGGACAACCACCCCAAGGCGGACGCCCGGCTGCTCCAGCGCGCCTTCGACACTGCCGCGCGGTGGCACTCCGGGCAGTACCGCAAGTCCGGTGACCCCTACATCACCCACCCCCTGGCCGTGGCGACCATCCTCGGCAACCTGGGGATGGACACCACCACGTTGGTCGCCGCGCTGCTGCACGACACCATCGAGGACACCGAGTACACCCTCGACCAGATGCGGGCCGACTTCGGTGGCGAGGTCGCCCTGCTGGTCGACGGCGTCACGAAGCTCGACAAGGTCAAGCTGGGCGACGCGGCCAAGGCCGAGACGATCCGCAAGATGGTCGTGGCCATGGCGAAGGACCCGCGGGTGCTGGTGATCAAGCTGGCCGACCGGCTGCACAACATGCGCACCCTGACCTTCCTGCCCCGCCCCAAGCAGGAGCAGAAGGCCAAGGAGACGCTGGAGATCCTGGCGCCGCTGGCGCACCGGCTCGGTATGAACACGATCAAGTGGGAGCTGGAGGACCTGTCCTTCGGCACGCTCTTCCCGAAGCGCTATGAGGAGATCAACCGGCTGATCGGGGAGCACCAGCCGCAGCGCGAGGCGCTGCTGCGGCAGGTGACGCAGAAGGTGCAGATCGACCTGAAGGCCGCCAAGATCAAGGCGGAGACCACCGGTCGGCCGAAGCACCTCTACTCGATCTACCAGAAGATGATCGTGCGGGGTCGCGACTTCAACGACATCTACGACCTGGTCGGTGTGCGGATCCTGGTCGACACGGTTCGGGACTGCTACGCGGCGCTGGGTGTCATCCACGCCAACTGGCAGCCGGTGCCGGGCCGGTTCAAGGACTACATCGCGATGCCCAAGTTCAACATGTACCAGTCGTTGCACACGACTGTCATCGGGCCCACCGGCAAGCCGGTGGAGATGCAGATCCGCACGTACGCGATGCACCGCACCGCGGAGTTCGGCATCGCCGCGCACTGGAAGTACAAGGAGCACAAGGGCACCCAGATCGTCGGCCCGCCCGCGCACATCGACGAGATGACCTGGCTGCGGCAGCTGCTCGACTGGCAGCGTGAGGCGGCCGACCCGAGCGAGTTCCTGGACGCGCTGCGCTTCGACCTGTCCAGCCAGGAGGTGTACGTCTTCACCCCGAAGGGTGACGTCATCCCGCTGCCGACCGGGTCGACACCTGTGGACTTCGCGTACGCGGTGCACACCGAGGTGGGGCACAAGTGCATCGGCGCGCGGGTCAACGGCAAGCTGGTGCCGTTGGAGTCGACGCTGTCCAACGGCGACGTGATCGAGATCTTCACGTCGAAGTCCGAGACGGCCGGCCCGACGCAGGACTGGCTGGGCTTCGTCAAGAGCCCGCGCGCCCGGACGAAGATCCGGCAGTACTTCAACAAGGAGCGGCGCGAGGAGGCGATCGAGGCCGGCAAGGACGCGATCGTCAAGGCGATGCGCAAGCAGGGCATGCCGTTGCAGCGGATGCTCACCTCCGACGCGCTCATGTCGATCGCCCGCGACCTGCACCTGGCCGACGTGGCCTCGCTCTACGCGGCGGTCGGCGACAGCCAGGTCTCCGCGCAGTCGGTGGTGCAGAAGCTGATGGCCGCGTACGGCGGCGAGGAGGGCGCGGCGGAGGACATCGCCGAGACCGCCGTCGCCACCCGGCCGCCGCGCAGCCGGCAGAGCAGCAGCGACCCGGGCGTGGTGGTCCGGGGCGTCAGCGACGTCTGGATCAAGCTGGCCCGCTGCTGCACACCGGTCCCACCGGACTCGGTGTTCGGCTTCGTCACCCGCTCCGGCGGGGTGAGCGTGCACCGCGACGACTGCGCCAACGCCGAGGACCTGCGCGCGCAGAGCGAGCGGGTCGTCGAGGTGAGCTGGAAGCTCACCTCCGCGTCGACGTTCCTGGTCGCCATCCAGGTCGAGGCTCTGGACCGGCACAAGCTGCTGGCCGACGTCACCCGGGTGCTCTCCGACGAACGGGTCAACATCCTCTCCGCCACCGTCACCACCACCCGTGACCGGGTGGCGGTGAGCCGGTTCAGCTTCGAGATGGCCGACCCGAAGCACCTGGGCCACCTGCTGGCCACGGTGCGCAAGGTCGACGGCGTCTTCGACGCCTACCGGGTCACCTCCGGCGCCTGACGCCCACCGGATCGGTCTCGGGGCTCGACGCGTACAGCGGAAATGACAGCGCCCGCCGGCTCAGCCGGCGGGCGCTTCGTCGTGCGCGCGGGGGTCAGCCCTGCGGGTTGCTCATCGTGAGGTCCTTGATGATGACCTCCTTCTTCGGGTGACCGCCCCCGGCCTGCTGGGCGAACGCCCCGTCGTCGCCGGCCTTGGCCACGTCCTTGACGAGGTCCATGCCGCCGGTGATGGTGCCCACCACCGTGTACGCCGGGTCCAGCGGCGAGTCGCCGTAGACGATGAAGAACTGGCTGCCGGTGCTCCCCGGATCCTGGGCCTTGGCCATCGCGATGACACCCTCCGGGTACGGCGGGCGCTTGTCGGTGGGCAGGTTCTCCTCGGCCATCCGGTAGCTCGGGCCGCCCTGGCCGTCGGTGTCCCGCCAGCCGTTGCCGGTGGCGCTGGGGTCACCGCACTGCAACACCTTGATGCCCTCGCTCACGAGGCGGTGGCACTTGGTGTTGTCGAAGAAGTTCTTCTCCGCGAGGTAGGTGAAGCTGCCTGCCGTGCACGGCACCAGCGACCGGTCGACCTTGGCCGTGATCGGGCCGAGGTTGGTGTCGATCGTCATGGTCTGGACGCCCTTGGCGGACTGCTCGTTGCCGGGCACCCCCACGTCCTTGATCTGCGGGGGGCGCTGCTCGGTGGGCAGCGCGGTGTACGCGCACTCGGCCGCGCCCGCCGCCGGCGCGGCGGTGTCGCTCTTGTTGTCGTCGTCGCCGCCGAGGCTCACCGCCAGCCAGACGGTGCCGGCGACCACGAGCACCAGCGCGGCAGCCGCGCTGACGATCGCCGTCGTCTGCCGGCGCTTGCGGGCCTTGGCCGCGCGCTCGGCCATCTCCTTCTCGAGCCGGGCGCGTGCCGCCGCGCGCTGCCGCTCTCTGGTGGACGTCACGCCTGGATCCTCCTGGCTGATTGCTGCTGGGTGCCGCTTGGGTGGGTGGTGGCGCCCGGTCAGCCGGCGCTCGGGCTGCTGGCCGGGGTGCCGGAGGTCGAGGGAGCCGGTGCCGCACCGGTGACCGGCTCACCGACCGTGAGGCTCTGGATCGTCACATCGGTGCTGGGCTTGACCTTCGCCCCGGTCCCATTGTCCACGGTCGGAAGGGCGCCGATCTTCTCCACCACGTCCAGCCCGCCGGTCACCCGGCCGATGACCGGGTACTTGGGGTCGGCGGTGGTGAAGTCCTTGAAGAAAATCAGGAACTGGCTGCCGTTGCTGCCCGGCGGGTTGGAGACCATCGTCACCGTGCCCTTCGGGTACGTCGGCGGCTGGCCGGGGGCCGGACTGGCCGACGGCGACGCCGACGGGACGGTCGGCAACTCCTCGTCGTAGAACGAGTAGGTCGGCCCACCAAGACCCGTGCCGCTGGGGTCGCCGCAGCGCAGCGCGCCCTCGGCGGTGATCTCGTGGCACTTGGTGTTGTCGTAGAACGACCGGCTCGCCAGGTGGGCGATGCTCGCCGCCGCGCACGGGGAGTTGGTCAGGTTCAGTTCCGCGGTGATCGGCGCGCCCTGGTTCGTGGTCACCGTCATCGCCCGGGTGCCTTCGGTGGGCAGATCCTTGGTGGCCGGCGTGCCGACGTCCTTGAGGTTGGTGTTTGCCGTCGCGTCCTGCGGCGTCCAGAGGCAGGTGTCCTCAGCGGCCGTGTTCTGCTTCGGGTCGGAGTCGAACGCCCCGAGCGCCCAGGCTGAGCCGGCCACTACCAGCACAAGGATCAGAGCGGCGCCAACTCCGGCCTGGATCTGCCGTCGGCGCCTCGTCGAGGCGGCCCGGCGAGCCAACTGCCGGTCGAGCTTGGCCCGCGCCAGTTTGCGCTGCCGGTCCCTGCTGGAAGCCACCAGTGCTCCCCTTTCCTCTACCTGGTCGTCGCCGGCGGCCGGTAGCCCCGGCCCGTCCGGGCGTGACGTGTGCCGCGCCACACGCCCGCCAGAGTGTACGGCTAGTGACTGGGAATGTGGTGTACGAGGTCCACCCCGTCCCGAGCAGCGCTTATCGGAGGTTGTCACTGTGCCCCACGAGGCCCGTGGGACGGACGCGGCAAACTCGCTCGGCCCGCCCGATAGGCTGCTGGGCAGGACGACAGCTGCTCGACGGAGAGGACAGTGCCCGTGCTCGTGGCCGGCTTTCCCGCGGACGCCTTCGGCACCAACTGCTACGTGGTTGCCACCGCGCCGGGGGAGCAGTGCGTGGTGGTCGACCCTGGCATCGGGGTGCTCGACCAGCTCGACGCGCTGCTCGCCGAGCACCGCCTGCATCCGGCCGCCGTGCTGCTCACCCACGGCCACCTCGACCACACCTTCTCGGTCGCGCCGGTCTGCGGTGCGCGCGGCATCACCGCGTACGTGCACCCCGGTGACCGGGAGATGCTGGCCGACCCGTCCAAGGGCCTCTCGACCGACCTGACGTCGCTCTTCGGCGGCCGGCTGAGCTACACCGAGCCGGAGGACGTGGCGGAGTTGACCGACGGGGCCACCCTCACGCTCGCCGGCCTGGAGATCGCCGTCGACCATGCCCCTGGCCATACCGGCGGGTCGGTGCTGTTCCGGCTGCCGGGCGCCGGGTCGAACTGGGAGGCTGACGAGCTGTGCCTCTCCGGTGACGTCCTCTTCGCCGGGTCGATCGGCCGCACCGACCTGCCGGGCGGGAGCATGCCGGCCATGCTCACCAGCCTGCGCGACAAGATTCTTCCGCTGGCCGACGACACCGTCGTGCTGCCCGGCCACGGCCCCAGCACCACCATCGGCCGCGAGCGCGCCAGCAACCCGTACCTCATCGAGGTGGCTGGCACGTCGCCGGCCGCTCCCACCCGGGGCCTCTAGATCTTCTGTCCGCGCCGCGCGCGGACCCACGACACCACCGCGCCACCGGCGCGGAACCGCAAGGAGTACGCCGATGAGCAAGCCCACGCCCATCTCCGGCTTCCCGGAGTGGACCCCCGGCCAGCGGATGATCGAGCAGTTCGTGCTCGACAGGATCCGGGCCACCTTCGAGGTGTACGGCTTCGCGCCGCTGGAGACCCGCGCCGTGGAGCCGCTGGACCAGCTGCTGCGCAAGGGCGAGACCTCGAAGGAGGTCTACGTGATCCGGCGGCTGCACGCCGACGCCGAGGGTGCCGGTGGTGACGACCAGCTCGGCCTGCACTTCGACCTGACCGTGCCGTTCGCCAGGTACGTGTTGGAGAACGCCGGCAAGCTGAGCTTCCCGTTCCGCCGCTACCAGATTCAGAAGGTGTGGCGGGGCGAGCGGCCGCAGGAGGGGCGCTACCGGGAGTTCGTCCAGGCCGACATCGACATCGTCGACCGGGACACCCTGGCCGCGCACCACGAGGCGGAGATGCCGCTGGTCATCGGGGACGCGCTGCGCTCGTTGCCGATCCCACCGGTGACGATCCAGGTCAACAACCGCAAGATCTGCGAGGGTTTCTACCGGGGCATCGGCCTGACCGACCCGGAGGCGGCGCTGCGGGCCGTGGACAAGCTCGACAAGATCGGCCCGGCGAAGGTGGCCGACCTGCTGGCCCAGACCGCCGGGGCGAGCGAGGCGCAGGCCAAGGCGTGCCTGGCGCTGGCCGAGATCTCCGCCCCGGACGCGTCGTTCGCCGATGCCGTCCGGGCGCTCGGGGTGAGCGACCCGCTGCTCGACGAGGGCATCGAGGAGCTGGTCCGGGTGGTGGATACCGCCGCCGAGCACTCGCCCGGCCTCTGCGTGGCGGACCTGCGCATCGCCCGCGGGCTGGATTACTACACGGGCACCGTCTACGAGACCCAGCTGCGCGGCTACGAGCGTTTCGGCTCGATCTGCTCCGGCGGCCGGTACGACAACCTGGCCAGCGCCGGCGCCGTCTCGTACCCGGGGGTGGGGATCTCGATCGGCGTGACCCGGCTGCTCGGTCTGCTCTTCGGCGCGGGGGAGCTGTCGGTCTCGCGGGAGGTGCCGACCGCAGTGCTCGTCGCGGTGACCAGCGAGGAGCAGCGTACGGCCAGCAACCGGGTGGCCGAGGCGCTGCGGCGGCGCGGGGTGCCGACCGAGGTGTCGCCGAGCGCGGCGAAGTTCGGCAAGCAGATCCGCTACGCCGAGCGGCGTGGCATCCCGTACGTCTGGTTCCCCGGTGCCGGGGGAGCGCCGGACGAGGTGAAGGACATCCGCTCCGGTGAGCAGGTCACGGCCGGTGCGGGGGAGTGGACGCCACCCCTGGCAGACCTCAAACCCACTGTCGGTTGAGTGTCCCCACTGGCGCTGACGGCCGCGGGGACCTACGGTAGCGTAAGTTACGCCACCGTAGGGAGTTTCTCGTGACCGTCAGCACCACAGTGAGCCAGACCGCGCTGCTCGTCGAGTTGGAGCCGGTTGTCGCACGCAACCTGGACCGCCACCTCTCGCTCGCCAAGGAGTGGTTCCCGCACGAGTACGTGCCGTGGAGCGAGGGGCGGACCTTCGACGGCCCGCTCGGCGGCGAGGCGTGGTCACCGACCGACTCCACGATCCCGGACGTGGCCCGCACCGCGCTGATCGTGAACCTGCTGACCGAGGACAACCTGCCCTCGTACCACCACGAGATCGCCACTCTGTTCGGTCGCGACGGCGCGTGGGGCACCTGGGTGCACCGGTGGACCGCCGAGGAGGGTCGCCACGGCGTCGCGATCCGCGACTACCTGACCGTCAGCCGGGCGGTCGACCCGGTGGCGTTGGAGCGGGCCCGGATGACCCACATGTCGGAGGGCTACACCAACGCCCACGGCGACGAGGTGCTGCACTCGCTGGCGTACGTCTCGTTCCAGGAACTGGCCACCCGGATCTCGCACCGCAACACCGGTAAGGCCACCGGCGACCCCACCTGCGAGGCGCTGCTGGCCCGGGTGGCCGCCGATGAGAACCTGCACATGGTCTTCTACCGCAACCTGCTCGCGGCCGCGTTCGAGCTGGCCCCGAGCCAGGCCATGCGGGCAGTCGCCGACGTGGTGGCCGACTTCCAGATGCCGGGCAGCGGCATCGACGGGTTCGCCCGCAAGTCGGTGGCGATCGCCCTGGCCGGCATCTACGACCTGCGCCAGCACCGCGACGAGGTGCTGCAGCCGGTCCTGCGTCAGTGGGACGTCTTCAACGTGACCGGCCTCAACGCCGACGGTGAGGCCGCCCGCGAGCAGCTCGCCGCCCAGCTGGAGAACCTGGACCGCGCCGCGAGCCGCTTCGAGGAGAAGCGCGACGCCCGAGCCGCCCGCCTAGCCCTCCGCTAAAACCCCCCCCCCCCCCCCCCCAACCCCCCCCCCCCCCCCCCCCCCCCCCCCCCCCCCCCCCCCCCCCCCCCCCCCCGGG
>NZ_JBEZFO010000046.1:0-10825 GCF_040649495.1 Micromonospora sp. NPDC048947
AGGTACCCCGGGGATAACAGGCTGATCTTCCCCAAGAGTCCATATCGACGGGATGGTTTGGCACCTCGATGTCGGCTCGTCGCATCCTGGGGCTGGAGTCGGTCCCAAGGGTTGGGCTGTTCGCCCATTAAAGCGGTACGCGAGCTGGGTTTAGAACGTCGTGAGACAGTTCGGTCCCTATCCGCTGTGCGCGTAGGAATATTGAGAAGGGCTGTCCCTAGTACGAGAGGACCGGGACGGACGAACCTCTGGTGTGCCAGTTGTTCTGCCAAGGGCATGGCTGGTTGGCTACGTTCGGAAAGGATAACCGCTGAAAGCATCTAAGCGGGAAGCCTGCTTCGAGATGAGTATTCCCACCCTCTTGAGGGGTTAAGGCTCCCAGTAGACGACTGGGTTGATAGGCCAGATGTGGAAGCCCTGTGAGGGGTGGAGCTGACTGGTACTAATAGGCCGAGGGCTTGTCCTCAGTTGCTCGCGTCCACTGTGTTAGTTCTGAAATAACGAACAGCCGTGATTTTGCCCGGTGTTCAAGTTTCATAGTGTTTCGGTGGTCATTGCGTTAGGGAAACGCCCGGTTACATTCCGAACCCGGAAGCTAAGCCTTTCAGCGCCGATGGTACTGCAGGGGGGACCCTGTGGGAGAGTAGGACGCCGCCGAACAATTTTTGTGGGAAAGCCCCGTACCGTATGGTGCGGGGCTTTTCTGCGTTTCAGGAGCGCGGCATGTGAGGCTCACTTACTCGGTTGAGGCGGGTGCGGGTCGGAGCGAGGATCGGGCCATGAAATACGTGATGCGTTCCGTGCGGGCCGATGAGTGGCCGCTTGCCAGGCGGCTGCGGCTGGAGGCCCTTCAGGACCCGGTGGCTCCCGTGGCGTTCCTGGATTCGTACGAGGCGGCGGTCGCGCGGCCGGATGCCTTCTGGCAGGACCGTACGGCGGCGGCTGCCGAGGGCGGGGACGTACGGCAGTTTGTTGCGGAGTCGCCCGAGGGGGAGTGGGTGGGCACGGTCACCGCGCTGGTCGAGCGGCCGGAGGACGATGTCCGCTTCGGGGAGGCTCCCGAGGTGGTCCAGGGGCATCTGGTGGGCGTCTTCGTCCGGCCCAGGGTGCGGGGGAGCGGGGTGGCCGACGCGTTGTTCCGGGTGGCCGTGGACTGGTGCTGGTCGCTGTCCGCGCCCCGGCTGGAGCGGGTGCGGCTGTATGTGCACGAGGACAACCCGCGGGCGGCGGCGTTCTACCGGCGGTTCGGGTTCGTACCGTCCGGGCAGCGGATGGCGGTCCCGGGCGACGCGGGCGCCTGGGAGCTGGAGTATGTGATGGAGCGTGAGCGGGGGTAGGGCTTCTCGGCTGTGGGCCGGGGCGCTCAGGCCGGGTGGCCCGAGCCGGGGGCGGGGGTGGGGGTGTGCAGGTGTTGTTGCCAGCGTGCCCGGCCCTGTTCGCGGGAGCGGAGGAGCGCGATCGTGGGCAGGCCCACGTCCTGGCCCTTCGCCAGTAGTTCGGGGAGCTGGGGGAGCGGGGCCACGGCGGCGACGTCGTCCAGGACCAGTGTCATTGGTGGGTCGAGCCGACCGTCGGATGACCGTGCGGCCATGCGGCGGCCGTGCTCGACCACGTGCGAGGCCAGCGCGGTGAGGAGGGGCATCGCGCCGGGGCGGGTGCGGGGATCCTCGATGGGTTCACCGACCACATAGAGCGTTCCCCCCTCGCGGGCAAAAGATGCCAGCGCGGCCGAATCCGATCGGTTTGCCGTGCAGGCCTCCCGGATGTGGACCGAGGAGAGGGCTGAGAAGGCCCGTACGTTCAACTCCTGGGCGACTTCACGCCGTTCCGGGTAGGCCGTGAGCGCGGACTCCAGCAGGCCGGCGAGTCCGGAGGCGGCCTTGGGGTGCGTACGGAGAAGGCGTACGGGTTCGTGGGCGGAGGCGCCCGAGGCCCAGCGGGCGACCTGGCGGAAGGGGCGGCCGTCCACCGCCGCGGCGTGCAGCCAGCACTGGAGGAGCGTCTGGGCGGTGTCGGCCACCGCCGCGTCGATCCTGGCCTGCGGGCGGACCGGGGCGAGGAGGGCGGCGGCGCGTACGGCGGCGGTGTCGGGATGCTCGCAGTCGGCGGTGGGCGGCCAGTGGAGGCGGGCCGGGGTGTCGCAGAGGTGGCCGGGGTCGTAGACGAGCACCGGGCCGAGCTTGGCGCGGGCGTCCTTCGTCTCGGCCCAGACCGTGGGGTCCGAGGTGACCACGAGGGCGGGGCCCTCGGCTTCCCGGACGGCCTGGACGACGGTGGGGCGCCGGTCGGGGGCGGGGGCGTAGACGAGGAGAGGTGTGCGGGGGGAGGGGAGCAGGAGGGCAGTTGGTGGGGGTGGCTGGGGTGGAGCCTCGGGGGTTGTCCGGCGTGTGTCCTGCTCGGCCGGGTGCGATGGTGATTGTGGTCGGGGTGGCGTTTCGGGGGAGTTGGTGAGTGGGGGCGGTGGGGTGAGCGGGTGCGGGGCCGGGGCCTCGTGCACGTTGTGGGGCACGTCGTTGGGCTGGTGGGACGCGTGGGGACTCTCGGGCGCGTGAGGGTTCTCGGGCTGGTGGGGTGTCCCGTGCGAGCCGTACAGGCGCTCCTCGCGGCGCCGTTCCCGTACCACCCGCCAACGGGCCACGGACCCCAGCACGAACACCGTCAGCACGACCAGCACCATCAGCTCGCCGATGAAGAGGCCCCAGAACAGGCCGTAGCCGGAGAGCTGGGACGGGGGTGTGTGGGGCCAGGCGGCCGCGAGGTCCTGTGGGGCCGTGGCCAGTTCGCGCAGAGCCAGGGGGGTTCGGGTGAAGGTGACGTTGTCCGGCCAGGAGCCGTGGGTGAAGAGGCCGGCCAGGCCGGTGGCCGTCCAGGCGAGCAGGGTCGCCGCGAAGAGGAAGCCGATCAGTCCGAGCAGCAGACCGTCGGGGATGCCCCCGCCGGATTCCTCCTGGCGGGGGCTGGGCCGGTGGGCCTGGTGGTGGCGGCCCCGCTCCGGGGTCGGACCCTGTGCTGCTGGTCTGCGTGCCATGTCAGGCCACCGTGGACCGGGACGATTCGTTCAGCCGCTGCTGGTTCTCGATCCGGGCCGCCCGCTGCTCCGTCTCCAGCTCCGCGGCGCGGAGGTCGTCGGGGAGCAGGTCGTCCGGGTCCGCGGCCGAGCCCTCGGTCATGGCGCGGTCGGTGAAGACGAGGGGGCGTTCGGCCTCGGTGATCAGGTGTTTGACGACTTGTACGTTGCCGTTGACGTCCCAGACCGCGATGCCGGGGGTGAGCGTCGGGATGATCTCGACGGCCCAGCGGGGCAGGCCGATGACCCGCCCGGTGGCTCTGGCCTCGTCCGTCTTCTGGGCGTAGATCGTGCGGGTGGAGGCCATCTTGAGGATGGCCGCCGCCTCCTTCGCCGCCGCTCCGTCCACGACGTCGCTGAGGTGGTGGACGACGGCGACGAACGAGAGGCCGAGCCGGCGTCCGAACTTCAGCAGGCGCTGGAAGAGCTGGGCGACGAAGGGCGAGTTGATGATGTGCCACGCCTCCTCGACCAGGAAGATGCGCTTCTTGCGGTCGGGCCGGATCCAGGTGTGCTCCAGCCAGACGCCGACGATTGCCATGAGGATCGGCATCGCGATCGAGTTGCGGTCGATGTGCGAGAGGTCGAAGACGATGAGCGGCGCGTCCAGGTCGATGCCGACGGTGGTGGGGCCGTCGAACATGCCGCGCAGGTCACCGTCGACGAGCCGGTCCAGGACGAGGGCGACGTCCAGGCCCCAGGCCCGTACATCGTCTATGTCGACGTTCATCGCCTCGGCCGACTCGGGCTTGGGGTGGCGGAGTTGCTCCACGATGTCCATCAGGACCGGCTGGCGTTCGGTGATGGTCGCGGTCACGTAGGCGTGGGCGACCTTCAGGGCGAAGCCGGACCGCTCGTCGAGCCCGTGGCCCATCGCGACTTCGATGATCGTACGGAGCAGGGCGAGCTGGCCGGTGGTGGTGATGGAGGGGTCGAGGGGATTGAGGCGGATGCCGCCGTTGAGGGCGGCGGTCGGGTCCAGGCGGATGGGGGTTATTCCCAGCTCCTGGGCGATGAGGTTCCATTCGCCGACGCCGTCCTCGCCCTGGGCGTCCAGGACGACGACTTGGCGGTCGCGGAAGCGGAGCTGGCGCAGGACGTAGGTCTTCTCCAGCGCCGACTTGCCGTTGCCGGACTCGCCGAGGACGAGCCAGTGGGGGGCGGGGAGCTGCTGCCCGTACAGCTGGAAGGGGTCGTAGATGTAGCCCTTGCCGCTGTAGACCTCGCGGCCGATGATCACGCCGGAGTCGCCGAGGCCGGGGGCGGCGGTGGGGAGGTAGACGGCCTGGGCCTGGCCCGTCGACGTACGGACGGGGAGCCGGGTCGTCTCCACCTTGCCGAAGAGGAAGGAGGTGAAGGCATCCGACAATGCGGACAGGGGGTCTCGCATGGCGTGGGCGCCCTCTCTTGTTGGGGTTCTTCCTGCGGGTGGGTGGCGGGGGTGACGGGACGGGACGTGGTGTCCGGGTCAGCGGCGGATGCCGGTGGCGAACGGGAGGGTGTTCACGAAGGCGCGGTGGTGCTCGCGGTCGCACCACTCCAGCTTGAGATACGACTTGCCGGCCGAGGCGCGGATCGTCCGCTTGTCGCGGGCGAGGGCCTCGGGGGAACGGGACGACACCGTGATGTACCCCACCAGGTTGACCCCGGCCGCACCGCTGGCGAGATCTTCACCCCGCTGGTCGAGCCGGCCGTGGGCGGCGATGTCGCGGGGGTCGACGGTGCGGTTCATCTTGGCCTGGCGGCTGGCCTCGGCGTCGTCGTTGGTCTTCTCGGTGAGCATGCGCTCGATGGCGACCTCGGTGGGTTCGAGGTCCATGCAGACGGCGACGGTACGGATGACGTCGGGGGTGTGGACGAGGAGCGGGGCGAGGAAGTTGACGCCGACGGGGGTCATCGGCCACTCCTTCACCCAGGCCGTGGCGTGGCACCAGGGGGCGCGGGTGGTGGACTCGCGGGTCTTGGCCTGGAGGAACGTGGGCTCGACCGCGTCCAGTTCGGCGGGCCAGGCGTTGCGCTTGGTCATCGCCTGGATGTGGTCGATGGGGTGGTCAGGGTCGTACATGGAGTGCACGAGGGAGGCCAGGCGGCTCTGGCCGAGCGGCTGGCGGACCCGGATGTCGGCCTCGGCGAGGCGGGCGCAGATGTCGGTCAGTTCGCGGGCCATGACGATGGCGAGTCCGGCGTCGCGGTCGAGCCGGCGGCCGCTGTGGGGGCGGGCGGCGCGGGCGATGGCGTTGGCCTCGGCGGCGAGTTCGCGGCTGTAGTGCATGCAGGCGACGAGGTAGGCGCGGTGCTGCTCGCTGGAGGTGGAGACCATGGACTGGAGCTGGTCGTAGGAGTCCTGGAGCCAGCCGGGGGCGTGCTTGTCGCCGCGCTGGGCGACGTCCTTGGCGTGGGCGTCGGGGTCGGCGGGGAGGGTGCGGGCGAGCATCTGGAGGCGGGTGACGAAGCCGTCGCCGTTGGCCACGTGCTTGAGGAGCGTGCCGAACCGGTCGACCAGGGCCTCCTGGTCCTCGCTGTCGCGGAGGCCGACGCCGGGGCCCTCGATCTCGATGGCGGCGGTGACGGTGCGCCGGTCGGCGTGGAGGAGTACGGCGATCTCGTCGGGGCCGAAGGGGGCGGCGAGCCAGCTGATGCGGCCGATGCCGGGGGGCGGGCCGATCTCGACCTCGCGACCGTCGGCGCGGACGCCCGCCTCCATGGCGCCGGAGCGGTAGGCGGTGCCGCGGCGCAGGGAGCGCTTGAAGCTGCGGTTGATCTCGAACCACTTGTAGAAGGTGCGGCCCTTGTACGGGACGTACACGACGGCGAGGGCGAGCATCGGGAAGCCGACGAGGCAGACGATGCGGAGGGAGAGGACGGGGACGAGGAGTCCGCTCATCATGCCGAGGAACGCGCCGGCGATGATCAGGGCGATCTCGCCGGACTCGCGGTTCTTGCCGACGATCGCGTTCGGCCGGGCGCGGCCGATGAGATACGTACGGCGGGGCGTCATCGTGTGGGACTGAGTCGTCAACGCCCTCCACCTCCTGTGCTCGAGTTACCTGTGCTGCCGGAGCCGCCTCCCCGGAAGGGGCGGCTGCTGTGGGGGGTCCCGGATGTGGGTGCGGACCCGCTGCGGGGCGAGGGTGCGGCGGAGGGGACAGATCCGCCGCCGACCCCGCCCCCGCCTCTTCCGGAGGTACGGGAGCTGTGTGCGGCGACGCCGCCGCTGGCCGGGTTGGCGGGGCGGGCGCCGCCTCCGCCTCCGCCGCCCTGCTCGGTGCGGCCGCTGTGGGTCTTGATGCCCTGGGAGACGAGGGCGGCGGGGGAGCTGATGAGGGCGGCGGCCTGGGCGCCGTCGGTGGCCTGCTTGCGGTTGGTGCGGGCGCCTTGGATCTCGTCGCCGAAGCCGGGGACGAAGCGGTAGATCATGGCGGAGGCGAAGATGGCGAGCAGGATGATGGCGAGGCCGGAGACGACGGCGGAGAAGGCGTCGGGGCCGTCGCCGGCGGAGAGCGCTCCGGCGAGTCCGAGGACGATGACGATGACCGGCTTCACCATGATCACCGCGATCATGATGCCGGCCCAGCGGCGGACGTGGCCCCACATGTTCTTGTCGACGAGACCGGCGTAGACGACGATGCCGAGCAGGGCGCCGACGTAGAGCAGGGCGGCGCGGATGACCAGCTCCAGCCAGAGGATGCCGGCGGCGACGATCGAGACGAGCGAGACGACGATCAGCATGATCGGTCCGCCGCCGATGTCGGTGCCCTTCTTTAGGGCCTCGGCGAACGAGCCGAAGAACACGTCGGTCTGGCCTCCGGTGGAGGAGGCGATGACGTCGGTGACCCCGTCGGTGGCGGAGACGATCGTGTAGAGGATCAGCGGGGTGAAGGCGGAGGCGAGGACGGTGAGCCAGAGGAAGCCGACGGCCTCGGAGATCGCGGTGGTGAGGGGGACGCCGCGGATGGCCCGCTTGGCCACGGCGAGGAGCCAGAGGACGAGGGTGAGGACGGTGGAGGCCGCGAAGATGACGGCGTACTGCTGGAGGAACTTGGGGTTCGTGAAGTCGACGTTGGCCGTGGACTCGACGGCCTCGCTCAGCTTCCCCACGATCCAGGCGGCGGCGTCGGCGCAGCCTTGGGCGAGGGAGGTGAGGGGGTCGGCGGGGTTGTCGATGTCGGTGGGGGCGCGGGTGCCGGCGCCTTCGCCGTTCTCGCAGTAGTCGCGGGCGGGGCCGTGGATCAGGTCGCAGGGGTCGTTGCTGGCGCTCGGGCTCGGAGTGGGGGTCGGCGTCGGGGTCGGATCAGCCGCTGCCGGAGTGGCGAGAGCGGCTACGGACACGGGCACCGCTGCCGCCAGCGTGGCGGCGAAGGAAGCGACGCGCAGGCGTGGGCTACCGGGCATAGGTGAATCCTCCGAACCCATTGACCGCGTCAGCGATCTCGTCGGCGCTGGAGGCCCGGGTGTCGCCGCCCACTGGTGCGGGGCCGTCCTTCTGGGAGTGGGTGACGGCCTTCCAGTCGCCCTCGATCCATGCCAGCTCCATGGTGATGGTGAACCAGCCGTCGGTCACCGGCTTGGTCGAACCCTCACCGGCGAGTCCAATGAGCCCGGTGCACCAGACCTCGACGGTGGCCTCGTCCGCGGTGGCCTTGGTCACTTTGGTGCCGAGCGGCGCGGTGCGGGAGATGAAGGTGAAGCCCTCGGGGGTGGAGCCGTCTTCGTTGAGGCCGACGTTCTTGTAGAAGCCGGCGGAGTACGCCTTGTCGAGGGTGTCGCGGAACCGGCTGACCGAGGCGGGCGCGATGACGGCGTCGAGGATCTCGTCGCGCTTGGCCTTGTCGAACATCTCCGCGGAGCCCAGTGCCACCGCGTAGTTCGCCGCCGCGCTCTGGGCGCCCTGTTCGTCGTGGGCGAAGCCGGAGGCGATGGTGCCGTTCTTGCCCTGGACCGGCTTGGTGCCGGTGGGGGCGGTCGGGGCCGAGCCCGCGGAGCCGGAGCTCTTCGCGCCCGGGGAGGCGTTGTCGTCGTTGCTCGTGCCGCCCCGGTTGGCGAAGGCGATCGCGGCGATGAGGAGGACCACCACGCCGGTGATCGTGACGAGGGAGCGCGAGTTGCGGACGGGCCGGCGGGCGTGCGGGTGGCCCGCGTCGCCGTCCGGGAGGCGCGTACGGGTCTGGCGGGTGCCGCCGAGGGTGCTGTACGGATCGTCCGCGCGCCCGCCCTGGTCCATGCCGCGATAGTCGTGCTCGTCGCCGGGACTCATGCCGCGTTCGCTCCCTCGGTCGTGTGCGGTTCCGCGCATGACGACGGTAGCTGTGCTGGTTGCCGCGTGAGCGCGGTGGAGTGACTCGACATCAGGGAGACGCAACCTCAGCCGGTGGGCACGACGGACGGATGGTGGGGAGCGGGCGGGGACGGCCCGGTGCGGTCTGGCCGACGGTGGGTCAGACAGCCATTCCGTACACGATGGTGAAGAGCGTGCCGAGCGAACCGATGATGAAGACGCCGGTCAGACCCGCCACGATCAGGCCCTTGCCCTGCTCCGCGCTGAACGTGTCGCGCAGCGCCGTCGCCCCGATGCGCTGCTTCGCCGCGCCCCAGATCGCGATGCCGAGGCAGAGCAGGATGGCGATCGCCATCACCACCTCGATCATGATGCGCGCTTCGTTGCCCAGCGAGCCGAACGGACCCCAGTTGGGGGCGATTCCGCCGATGATGGTGGTGATGTCGCCCTTCTCTGCTGCCAGGATCATGTAAGTCACCGCCCCTGTTGGGTAGTTAGCTTCTCCGCGCCCGTGTGGCACGGGTCGCCTTCTATCTTCGCTGATGAAACCGCGCTCGCACGACGCCTTCCCGGTCTCTTTACCCGGATCTCGCACGTTCGACCGACATGGCCGCCCTGACCTGCGACGCGTCCCGGTATTCACATGCATATGCCTGGTCACTCTGTGTATCACGCGGTGTGACCGCGAGCAACGACGGTGGCCATGGGTTCCCGGTGCGGTTGCAGCGTTCGTGGGGCACGGGGTGTTCGGATGCGCCGTTCGAGGGCGGTCGGTGCGCCGGTGAGCCGGGGCGATGCGCCGTCAGGGAGGGCGGGTGCAGGGGGTGCTGGGGCTGTCGCGTCCATCGTCCGGGTGAATCCCCTGTCCGAGCGGGGCGGCGAGGAGCCCCCGTGATCACGGCCTGTCCGTGCCTGTGTCCGTCTCTTCGCCGTGTGGGTGGGCGGCATGTCGGCGATGCCGTGTTTGGGACAGTGCCGCTCCGTGATCGAGGAAGGGGCGAGTGGCATGGGCGGGCTGGGGCCGGTGGGGCGGGCAGGGCAGTTGGGCGGTGAGCGGCCGTGGTGGTGGGGCGAGCCGCGTGGTGGGGAGGAGGGGGCTGGGGGAGGTCGCGGTGGTGGCGACCTTGAGCACAGTGACGGGCCGTGGTTGCGGGCTGCCGGGGATACGGAGGGGCTGGTGGCGCACCTCGGTCCGGTGCGGGCCGAGTTGGGGCGGGCGCACGCGGGCCTGATGGCCGGGGCCGGGGAGCTGTCGGCGCTCGCCGAGCTGGGTGCCGTACGGGCGTCGTGGGAGCGGCGGATCGAGACCGCCCGCGACGAGTGCCGGAGCCTGGCCGGGAAGCTGCGGGCGGTGGCCGTCACCCAGTCCGCGGTGAACGAGACCGTCAAGGGGGCGTTCGACGGGGTGAGGGTCGCGGGTGGAGGCGCAGGGGCGGGGCCCGTTGCTGAGGCCGGGGCGGGTGTCGGCTCTGGTTCTGGTCGGGGTGAGGAACGGTGAGCGGGGTGGGTGGGGTGAGTGGAGCCGGTGGTGCGGGCGGGCTGGGGGTGGCGTTGACGTGGGCGCAGTTACGTGAGGTGAAGTGCGCCGAGCTGGAGGAGGCGGCCGAGGGGTGGGGCCGGGTCAGTAACCGTGCCGATGCCGCCCGGGACCGTATCGACACCCGGGTCGTCAACGGCCTGGGCCGGACGCAGAAGGGTGAGGCGGTACGGGCGGCGGTCGGGCGGCTGCGGCGGCTGTCGGAGAACTTCCAGTACGTCTATACGGAGTGCGGGCTGCTCCGGACCACGCTGAACAGCCTGGCCCATGAGCTGAAGGCCCAGCAGCGGGTGCTCCAGGGGGCGCTCGACGACGCGGCGGCCCTGAAGTTCACGGTGCACCCGGACGGTTCGGTGACGTACCCGGCGGCGGGCGAGGGTCTGGCCGACGGGAGGCCGTTGGCGGGCGGCAGGGCGTCCGGCGTGCCCAACCCGGGCCTGGCCGGCCCCTCCGGGCTCGTCGCGCCCAACCCGAACGCCGCCCCGGCCCAGGACATCGCGGACCGGGTGGCCCGGGCCGTGCGGACGGCGGCCGACGTGGACTGGCGGTACGCGAGGATCCTCCGGGCGCTGAAGGCGGAGGGCGGCCTGGGCGTGGGGACGGCGACCTGGACGGATGCGGCGGGCGACGCGGCCGCGGTGCGGGAGGCGGCGAACGGGTACCTGGAGCGGGGCATCCCGACGGACGCGTCCCCGGCCGAGCGCAAGGCGTGGTGGGCGGGGCTGACGGACGGTCAGCGCGAGGAGTACCTCGCGGTGTACCCGGACCTCATCGGCAACCTGGACGGGATTCCGGCTCTGGTCCGGGACGCGGCGAACCGGGACAACCTCCAGCTGCTGATGGGAGAGCTGGCCTCGTGGTGGTGGTCCGCTCGGAGATCGAGCGGGACCGCAACCGACTGGACGCGGAGATCGTGGTCGGCGGCCGGCTCGGCCCCTGCGAGGCC
>NZ_JBEZFO010000047.1:0-7849 GCF_040649495.1 Micromonospora sp. NPDC048947
CGGGTTCACCGGTCGCAGCCCGGCGGGCGCCCCCACACCCCCCGGCCCGCAGCCCGAGCCGATCCGCTTCTTCGGCACGACCTGGGTCGACCACGACGGCGGTTACGGGCTCCGCCGCGTCGGCGTCGCGGCCGGTTCGCTCGCCGCCGCCGTGGGCAGCTGCCTCGCCCTGCGTTTCGCCTACCAGGGCCTGGCGATCGCCGAGGTCGACAGCATCGTGGGGATGCTGGTGATCGTGATGTTCGCGGTCTGCAGTGCCATCGCGTTCCGCAAGACCTGGGAGTCCTTCGGCGCCCGCCCGAAGGACCCGGCCCGCGAGGACAGCCTGCGCGGCCTGAAGTCGATCGGCTTCATCGGCTCGCTGCTCGCCTACTTCTTCCGCTCGCTCATCGAGGCCCCGGGCGAGAAGCTGCACCGCGCGGAGTACGAGAGCGCCCGTACGCAGTTCGAGAAGCGCCGCGCGACCCGCACCGGCAACCCGGCGGCCCGCAAGCGCCCCAAGCGCCGCTGACCGCACGCACCGCACTCCACACCTCAGACTCCACACCGATCACCACCGCGCCCCCTTGACGAGCGGGCTCATCGGGTCTGTAATTCATCACATGATGAATTACGATCCCGGGGGCTCCAGGGGAACGCACCCACCCCCGCAACCTCCGCCTCCAGCCATCAAGGCCCGGGGCCTCACCGTCGTACGAGGCGACCGCACGGTCCTGCGCGGCCTCGACTTCACCCTCGAACCCGGCACGATCACCGGCCTCCTCGGCCCCTCGGGCTGCGGAAAGACGACCCTCATGCGGGCGGTCGCCGGCACCCAGGCCAAGGTGACGGGCACGCTCACCGTCCTCGGCCACCCCGCCGGAGCCCCGCCCCTGCGCCCCCGCATCGGGTACGTCACCCAGGCGCCCTCCGTCTACACGGACCTCACCGTCCGGCAGAACCTCGACTACTTCGCCGCCGTCCTCCACCCCGGCCGCGCCCACCGGAAGACCCGCCGCACCGCCGTCACCCGCGCCATCGAGGACGTCGACCTCACGAGCCACGCCGACGCCCCGGCCGGTGCGCTCTCCGGCGGCCAGCGCAGCCGGGTCTCGCTGGCGGTGGCCCTGCTCTCCACGCCCGACCTGCTGGTCCTGGACGAACCGACGGTCGGCCTGGACCCCGTGCTCCGCCGCGACCTGTGGGACCTCTTCCACCGCCTGGCCGCCGACCGGGGCGCCACCCTCCTCATCTCGTCGCACGTCATGGACGAGGCCGAACGCTGCCACCGCCTCCTCCTGATGCGCGAGGGCCGCATCCTCGCCGAGGACACCCCCGAGGCACTCCGCACCCGCACCAGCACGGAGACGGTGGAGGCGGCCTTCCTGCACCTGGTCGACGAGGCGGCAGCCACTCAAGGGAAGGAGCCGCGGCCATGAAGGCGACGGCGACCGCCACCAGCCCCCTCCCCCTCTCCTTCGCCCGTACGGCGGCGACAGCGGCCAGGGTCCTGCGCCAGCTCCACCACGACCCGCGCACCATCGCCCTGCTGCTGCTCGTCCCGGTCCTGATGATCACGCTGCTCCGGTACGTCTTCGACGGCGCACCCGGGACGTTCGACTCGATCGGCGCCTCGCTCCTCGGCATCTTCCCGCTGATCACGATGTTCCTGGTGACCTCGATCGCCACCCTGCGCGAACGCACCTCGGGCACCTTGGAGCGCCTCCTCGCCCTCCCGCTCGGCAAGGGAGACCTGATCGCCGGGTATGCCCTCGCGTTCGGCGCGGTCGCCGTCGTCCAGTCCGTCCTGGCCACCGCCGTCTCGGTCTGGCTGCTCGGCCTGGACGTGACCGGCTCACCGTGGCTGCTCCTGCTGGTCGCGCTGCTCGACGCCCTGCTCGGTACGGCGCTCGGCCTCTTCGTCTCGGCGTTCGCCGCATCGGAGTTCCAGGCGGTCCAGTTCATGCCGGCGGTGATCTTCCCGCAGCTCCTGCTCTGCGGCCTGTTCGTCCCGCGCGACCGGATGCACCCGGTACTGGAGGCGATCTCGAACGTCCTGCCCATGTCGTACGCCGTCGACGGCATGGACCAGGTCGTACGCCACTCCGACCTCACCGGCGCCTTCCTCCGGGACATCGCGGTCGTGGCCGGAAGCGCGCTCCTGGTCCTCTGCCTGGGCGCGGTCACGCTCCGCCGCCGCACCCCGTGAGACGCCTCCGCACACCCGGGGACCCCGGTGCGAGGATGACGGCGAACGGCAAGACGACGGCCGCGCATCCGACGCACCACGGCCCCAGCACCGCCCGGAGGGTGAACACATGACCCAGACAGTCGCAGTCCTCGGTACCGGAAAGATCGGGGAGGCCCTCCTCAGCGGCATGATCCGGGCGGGCTGGCGACCGGCCGACCTCCTGGTGACCACCCGCCGCAGTGACCGCGCCGAGGAGCTGCGCACGCGGTACGGAGTCGAGTCGGTCGGCAACGCCGAGGCGGCGAAGGCCGCGGACATCCTCATCCTGGCGGTGAAGCCGCAGGACATGGGGAAGCTCCTCGACGAGCTGGCCCCGCACGTCGGCACCGACCGCCTGGTGATCAGCGCCGCCGCCGGTATCACCACCACGTTCATCGAGGAGCGGCTCACCACGGGCACCCCGGTCGTCCGGGTCATGCCCAACACCCCGGTCCTCGTGGACGAGGGCATGTCCGTCATCTCGGCAGGCAGCCACGCCACCGGCGCCCACCTCACCACCACCGAGGAGATCTTCGGCGGCGTCGGCAAGACCCTGCGCGTCCCGGAGTCCCAGCAGGACGCGGCCACCGCCCTCTCCGGCTCGGGCCCCGCCTACTTCTACTTCCTGGTCGAGGCCATGACCGACGCGGGCATCCTGCTCGGCCTGCCCCGCGCCCAGGCCCACGACCTCATCGTCCAGGCCGCGATCGGCGCCGCCGTGATGCTCCGCGACAGCGGCGAGCACCCGGTCAAGCTCCGCGAGGCCGTCACCAGCCCCGCCGGCACCACGATCAGCGCCATCCGCGAGCTGGAGAACCACGGTGTACGGGCCGCCCTCATCGCCGCCCTCGAAGCCGCCCGTGACCGCAGCCGCGAACTGGCCTCCGGCAACGGCTGACCCCCGCCCCGGCCGGGGGTTGACACACCCCGGCCGGAACCGTAATGTGCTCCGAGTTGTCCGACGTGAGCGCCGACCCCGGTCGGTCCCCGGACAGCCATTCCGCAGTAACCACGATCAGCGAGCGACTCTGTGTCGCCTGCTTTTTCGTGCGCATTCGCGAAATGAGGAATCCGCGTTCGAAGGGACGCACCCCCGATTAGCGTCGGGGAGCAGGATTCCGCTAAAGTCTCACTCGTCGGAACGGCCCAACGGCCGGGAGGACAAGCCCCGCTGACTGGGAGTCAGGCCCGAAAGGATCTGATAGAGTCGGACTCGCCGGAAAGGGAAAAGCGCGAAAGCGAAGAACCCCGGAAAGCGAGTAGCAGGACCCGCTTCGACCGGGATCGGACACTGGAAAGCGTCTGATAGAGTCGGAAACGCAAGACAGCAAGACACAAAAGAAGTAAACGAAGGGAAGCGCCCGGAGGGCCCCGGTGATGCGGGACCGAAGGAAGCGTCCGTTCCTTGAGAACTCAACAGCGTGCCAAAAGTCAACGCCAGATATGTTGATACCCCGGCCTGTTTCGGCAGGTTGGTGGTTCCTTTGAAAAGTCCTACGGTCGCCATGGTGTGGCGGTAGGCAACAACACAGCGAGGACGCTGTGAACGACGGGTCTTATTCCGACCTTGTTGTTCCGCTCTCGTGATGTGTGCACCCGATTACGGGTAATCATTCACGGAGAGTTTGATCCTGGCTCAGGACGAACGCTGGCGGCGTGCTTAACACATGCAAGTCGAACGATGAAGCCGCTTCGGTGGTGGATTAGTGGCGAACGGGTGAGTAACACGTGGGCAATCTGCCCTTCACTCTGGGACAAGCCCTGGAAACGGGGTCTAATACCGGATAACACTCTGTTCCGCATGGAACGGGGTTGAAAGCTCCGGCGGTGAAGGATGAGCCCGCGGCCTATCAGCTTGTTGGTGGGGTAATGGCCTACCAAGGCGACGACGGGTAGCCGGCCTGAGAGGGCGACCGGCCACACTGGGACTGAGACACGGCCCAGACTCCTACGGGAGGCAGCAGTGGGGAATATTGCACAATGGGCGAAAGCCTGATGCAGCGACGCCGCGTGAGGGATGACGGCCTTCGGGTTGTAAACCTCTTTCAGCAGGGAAGAAGCGCAAGTGACGGTACCTGCAGAAGAAGCGCCGGCTAACTACGTGCCAGCAGCCGCGGTAATACGTAGGGCGCAAGCGTTGTCCGGAATTATTGGGCGTAAAGAGCTCGTAGGCGGCTTGTCACGTCGGATGTGAAAGCCCGGGGCTTAACCCCGGGTCTGCATTCGATACGGGCTAGCTAGAGTGTGGTAGGGGAGATCGGAATTCCTGGTGTAGCGGTGAAATGCGCAGATATCAGGAGGAACACCGGTGGCGAAGGCGGATCTCTGGGCCATTACTGACGCTGAGGAGCGAAAGCGTGGGGAGCGAACAGGATTAGATACCCTGGTAGTCCACGCCGTAAACGTTGGGAACTAGGTGTTGGCGACATTCCACGTCGTCGGTGCCGCAGCTAACGCATTAAGTTCCCCGCCTGGGGAGTACGGCCGCAAGGCTAAAACTCAAAGGAATTGACGGGGGCCCGCACAAGCAGCGGAGCATGTGGCTTAATTCGACGCAACGCGAAGAACCTTACCAAGGCTTGACATATACCGGAAAGCATCAGAGATGGTGCCCCCCTTGTGGTCGGTATACAGGTGGTGCATGGCTGTCGTCAGCTCGTGTCGTGAGATGTTGGGTTAAGTCCCGCAACGAGCGCAACCCTTGTTCTGTGTTGCCAGCATGCCTTTCGGGGTGATGGGGACTCACAGGAGACTGCCGGGGTCAACTCGGAGGAAGGTGGGGACGACGTCAAGTCATCATGCCCCTTATGTCTTGGGCTGCACACGTGCTACAATGGCCGGTACAATGAGCTGCGATGCCGTGAGGCGGAGCGAATCTCAAAAAGCCGGTCTCAGTTCGGATTGGGGTCTGCAACTCGACCCCATGAAGTCGGAGTTGCTAGTAATCGCAGATCAGCATTGCTGCGGTGAATACGTTCCCGGGCCTTGTACACACCGCCCGTCACGTCACGAAAGTCGGTAACACCCGAAGCCGGTGGCCCAACCCCTTGTGGGAGGGAGCTGTCGAAGGTGGGACTGGCGATTGGGACGAAGTCGTAACAAGGTAGCCGTACCGGAAGGTGCGGCTGGATCACCTCCTTTCTAAGGAGCACTTCTTACCAAGCTTGCTTGGTCAGAGGCCAGTACACCGGCGAGTGTCCGGTGCTGGTTGCTCATGGGTGGAACGTTGACTATTCGGCACGACAGGTTGATCACTGCTAGTACTGCTTCGGCGTGGAACGTGGTGAGGGATCGGTCGTGTCGGGCACGTTGTTGGGTATCTGAAGGTACGGCCGTGAGGCAGCCTTCTGATCCGGCCCCAGTGAACTCGCCCCTGTTGGGGTGGGGTGGTGGGTGGCTGGTCGTTGTTTGAGAACTGCACAGTGGACGCGAGCATCTGTGGCCAAGTTTTTAAGGGCGCACGGTGGATGCCTTGGCACCAGGAACCGATGAAGGACGTGGGAGGCCACGATAGTCCCCGGGGAGCTGTCAACCAAGCTTTGATCCGGGGGTTTCCGAATGGGGAAACCCGGCAGTCGTCATGGGCTGTCACCCGCTGCTGAACACATAGGCAGTGTGGAGGGAACGAGGGGAAGTGAAACATCTCAGTACCCTCAGGAAGAGAAAACAACCGTGATTCCGGGAGTAGTGGCGAGCGAAACTGGATGAGGCCAAACCGTATGCGTGTGATACCCGGCAGGGGTTGCGTATGCGGGGTTGTGGGAGTTCTCTGTCATGGTCTGCCGGCTGTGAGACGAGTCAGAAACCGTTGATGTAGGCGAAGGACATGCGAAAGGTCCGGCGTAGAGGGTAAGACCCCCGTAGCTGAAACATTGACGGCTCGTTTGAGGATCACCCAAGTAGCACGGGGCCCGAGAAATCCCGTGTGAATCTGGCGGGACCACCCGCTAAGCCTAAATATTCCCTGGTGACCGATAGCGGATAGTACCGTGAGGGAATGGTGAAAAGTACCGCGGGAGCGGAGTGAAATAGTACCTGAAACCGTGTGCCTACAAGCCGTGGGAGCGTCGCTGTGTGTGCTTGCACATACAGTCGTGACTGCGTGCCTTTTGAAGAATGAGCCTGCGAGTTAGCGGTGTGTAGCGAGGTTAACCCGTGTGGGGAAGCCGTAGCGAAAGCGAGTCCGAACAGGGCGTTTGAGTTGCACGCTCTAGACCCGAAGCGGAGTGATCTAGCCATGGGCAGGTTGAAGCGGAGGTAAGACTTCGTGGAGGACCGAACCCACCAGGGTTGAAAACCTGGGGGATGACCTGTGGTTAGGGGTGAAAGGCCAATCAAACTCCGTGATAGCTGGTTCTCCCCGAAATGCATTTAGGTGCAGCGTCGTGTGTTTCTTGCCGGAGGTAGAGCACTGGATAGGCGATGGGCCCTACCGGGTTACTGACCTTAGCCAAACTCCGAATGCCGGTAAGTGAGAGCGCGGCAGTGAGACTGTGGGGGATAAGCTCCATGGTCGAGAGGGAAACAGCCCAGAGCATCGACTAAGGCCCCTAAGCGTACGCTAAGTGGGAAAGGATGTGGAGTCGCAGAGACAACCAGGAGGTTGGCTTAGAAGCAGCCACCCTTGAAAGAGTGCGTAATAGCTCACTGGTCAAGTGATTCCGCGCCGACAATGTAGCGGGGCTCAAGCGTACCGCCGAAGTCGTGTCAATCCAGCATGAAGGGCTAACGCCTGTTGGGTTGGGTAGGGGAGCGTCGTGTGCCGGGTGAAGCAGCCGTGGAAGCGAGTTGTGGACGGTTCACGAGTGAGAATGCAGGCATGAGTAGCGATACACACGTGAGAAACGTGTGCGCCGATTGACTAAGGGTTCCTGGGTCAAGCTGATCTGCCCAGGGTAAGTCGGGACCTAAGGCGAGGCCGACAGGCGTAGTCGATGGACAACCGGTTGATATTCCGGTACCCGCTTTGAAACGCCCAGTACTGAATCAGGCGATGCTAAGTCCGTGAAGCCGGCCCGATCTCTTCGGAGTTGAGGGTAGTGGTGGAGCCGATGAACCAGACTTGTAGTAGGTAAGCGATGGGGTGACGCAGGAAGGTAGTCCAGCCCGGGCGGTGGTTGTCCCGGGGTAAGGGTGTAGGACGCACGGTAGGCAAATCCGTCGTGCATGAGTCTGAGACCTGATGCCGAGCCGATTGTGGTGAAGTGGATGATCCTATGCTGTCGAGAAAAGCCTCTAGCGAGTTTCATGGCGGCCCGTACCCTAAACCGACTCAGGTGGTCAGGTAGAGAATACCGAGGCGTTCGGGTGAACTATGGTTAAGGAACTCGGCAAAATGCCCCCGTAACTTCGGGAGAAGGGGGGCCACACCCGGTGACGGAGTTTACCTCTTGAGCTGGGGGTGGCCGCAGAGACCAGCGAGAAGCGACTGTTTACTAAAAACACAGGTCCGTGCGAAGCCGTAAGGCGATGTATACGGACTGACGCCTGCCCGGTGCTGGAACGTTAAGGGGACCGGTTAGCTGCTCTTCGGGGTGGCGAAGCTGAGAACTTAAGCGCCAGTAAACGGCGGTGGTAACTATAACCATCCTAAGGTAGCGAAATTCCTTGTCGGGTAAGTTCCGACCTGCACGAATGGCG
>NZ_JBEZFO010000048.1:0-7487 GCF_040649495.1 Micromonospora sp. NPDC048947
TTCGAGTGGCTGCTCGACGTCCGCCACGGCGCCGACTACTTCCGTCGCTGGCAC
Organism: Micromonospora sp. NPDC048947; assembly: GCF_040649495.1. Lineage (NCBI taxonomy): Bacteria > Bacillati > Actinomycetota > Actinomycetes > Micromonosporales > Micromonosporaceae > Micromonospora > Micromonospora sp. NPDC048947. The sequence goes on from NZ_JBEZFO010000048.1 coordinate 55, forward strand.
CGCGACAAGGCCACCTCCGGCGGGTTGATGGTGCACAAGGCTCCCGACGGCGGCTTCCCCCGGGTCGTGGCCGCGGTCGTCGTGATGGCGGCGGGCGGTTCGGTCGGCCTGGCGGGCGACGCCGGGTCCCTCGTGGGGGCGCAGGCGGGCCTCTCGGTGCTGCCGCTCTCGGTGACCCTCGCGGGCGCGCTGCTCATCGCCCACGGCTTCCTCCGCCCGCTGCGCCACCGGGCCGTCGCCGGAGTGCGGGAGCTGGCGGGCTGGGCGGGCCGGGTCGCCGCCCTCTGGGCCGTGGTGCTGGTCGTCCTCTCGCTGGTGGCCCGGCACACGTTCACCCTCCCGGCCGAGAACCTCACGGGAGACGGAACGGGGGACGGGACGGGGGGCGGGACGGAAGACGCCTTCGGCGACGTCCTGGGCGACTCGGCGCGGGTCGGATTCCGGGCCGACATCCCGCTGACCGTGATCATCGGCCTGGTCTGGCTGGCCGGTGTCCTCCTGCTGGCGCTCCTGGTCTCGCGCCGGGCGCCGCTCCCGCCCCGGCTGGTCCGCTTCCAGGAGACCGTGCGCCCCGCCGCCTCCGCCATGGTGGCGCTGCTCCTGGTCTCCGTCGCCCTGGGCGTGGTCGCCGGGCTGGTCGTGATGGTGGTGCGCGGGCACCCCGCCCAGACCCTCGCGGTGATCCTCCTCGGCCTGCCCAACCTGGTCTGGCTCGCGTTCACGGTGGGCCTGGGAGCCTCCTGGGAGGGCAAGGTACAGGGCCCGTTCGGGCTGCCGATGCCCCAGGTGCTCGACTCCGTACTCCGTACGCCCGACCTCTCCACCGTCAACCTGCGCACCCTCGCCGCCCAGGACGGGCGGGTCTGGTGGCTGCTCGTCCTCGCCGCGCTCCTGGTGCTCGGCGCGGCCTTCCTCATGGCGGTCCGCTCACCCGCCCGGATGCGCCCCTGGCAGCACGCCCTGCACCTGGCGGTCGCGCTGACCCTGACTGTGCTGCTCATCGGCCTGACGGCGGCGGTATCCGCCCGCTACGGGCTCTCCCTGCTCGGCATCGGGGACCTCGGCGGCGGTCTCGGCGGTGAGGTCTCGCTGCGCCCGCAGCTCTGGACCGCGCTCGGGATCGCCTTCCTCTGGGGCCTGGTCGCCGGCTTCCTGGGCTCGCTCGCCGCCTCCCGGGTGCACCGGCACCACGGCGAGGTCCCGCCGCCCTAGGTGTATTGATCACGAGCGTTGTTAACGCTGGTGGGGCTTGATCACGACGAGGGCCCCCGTGTGTGGTGGAGGTGTCGAATCTTCACCAAACGGAGGCCCTCGTGTCCCACCGTAATGCCCGGCTGACTGTTCATGGCAGGCGGCTGCTCGTCGACCGTGTCTGTTCCGGCCGTCCTGTCGCGCACGTCGCCGCGGAGATGGGCATCTCGCGCCCCACCGCCCACAAGTGGCTCCGGCGCTGGCGGTCCGAGGGCGAAAGCGGACTCATCGACCGCTCCAGCCGCCCGCACCGGACACCCCACCGGACCAGTGCCGCGACCGAAGCCCGGATATGCCGCCTGCGCCAGGACCGCAAGCTCGGACCCGCACGGCTCGGGCCCGTCCTCGGCATGCCCGCCTCGACGGTGCACCGTGTCCTCACCCGGCACGGCCTCAACCGCCTGGCTTTCCTCGACCGGCCCACCGGCCGGCTCATCCGCCGCTACGAGCGCGAACACCCCGGCGAGCTGATCCACATCGACGTGAAGAAGCTCGGCCGGATCCCCGACGGCGGCGGCCACAGGACCCTGGGCCGCCAGGCCGGCCGCGCCACCCGCAGCAACGCCGGTTTCGACTACGTCCACTCCGCCGTCGACGACCACTCCCGCCTCGCCTACAGCGAAATCCACCCGGACGAGAAGGTCACCACCTGCGCGGGCTTCCTCACTCGCGCGGCCGCGTTCTTCCACCGCCAGGGCATCACCCGCATCGAACGCGTCCTCACCGACAACGCCTGGGCCTACCGCAAGGGCCTCGCCTGGAAGAACGCCCTGGCCGACCTCGGCGCAACCGGAAAGCTGACCCGCCCCTACCGGCCCCAGACCAACGGCAAAGTCGAACGCTTCAACCGCACCCTCGCCGACGAATGGGCCTACCAGCGGCCCTACACCTCCAACACCGAGCGCACGGCAGCCCTGGCAGACTTCATCCACACCTACAACCACCACCGCTGCCACACCGCACTCGGAGGCCAGCCCCCGATCAGCCGAGTCAACAACCCTGCGGGTCAATACAACTAGGGCGTGTCCGGCGGATCATGTGACTTTCCGATCGGTCGCGCGTTGGTTGGGTCATGGGTCGGGGGGATCTGACGAATCGCGAGTGGTTGCTGCTGGAGGCGCATCTGCCTTCGCCGGGTGGTCGCGGCGGCCGGTGGAACGATCACCGGACCGTACTGAACGGGATTCTGTTCCGGGTCCGCACCGGTGTTCCGTGGCGTGACCTGCCGGAACGCTACGGTTCGTGGAAGACCGTCTATGAACGGCACCGCCGCTGGTCGGCGGACGGTACCTGGGACCGGCTCTTGCAGGCGGTCCAGGCCGACGCCGACCTTGCCGGGCGGATCGACTGGGGCATGGTCGGCGTCGACTCGACGTCCTGCCGGGCCCACCAGCATGCGGCCGGTGCCCGCAAGGCCAGGCCGCAGGTCCCGAAAAAAGGACGACGCCCCGGCACCACCGCCCCGATGAGGGACTCGGCCGGTCCCGGGGCGGTCTGACCTCCAAGATCCACCTCGCCGGGGAGGGCGGCTGCCGCCCCATGGCTCTACTGATCACTCCTGGTCAGTGGGGTGACGCCCCGCAGATGATCGAGGTCCTGGACCGAATTCGGGTTCCCCGCCGACTGGTCGGGCGGCCCCGGGCCAGGCCCGATCACGTCAGCGGCGACAAGGCTTACAGCTCCCGCCGAAATCGCCGCTACCTGCGAAGACGCCACATCCGGCACACGATCCCCGAGCCGAAGGACCAACGGGCCAACCGGCGGCGCAGAGGCAGCGCGGGCGGCAGACCCGCCGGCTTCGACCGCGAGCGCTACCGGCGCCGCAACGAGGTCGAGCGGACCATCAACCGGCTGAAGAACTCCCGCGCGGTCGCTACCCGTTATGACAAGAGGGCCTACGTCTTCCACGGCACGGTCAGCGCAGCGGCAGTCCGCTTATGGCTCCGCCCATGATCCACCGGACACGCCCCAGACCGACAGCCCTCTACTAAGATCCGAGAGCGGGGTGCAGGTGGTCCTCGACGGTGGCGGGGTCGCCCATCCGGGCGTGGCTCGTCGCCGCCGAGGACGCTCTACCGCGGGCGCAAGTCTGCGAAAATATCGATGAGGGCATCGCCCTTGTACCACGACATGTTGGCGCTCAGTTTGTAGAGATTCTCCCCGGTCCAGTGGTCGATCGGGACGCAGGAAACGGCTCCGTCCTCGTAGCCGGCCCGCTTGGCATAGTCGAGGTTCTCGTGCTCCATAATCTTGAACCGCCCTTGCGAGTAGTTCACGCTGCTGTCGCGCATGTTGTCGCAGGCGACGATGACCTTCGGGACGCCGCAGTCGTGAAGGCAGACCAGGGCTGACCTGAACCATGCGGCGCAGGCCGCTTCGTACGGTCCCACCCCGGCGGGCACGGCGACCAGGGCGGTGTCCGCCCCCGTTGCGCTCTTCTTGAGGGCATCGGTGTCCTGCCCGGTGAGCGGGCCGTCCAGGGTCACCAGCGTCCCAAAGGTCTCAACCACCCTGGGGGCATCCGGCGCCGCGCTTGCCCACAGCAGCCACCCGGCGGTGGTGGTAGGGCGAACATCGCGCTGCTGCGCTTTGGACCAGTCGCCTGTGTCGGAGGGATCGACCACCAAGAGCGTCGACGAGGTCTTTTCCTTCTTGGCCATTACGCACGGCCCTTCCGCTCGGCTCCACGCGAAGCGGTCGCCGCTCCACGATGTGGGCCCATCCTGTGCCCTCCACTGCACCGCACTACCGCAGCACCGCTGCCGAATCGATTCCTCGCCACTCAGAAGGGTGACCTTGCACAGCTCCGCCAACCTTCGGGAGTGCTCAGCGGCCGGGACGGTCGATCACGCACTGCCATACAGGGTGCACCCAGCGCCGATCGACGAGCTCATCGAGGGCTGCACCAAGAGTGCCGTCGACGTGGAACAGGCCCGCCGACCCGCGCCGTCCGGGACAAACGCTCGCTGGCCGGGGAGCGACCGATCGGAAGGTCACATGATCCGCCGGACACGCCCTAGATGTGTTGTCCCGGGACGTTGGTGACACGCGTGCTGGGTTCTTGATACGGGTGAGGGCCTCCGGGTTCGGTGTGGATTGCGACATCTGCACCGAGATCAGGAGGCCCTCGTGGTCCACCGTAATGCCCCACTGACCGAGACCGGGAGACTCCGCCTGGCCCGCTGCGTCGTCGAGGACGGATGGCCCGTGCGGCGGGCGGCCGAGCGTTTCCAGGTCAGCCACACCACCGCCGCCCGCTGGGCGAGCCGCTACCGGCAGCTCGGCGTCACCGGAATGAGCGACCGCTCCAGCCGCCCGCACCACCAGCCCCGCAGAACCCCGGCCACCGTCGAGGAGCACGTTCTCCGGCTGCGACGCGAGCACCGGATCGGACCGCTACGACTGGCCGTCCGATGCGGCATCGCCGCCTCGACCGCCCACCGCATCCTGGTCCGGCACGGCCTGCCGCCACTGGCCGCCCTGGACCGGGCCACCGGCGAGCCCGTCCGCCGCTACGAACGAGCCCGACCCGGCGAACTGGTCCACATCGACGTCAAGAAGCTGGGCCGCATCCCCGACGGCGGCGGCCACAGGACTCTCGGCCGGGCCGACGGCCACCGCAGCCGGACCAACGGCGCCGGCTGGGCCTACCTGCACACCGCCCTCGACGACCACAGCCGCATCGCCTACACCGAGGACCTGCCCGACGAGACCGCCCCGACCTGCGCAGGCTTCCTCGTCCGGGCCACGGCCTACTTCGCGTCCCTGGGCATCCGCATCGAACGGGTCCTGACCGACAACGCCTGGGCCTACAGCAAGAACACCTGGCGCAACACCTGCCGCGACCTGGACATCAGCCCCCGCTGGACCAGGCCCTGGCGGCCCCAGACCAACGGCAAGGTCGAACGCTTCCACCGCACCCTGCTCGACGAATGGGCCTACCAGAAGCCCTACACCTCAGACCACGAACGCAGGCAAGCGTTCACCCACTGGCTGCACTGGTACAACTACCACCGACCCCACACCGGAATCGGCGGCCACACACCCGCCAGCCGCGGCACCAACCTCTCCGAACAACACACCTAGAGCGCCGGGCGACACCACTCGGAGCCCCGGCCGGCGCGCCCACCTCTGCTCAATACCCCCTAGGGGTATAGTATGGAGTGAGCGAGGCGCCCCGGGCACCCCTGTGGCCCCCCGCGCCACACTCGTACGCCGAAGAGGAGAACGCCATGACCGCCGAGACCGAGCCCACCACCCAGTCCACCGGCTCCTGCTGCTCGCCCACCGGCGCCTGCCACGGCGGGGGCGCCGCCGACGTGCAGGACGTACAGATCGAGCCGACGGAGTCGGTCACCGCGGTCTACGAGGTCAAGGGCATGACCTGCGGCCACTGCGAAGGGGCCGTGTCGGAGGAGATCTCCTCGCTCGGCGGGGTGACGTCCGTCGAGGCCGTCGCCGCCACCGGCCGCGTCACCGTCTCCTCCAAGGCCCCGCTGGCCGAGGACGCCGTACGGGCCGCCGTCGACGAGGCCGGTTACGAACTCGTCGGCCGGGCCGCCTGAGCGCCGCCCGCACCACCTCCCGCCTCGGGCCGGCCCCACCAGCAGATACTGGTGAGGTACGGCCCGATGTGCGTCACGGGGCCACCGGGTCACCGGGCCACCGGTCACGACTCACGGGGCCACAGCCGGTGACCGGCCCGCGTACCACGGCACCACCGCACCACCCAGGAGTTCGGACATGGCCAGCACAGCAGCAGCCGAGACCCCGGCCGCGAACGCCTCCGAGGCCGAACTCATGATCGGCGGGATGACGTGCGCCTCGTGCGCGGCCCGCGTCGAGAAGAAGCTCAACCGGATGGACGGCGTCACCGCCACGGTGAACTACGCGACCGAGAAGGCCCGCGTCACCTTCGCCGAGGGGCTGGAACTGTCGGATCTCGTCGCGACGGTCGAGAAGACCGGCTATACGGCCCGCCCGGTCGCGCACCCGAAGCGCCCGGTCGCGCCTCCGAAGCGGGAGCAGCCGGAAACGGAACCGGAACCGCAGAGGGAACGGACGCCGGAGCAGGCGGAGCAGTCCGCATCAGCCGACGTACGAGCTGAGGCAGACGTACGAGCGGAGACAGAGGAGGCTGAACCGTCCGCCGCGACAGAAGCTGCCGATTCCGCGGAGGCGGAACAGGCCGCCTCCCTCGCCACGCTCCGGCAGCGGTTCATCGTCTCCGCCGTCCTCAGCGTCCCCGTCGTCCTGCTCGCGATGATCCCGCCCCTGCAGTTCGACAACTGGCAGTGGCTCTCCCTGACTCTCGCCGCGCCCGTCGTCGTCTGGGGCGGCCTGCCCTTCCACCGCGCCACCTGGACCAACCTGCGGCACGGCGCGGCCACCATGGACACGCTCGTCTCGATGGGCACCCTCGCCGCCTTCGGCTGGTCGCTGTGGGCGCTGTTCCTGGGGGACGCGGGGATGCCGGGCATGCGCCACGGCTTCGATCTCACCGTCTCGCGCGCCGACGCGAGTTCCACGATCTACCTGGAGGTCGCGGCCGGGGTCATCACCTTCATCCTGCTGGGCCGCCATCTGGAGGCGCGGGCGAAGCGGAAGGCGGGGGCCGCGCTGCGGGCGCTGCTGCACCTGGGCGCCAAGGACGTTGCCGTGCTCAGGAACGACGGTACGGAGGTACGCGTTCCGGCCGACCGGCTCGCCGTCGGGGACCGGTTCGTGGTCCGGCCCGGGGAGAAGATCGCCACCGACGGCACCGTCGTCGAGGGCACCTCTGCTGTGGACGCCTCGATGCTGACGGGTGAGTCCGTGCCGGTGGAGGTCGCCGCCGGAGACACCGTCACCGGCGCGACGATCAACGCCGGAGGCCGCCTCGTCATCGAAGCCACCCGCATCGGCTCCGACACCCAACTCGCCCGCATGGCCCGCCTCGTGGAGGACGCCCAGAACGGCAAAGCCGCAGCCCAACGCCTCGCCGACCGCATCTCCGCCGTCTTCGTCCCCGTCGTCATCGCACTGGCATTGGGCACCCTGGGCTTCTGGCTCGGCAGCGGCGCCGGACTCACGGCGGCGTTCACCGCGGCCGTCGCGGTCCTGATCATCGCCTGCCCCTGCGCCCTGGGGCTGGCGACTCCGACCGCCCTCATGGTCGGCACCGGACGCGGCGCCCAGCTCGG
>NZ_JBEZFO010000049.1:0-6408 GCF_040649495.1 Micromonospora sp. NPDC048947
CCCCAAAAACCCCCCCCCCCCTCAAACCCCCACCCCCCCACCCCACCCCCCCACCCCCGGCACCCCCCCCCACCACACTTTATGGTGTTTGGCTCCATCTCGCGGGGCGATGATGACGCAAACCTCTTGATCAACCAAGCGAAGGGCGGGCGGCGGTGGGTGGGGTCAGAGGGGTCAGACCGGGTCGGCCACCGGGGCTGCCGGGCCTGCCGTGCCGGTGTGGGCCGTCGCGGGGGGCTTGGGCTTGGCGTCGATTCCGGCCTCGGTGCGCTGCTGAGCGGTGATCGGGGTGGGTGCGCTGGTCAGCGGGTCGAAGCCACCCCGGGTCTTCGGGAAGGCTATGACCTCACGGATGGAGTCGGCACCGGCGAGCAGCATGCAGACCCGGTCCCAGCCGAAGGCGATACCGCCGTGCGGCGGCGCACCGTACTTGAACGCCTCCAGCAGGAAGCCGAACTTGTCCTGCGCCTCCTCGGGAGTGATGCCGAGCAGGTCGAAGACCCGCTTCTGCACGTCACCCCGGTGGATACGGATCGACCCGCCGCCGATCTCGTTGCCGTTGCAGACGATGTCGTACGCGTACGCCAGGGCGCGGTCCGGAGCCTCCTCGAACCGGTCGACCCACTCCGCGTTCGGCGAGGTGAACGGGTGGTGCACTGCCGTCCAACCGCCCTCGTCCGTGCGCTCGAACATCGGCGCGTCGACCACCCAGCAGAACGCCCATGCACTCTCGTCGATCAGGCCGGACCGCTTGGCGATCTCGACGCGGGCCGCCCCGAGCAGCTCCTGCGCCTCCCGGGTGGTGGCGCTCGCGGCGAAGAAGACCGCGTCACCCGGCTTGGCCCCGACCGTGTCGGCGAGCCCGCCCAGGTGCTCGGCGGAGAGGTTCTTCGCCACCGGGCCACGTGCCTCGCCGGTCTCGGCGTCCAGCACCACGTACGCCAGGCCGCGGGCGCCACGCGCCTTCGCCCAGTCCTGCCAGCCGTCCAGCTCCTTGCGGCTCTGCGCCGCGCCGCCCGGCATCACCACCGCGCCGACGTAGCCGCCCGCGTCGATCGCCCCGGCGAAGACCCGGAACTCGGTGCCGCGCAGATAGTCCGTCAGCTCGGTCAGCTCGACGCCGTAGCGCAGGTCCGGCTTGTCCGAGCCGTACCGGGCCATCGCGTCGTGCCAGGTGATCCGTGGGATCGGCCCGGAGATCTCGTGCCCGGCCAGGTCCTTCCAGAGCGTCGAGACGATCGCCTCGCCGAGGTCGATCACGTCGTCCTCGGTGACGAAGGACATCTCGATGTCGAGCTGGGTGAACTCCGGCTGCCGGTCGGCGCGGAAGTCCTCGTCGCGGTAGCAGCGGGCGATCTGGTAGTACCGCTCCATGCCGCCGACCATCAGCAGCTGCTTGAACAGCTGCGGCGACTGCGGCAACGCGTACCAACTGCCGGGCTGAAGCCGCACCGGCACCAGGAAGTCGCGGGCGCCCTCCGGCGTCGAGCGGGTCAGCGTCGGCGTCTCGATCTCCAGGAAGTCACGCTCGTGCAGCACGCCCCGGGCGAGCTGGCTGGCGCGCGAGCGCAGCCGCAACGCGTTCGCCGGGCCGCTGCGGCGCAGGTCCAGGTAGCGGTACCGGAGTCGGATGTCGTCGCCGGCCTCGATCTGGTCGTCCACCGGCAGCGGCAGCGGCGCCGCCTCGGAGAGCACCTCCAGCTCCACGACGGTCACCTCGACCTCGCCGGTGGGCAGCTCCGGGTTCTCGTTGCCGGCCGGGCGGCGGGTCACCTCACCGACGACCTTGACGCAGAACTCGTTGCGCAACGCGTGCGCATCTTCCTCGCGGAACACCACCTGGACAACACCGGAACCGTCGCGCAGGTCGACGAAGATGACCCCGCCGTGGTCGCGGCGGCGGGCCACCCAGCCGGCGAGCGTCACCGTCGAGCCGGCGTCCGCGGCGCGCAGGCTTCCGGCATTGTGGGTACGGATCACGGCTGGCAACTCCTCATCGTGGAACAGTCCTCCCAGGCATTCTGTCAGGGGTGGCCGTCCCGCCTCCGGGCACCCGGCAGGCCGGCACGATTCGCTGGTGGGGTGGACCGGCGAACCCGACTCCCCCGGCAGCCGCGCCGGTTAACGTGGCGAAATGCGGCCCGTACCAAACTGGGCCGTCGCCACGGCGGCGGCGGCACCCGTGCTGCTGGTGGCCGGTTGGACGGTGGCTCAGGCCCGACAGCCCGTCGGGTACGACCCGGTCCGGGACACCATCAGCGAGCTGGCAGGACAGGACGCCACCGACGCCTGGATCATGGTGGTGGCCCTGGTGCTGCTCGGCTGCTGTTACCTGTCTGTCGCCGCCGTCCTGCACGCGGCCGGGCTACCCAGCCGCTTCCTGCTCGCGGTCGGTGGCGTGGCCACCATCGCGCTCGTCGCCTTTCCCCGGCCGCCGGTCGGCGGCTCGCTCAGCCACGGCGTCGCGGCGACGGTGGCCGTCCTCGCCCTGGTGCTCTGGCCGGCCGGCTCGGCACTGCGGCTGCCGCGCGGCCACGACACCGGGCACCCCACCCGACCGGAGCCGCCCTGGGCGTTCCGCCGGACGGTCGGGCTGAGCGCCACGCTCGTGCTGCTCGCGCTCTTCGGCTGGTGCGCGTTCGAGGTGACAAGTGGGTCCCGCACCGGGCTGGCCGAACGGGTGACGGCGGTGTCGGTCTCCCTCTGGCCGCTGCTGGCGGTCCTCTCCGCCCGGCGGGCGCACCTCGCCTGGTCGGCCGGCGGCACCGTACGCGTCGGCCCGGACCTGCCGACCATCGGCGTCGTACCCCCGGATCCCCTCGGACCACCGAGCGGGCCCGCTCCCGGACGACCCGACCGGCTGTGACGGGTCCTCGCCCCGCCTGATCCGGCCCCGTCCCTGCCTGCACCGGCCTCGTCCCCGCCTGCATCGGCGTCCGCGCCGTCGACGCGTCGGCACCGGGCGCGCGCGGCCCGGGAACTCCGCCGATCGCGCCGCTACGATCGCCCGATGTCCGCCGTTCCCCGTTGGACAGTGCTGTCGGCCGGTGGCGCACCGCTGTTCCTCGTCGGCGGCTGGACACTGGCGCAGGCCGCACAATCCGACGGATTCGACCCGGTGCGGCAGACCATCAGCGCGCTTGCCGCCGCGGGCGCGGACCATCGCTGGATCATGACGATCGGGCTCGCCGGCCTGGGCCTCTGTCACCTGGCGACCGCGTTCGGCCTGGTCAGCGCCGCACCGAGGGGCCGAGCGCTGCTGGCGCTGGGTGGGCTGGCGACCCTGGTGCTTGTCGCGTTCCCGCAGAACCCGGACGGTGACTCGACGACGCACGCCGTGGCCGCCGGGGTCGCGTTCGGGGCGTTGGCCGTCTGGCCGGCCCTGGCGGTGCCCCGTCGGGGCGCTCCGTCGCTCGATCGGGAGCGCGACCGCCCGCCGGCCCTCGTACGCCGGGCGGCGCTCGCGGCGGTGGTGGTCCTCCTCGGGCTGGTCGGCTGGTTCGCCGTCGAGCTCCTCACCGGTGGGGCGTGGACCGGGCTGACGGAGCGGCTGGCGGCGGCCGCCGAGGCGGGCGTACCGCTGGCCGCAGTGCTGGTCTCCCGGCGGCGGCCGAGGCCGTCCCGACCCGGCTGAGCGCCGTCGCGTCCTCCTGGTGTCGGCGGGGTTCGGTGGCCGTCGACGCGACGCGGGCCGCCGGAGAGTTCCGGCGGCCCGCGAGTGGTGCGTGGATCAGAAGACGCTGACGCCGTAGCGGCTGAGCGCCTCGGTGACCGGCTGGAAGTAGGTCGTGCCACCGGTGCGGCAGTTGCCGCTACCACCGGAGGTCATGCCCAGGGCGGTGCCGCCGGCGAAGAGCGAGCCGCCGCTGTCGCCCGGCTCGGCGCAGACGTTGGTGCGGATCAGACCGGAGACCGAGCCCTCGGCGTAGTTCACCGTGGCGTTGGTCGCGTTCACCGAGCCGCTGCGCAGGCCGGTGGTGCTGCCGGAGCGCTGCACCGACTGGCCGACGGAGGCGTTGCCGGAGCCGGTGATGTCGCGGAAGCTGCCGTTGTAGAGCGAGACGTTGCCGGCGGCGTTGGCCGAGTTGTTGTGCCGCACGATGCCGTAGTCGTTGCCCGGGAAGCTGGTGCCGGTACGGGTGCCGAGCAGCGAGGTCTGGGCGGAGTTCGAGTACCAGCTGGCCGAGATGTTGGTGCAGTGCCCGGCCGTCACGAAGTAGTAGGTGCTGCCACTGCGCACGTTGAAGCCGAGCGAGCAGCGCCCGCCCCCGCCGGCGTAGATGGCCTGGCCGCCGGAGATCCGGGTGCTCAGCACGCCGGCCTCGGCCTCGACCCGGACCGCGCCGTTGGCCCGCGCGGCGGCGGCCTTGACCCGCTCCAGCTTGGCCCCGGTGACGGTGCTGTCGACGGAGACGACGACCTGGTTGGTGACCGGGTCACTCCACCAGGCGGTGCCCGGGATCTTGGCGGAGCGCTCCAGCTCGGCCGTGGCCCGGTTGAGCTCGGCGGCGCCGCGGGTGACGTAGCGGACGACGGCGCCGGCCTTGCTCGCCTTGCTGGCGGCGGCCGCGTCGGTCACCGTGACGACGGACTTGCCGCTGGCGTCGATGTACGAGCCGGCGGAGCGGTCGCCGAGTTCCGCGGAGATCGCGGCGGCGGCGTCGGGCGACGCGGCAGGAGCGGCCTGGGCGGGCGCGCCGATGAGCGAGCCGACGACCAGGGTTCCGGAAACGGCGACTGTGGCCGCAACGCGGAATGTTGACCTCGTGGGTCGCATGTAACAAACCTCCTGGGCGGGGGAGCGGGTCTGCCGGGGGCGGCTGACCCGAGGGCAACCCGGCCGATCTGGGGAAACCGGCCGGATGAGACTGAAGTATTCACATACTTAAGATCATTAACAAGGGTTGAATTCGTCCGGATTCACCGACCTCGGTTGGCCACGCGGCCGCAACACCCCCGACACGCTGGCGAACAGCCACCGTCACACCCAACCGACAGCCGGCCACATTCGGCGCGCACGGTCATCGATGTCTGCCCGCGCCGGGCGTCGGGTGCACCGCGCACCCGGACGACACGGCACGGCACCGCGCGACGGGCGTCAGGGTGCGATGGGCAACGGACGTCCCGGGGTGCAGCGGGATCGGGTCAGGGGGTACGGCGACGGGCGCCGGGGCCAGGACTGGGCACCACGTCGCGGGGCCGACCCACGTCGTGCCCGTCGGCGCAGCGAAGTTCGGCGCGCACCGCCGCGCCGCAGTCGCGGTGCGTGACACTGAGCGGCGGGCCCTCCGCATCGGCGAGGTACCGGTCGCCCCAACCGAGCACGGCGACCAGCACCGGCCACAGATCCAGGCCCTTCTCCGTGAGCCGGTACTCGTGGCGCAGCCGGCTGCCGGGCTCCCGGTACGGCTCGCGACTCAGCACGCCCTGCTCCACCAGGCTGGCGAGCCGGTTGGTCAGCACCTGGCGCGGAATGCCGGTGCGTACCCGCATGTCGTCGAAGCGGCGTACGCCGGTGAACACCTCGCGGAGCACCACAAGGGTCCACCGCTCGCCGAGGACCTCCATCGCGCGGGCGATGGTGCAGTTCTCCACTGACCAGTCCAGAGCCGCGGGTCGCATTCGACCAGGCTAGATCTCGTTGACAGACTCAGCAACCTGCTGCCAGGCTGCGTCCATGACGCAGACGCAGGAACCAGTGCGCAGCCGTACCTTCACCTGGGCGGACCCGTCGGTCAACGCCGTCCAGGTCGGTCGACGCAGCGGCCTGGACATTCTCCGGGCGATGATCGCCGGCGAGCTGGCCGCGCCGCCGGTGATGCACCTTCTCGACATGGCCAGGATGGAAGCCGACGAGGGCCGGGTCGTCGTCGAGCTGACTCCCCAGGAGTTCCACTACAACCCGCTCGGCAGCGTCCACGGTGGCGTGCTCTCGACCCTGCTGGACACCGCCGCGGCGTGCGCGGTGCACACCACGCTGCCCGCCGGAGTCGGCTACACCTCGCTGGACCTCAACGTGACGTTCCTCCGCCCGGTCACCGTGGACAGCGGCACCCTGCGCTGCGAGGGCACTGTGCTGCAACGCGGCCGCCGTACGGCCCTGGCCGAGGCCCGCATCACCGACGCCGCCGACCGCCTGATAGCTCACGCCACCAGCACCTGCCTCCTCCTCCCCCTCCCCTAACCCACCCACCCCCAACCCTTCTCCCCTCCCCCCAAGGCCCCAACCCCGCAGCCCTCTGGGTTGATCATGAAGTTATTGCGCCGACACGCCGACCCGAGTGGCAATAACTTCATGATCAACGGGGTGGGGTTGGGGGTGGGGTTGGGGGGCGAACAAGATCGCGGCGTTGGTCAACCGGCGGGAGGTTCGCGACTTCATCGACGTGGCAGCGGCCCTCGACCACT
>NZ_JBEZFO010000050.1:0-5941 GCF_040649495.1 Micromonospora sp. NPDC048947
GGTGTTGTATGGCCTGCAACACTTCGACACTCGTGCTATGGTGCGGGTGGTTTCTTCGGGGCACGCTGCCGCCCGGGAAATGGGGGGGGGGGGGGTCGTCAACCGACCCGCCCCGCCCCGCGAACACGCACAGAAGGATCAGCGTGCGGCGGCCGGCACCTTACGGCTGGCCCGCGCCTTGGTCACGCCGTTGGCCTTGGCGGCCCGGGTGGTGGCGGCAGCCGCACCCTTGGCCTTGCCGTCGAGCTTGAGCACCTGGCGCAGGAACTCGCCGGTGTGGCTCTCGGCCACCTCGGCTACCTCCTCGGGGGTGCCGGTGGCGAGCACGGTGCCGCCCCGGTGGCCACCCTCGGGACCCATGTCGATCAGCCAGTCCGCGGTCTTGATCACGTCGAGGTTGTGCTCGATCGTGATCACCGTGTTGCCCTTGTCGACCAGCCCTTCCAGCACCATCAGCAACTTGCGGATGTCCTCGAAGTGCAGACCGGTGGTCGGCTCGTCGAGCACGTAGACCGTCCGCCCGGTGGAGCGCTTCTGCAGCTCGGAGGCGAGCTTGACCCGCTGCGCCTCACCGCCGGAGAGGGTCGGCGCGGGCTGACCGAGGCGGACGTAGCCCAGGCCGACGTCGACCAGGGTCTTCAGGTGCCGGTGGATGGCCGGGATGGCGGAGAAGAACTCGGCGGCCTCCTCGATCGGCATCTCCAGCACGTCCGAGACGGTCTTGCCCTTGTAGTGCACCTCAAGGGTCTCCCGGTTGTACCGGGCGCCCTTGCAGACCTCGCAGGGGACGTACACGTCGGGGAGGAAGTTCATCTCGATCTTGATGGTGCCGTCACCCGAGCACGCCTCGCAGCGCCCGCCCTTGACGTTGAAGGAGAACCGCCCCGGGCCGTATCCGCGCACCTTCGCCTCGGTGGTCTCGGCGAAGAGCTTGCGGACGTGGTCCCAGACGCCGGTGTAGGTGGCCGGGTTGGAGCGCGGTGTCCGGCCGATCGGCGACTGGTCCACGCCGACGACCTTGTCCACGTGCTCCAGCCCGGAGACCCGGGTGTGCCGGCCGGGCACCAGGCGGGCGCCGTTGATCTGGTTGGCCAGCACCGCGTACAGGATGTCGTTGACCAGCGTCGACTTGCCCGAGCCGCTGACCCCGGTGACAGCGATGAGCTGGCCCAGCGGGAACGAGACGGTCAGGTTGCGCAGGTTGTGCTCGCGCGCGCCGTGCACCACCAGCTCGCGGGCCGGGTCCTGCGGGCGGCGGCCCGTCGGCGTGGGGATCGACCGCCGACCGGACAGGTACGCCCCGGTGATCGACTCCTTGTTCTTCAGCAGCGCCGGCACCGAGCCGCTGTGCACGATCTTGCCGCCGTGCTCACCCGCGCCGGGCCCGATGTCGACGATCCAGTCGGCGGTGCGGATGGTGTCCTCGTCGTGCTCCACCACGATCAGCGTGTTGCCGAGCCCGCGCAGCCGGATCAAGGTCTCGATCAGCCGGTGGTTGTCGCGCTGGTGCAGCCCGATCGACGGCTCGTCGAGCACGTAGAGCACGCCCACCAGGCCGGAGCCGATCTGGGTGGCCAGCCGGATGCGCTGTGCCTCACCGCCGGAGAGCGTGCCGGCCGGGCGGTCCAGGGAGAGGTAGTCCAGGCCGACGTCGAGCAGGAACCGCAGCCGGGCGTTGATCTCCTTGAGGACGCGCTCGGCGATCATTTTCTGCCGGTCGGTCAGCTCGATGCCGGCGAGCAGGTCGGCGCACTCCCCCACGGACAGGTTGCAGACCTCGGCGATGCTCTTGCCGGCCAGCGTGACCGCGAGCACCTCGGGCTTGAGCCGAGCACCGCCGCACGCCGCGCACGGCACGTCGCGCATGTAGCCCTCGTACTTGTCGCGGGACCACTCGGACTCGGTGTCGGAGTGCCGGCGCTCGATCCACTGCACCACGCCCTCGAAGCCGGTGTAGTAGGAGCGCTCACGGCCGTACTTGTTGCGGTAGCGCACGTGCACCTGGTCGTCGGAGCCGTGCAGGATCGTCTTCTGCGCCCGCGCCGGCAACGCCCGCCACGGGGTGTCGATGTCGAAGTGCTGGGCCTCGCCGAGCGCCTCCAGCAGGCGCAGGAAGTATTCCAGGTTGTGCCCGGTGGACCAGGGTTGGATGGCGCCCTCACGCAGGCTGCGCTCCGGGTCGGGGACCAGCAGCTCCGGGTCGACCTCCTTCTTGGTGCCCAGGCCGGTGCACTCCGGGCAGGCGCCGTAGGGGGCGTTGAAGGAGAAGACCCGAGGCTCGAGATCCTCGATGGCCAGCGGGTGGTCGTTGGGGCAGGCCAGGTGTTCGGAGTAGCGGCGCTCGCGGTCCGGGTCGTCCTCGGGAAGGTCGACGAAGTCGAGCAGAACCAGGCCGCTGGACAGGCCCAGGGCGGCCTCGACCGAGTCGGTGAGCCGCTGCTTGGCGCTCGGCTTGACGGTGAGCCGGTCGATCACCACCTCGATGGTGTGCTTCTCCTGCTTCTTGAGCTTCGGCGGCTCGGTCAGCGGGTGCACCACGCCGTCGACCCGGGCCCGGGCGTAGCCCTTGGCCTGGAGCTCGGCGAAGAGGTCGACATATTCGCCCTTGCGGCCACGGATCACCGGGGCGAGCACCATGAACTTGGTGCCCTCGGCCATGGCCAGGACCCGGTCGACGATCTGCTGCGGGCTCTGCCGGGAGATGCGCTCACCACAGACCGGGCAGTGCGGCTCACCGATGCGGGCGTAGAGCAGACGCAGGTAGTCGTAGACCTCGGTGATGGTGCCGACGGTCGAACGCGGGTTGCGCGAGGTGGATTTCTGGTCGATCGAGACGGCCGGGCTCAGGCCCTCGATGAAGTCGACGTCTGGCTTGTCCATCTGGCCGAGGAACTGCCGGGCGTACGACGAGAGCGACTCGACGTAGCGGCGCTGCCCCTCGGCGAAGATCGTGTCGAAGGCCAGGCTCGACTTGCCCGACCCGGACAGCCCGGTGAACACGATGAGTGCGTCCCGGGGCAGGTCGAGACTGACGTCACGCAGGTTGTGCTCGCGCGCGCCACGGATGATCAGTCGGTCGGCCACAGTGCGTGTACTCCCGGGAGAAGATGAAGCGAAGGATTCGTCCCGCTCTGGGTGGTCTTGAGCGGTCGTGCGGGCGCGGAAAACACGCCTCGGCAACTCTAGCCCCGAGGTATGACAGTTTCCCCCGCCCGCACATTCCCCCAGCTCAGCCCGGTCGGCCGCCCCGCCCGCAAGCCCTGTCGGCCGTGCGCCGGCGGGCGCCCGGTCAGTAGCCGCCGGGCGCCGGCGGACGCGCGGCCCGACGCCGGGCCGAACGCCACCCTCCGCGTCGCTCCGCCGCCACCCGGGCCTCCCGTCGTCGGCTCTCGTGGGCCACCTCACCCTGCAGCCGCCGCCAACTTTCCCACCGACGGGTCGAGAGCTCGCCGGTGTGCAGCGCCTCCCGGACCGCGCAGGACGGCTCGCCGTCGTGGCCGCAGTCGGCGTACCGGCAGCCTTCAGCCAGCCCGGCGATGTCGGCGAACGCCCGGTCGAGCCCGGCCGCGCCGTCCAGCAGGCCGACCGCCCGGACACCGGGCGTGTCGATCACCGCACCGCCACCCGGGATGGGTACGAGGGCCCGCCAGGTGGTGGTGTGCCGACCCTTGCCGTCCACCCGCCGGATCGACTGGGTGGGCATCATCACGGCCCCGACGAGGGCGTTGACCAGGCTCGACTTGCCCGCACCGGACGGGCCGAGCAGGCCGAGCGTGCGGCCGGGCGTCACCTCGGCGCGCAGCGGTTCCAGCCCGAGGCCTCGTTCGGCGCTGACCGGCAGCACCGGCACCCCGGGGGCGACCGCGGCCAACTGGCGGGCCAGCGCGGCCGGGTCGGCCGCGAGATCCGCCTTGGTCAGTACGACAAGCGGCCGGGCGCCGGATTCGTGGGCCAGGGAGAGCAGCCGCTCGATCCGGCCCACGTCCGGCTCGGGGTGCACGGGCTCCACCACGGCGGCGGCGTCGAGGTTGGCGGCCAGCACCTGACCGCTGGCGTCCTTGCCGGCGGTACGCCGGATCAGCGCGCCCCGTCGCGGCAGCACCGCCTCCACGGTCACGCGGCGGTCCGGCCAGTGGGTGAGCAGCACCCAGTCCCCTGCGCAGGGCAGCGCGGACGGGTCCCGCGCGGCGACGGTCAGCACCGCCCCACCCAGGCTGGCCCGGACCGGGCCGACTGCGGTGAGCACAGTGCAGACCCCCCGGTCCACCCGGGCCACCCGACCCGGCTGGTGCTCACCGCGGCGCGCGGCGTACGCCGTCCGCTCGGCGTCCCAGCCGAGGGCGGTCAGATCGATCTTCATGGCATCCTCATCGGTGTCGAAGCTGGTGATGGCGGAACACGCGTGCCACGTCCGGCATGATCACCACCTCCGTCCGATGTCCCGGTGCCGCGTCTGCCGCTGACGGTAGGTCGCGCGCCGACGCGCCGAAAGCGATTTCCCCGGCGACGGCGCGACGGCGGACCGCTAGGGTCGACGGGTGACAACGGATCCGCTGTTGCTGATGGGCGAGGTGGACGCGGCCACCAGCCGACTACTACGTACCGCCGCTTCTTTCGACGCCGCGGACCTGGCCGGCGCGTCGCTGCTGCCGGGCTGGACGCGTGGCCACGTGCTGGCGCATGTGGCGCGCAACGCCGACGGTTTCGTCAACCTGCTCACCGCGGCCCGCACCGGGGCGGCGCTGCCGATGTACGCCTCGCTGGACGCCCGCAGCGCGGACATCGAAGCCGGTTCGAGCCGGGCACCGGCCGCGCACCTGGACGACCTGCGACGCACGGCGGACCTGTTCTCCGAGGCGGTCGCGGCGATGCCGGCCGATGCCTGGGCGGCGACTGTGCAGGCGCGTAAGGGCCCCTGGCCGGCGGCGCTGCTGGTCTGGGGTCGGCTGCGGGAGATCGAGGTGCACCACCTCGATCTGGCCGCCGACTACCGGGCCGCGGACTGGTCGGAGACGTTCGCCCACCGTCTGCTGCGGGAGGCGGCCAGTCATCACGCCATGGGGCCGACACCGCCCTCGATGGTGCTGCGCCTCGACGGCAGCGAGCATGAGGTGGTGATCGGGGAGCGCGTGGACGCCCCGGTCGTCGCCGGCCCCGCCCCCGACCTCGCCGCCTGGCTGATCGGCCGCGCCGACGGCTCCCCGCTCTCCGTCATCCCTGACGGTCCCCTGCCTACTCCACCGGAATGGATATAGAAACGTCATGACATACAGCGGAGACGTCACGCACGGCGGCGCACCGGCGGTCCGGGAGCTGGACGGGCTGACCATCAGCAAGCTGTCGGTGGGGCCGATGGACAACAACGCCTACCTGCTGCGCTGCACGGGCACCGGTGATCAGGTGCTGATCGACGCCGCCAACGAGGCACCGCGGCTGCTCGAACTGATCGGTGACGGTGGGCTCACCGCTGTGGTGACGACCCACCAGCACATGGATCACTGGGTGGCGCTGGAGGAGGTCGTCGCCAAGACCGGCGCCCGGGCGTTGGTGCACGCCGATGACGCGTCGGGGTTGCCGATCGAGGCGGAGCGGCTGGCCGACGGCGACACGGTGGCGATCGGCGACTGCGCGCTGGAGGTCATCCACATCAAGGGGCACACCCCGGGTTCGATCGCGCTGCTCTACCGCGACCCGTCCGGCACCCCGCACCTCTTCACCGGCGACAGCCTCTTCCCGGGTGGGGTGGGCAACACCGACAAGGACCCGGAGCGCTTCGCGGCGCTGATCGCCGACGTCGAGCACAAGCTGTTCGACCAACTCCCGGACGACACCTGGTTCTACCCGGGCCAGCCAGTTCTGGATCTGCCGGACGCCCTCCGACGACTTCTCGCTCAGCTCCGGTACGCCGCGAATGAACTCGTTGACCACCAGTGTCAGCGTG
>NZ_JBEZFO010000051.1:0-4894 GCF_040649495.1 Micromonospora sp. NPDC048947
CTATCAGCGCCAGGCACTTTTACTACGTTACCCGCTCGTTTCCACCGTGTCAAACCGATATTTCGCGGTTCGTCATGCTTCAACCGATAATGCGGATAGCCTTGCTTGCTCGAGTCCACGATGACGCACGTCGTCACCGACGTTCGTTTCTGTCGTGGGAAGCCGCAGACCGGCCGATCACCGCTTCGCGGCTCTCCGCCCGGCTCCTGCCGGCTCCAGAACTCTACCCGGTCGGCTCCGCGTTCGCAACCCCGTTTCCGGAGTGTTCCGCACCGCCCGATCCTCAGTCTCGCTCGGCGTTCCCGCCACGAGCCTGGCGCCCGTTCTCGGCCAGTTTGTCCGGCCTCCCCCGTGCAGAGAGAAAGTTACGCGGACGGCCCGGAGAAGGCAAATCAGGGTTCATCACTGGTTCGGACGAACAGCGCCGACCGGTCCCCGGCGCAGCCGAGGACGGGAGCCACCTCGACGTGCCAGAGTGTCAGTCATGGATGAGTCCGGGCACGGTGCCAGGGTGTTCGCCGAGGAGGCGCTGCTCGGCCTCATCGGGCCGTTCTGGCAGGTGGTGATCGGCGCGGTCGTGCTGGTCGTTCTTGTGCTCTCGGTCGGACGACTGGCCCGACGGGGCAGATCCCGGATGACCACGGCGCTGCTGGTCACCGCCGCGGCCATCGCCGGGTTCGCGGTGATCGGCGTCCTGCTCGAGAACTGAGGTTCAGCACCGGCTGTTGGCCAGGCTGGATGACTCAGAGCCGGCGGTTGGCCGGGCTGGGCAGCTCAGAGTCGGCGGTTGGCCAGGCTGGGCAGCTCGGCGCGGATCGTTTCGAGCCGGTCCAGGTCCAGGTCGACGACGGAGACCCCCGGGCCGTCCGGCACCTGGCCGATGACCGTCCCCCACGGGTCGACCACCATGCTGCGGCCGAAGCAGGTGCGACCCGGCTCGTGGTCGCCGGTCTGACCGGCCGCCGCCACGAAACACTGGTTCTCGATCGCCCTGGCCCGCAGCAGGACCTCCCAGTGGTCCCTACCGGTGTGCATCATGAAGGCGGCCGGTACCACCAGCAGTTGGGCGCCGCCATCGGACGCGAGCAGCCGGTACAGCTCCGGGAAGCGCAGGTCGTAGCAGATCGACAGGCCGACCCGCAGCCCCTCGACGTCGACCACCACCGGTTGGACCCCGGGCGCGACACTCGCCGACTCCCGGTAGGAGACCCGACCGGGGATCTCCACGTCGTACAGGTGGATCTTGCGGTAGCTCGCGGCCAGACTGCCGGAACGGTCGAAGACCAGCGACGTGTTCCAGGTGTGGTCCGGGTCCGGGCCGGCCTCGTGGAACGAGCCGGCCACCAACCAGATCCCGAGCCGTCGCGCGACAGCGGCGAAGAAGCTGCCCACCTCGCCGTCGACCGGCTCCGGTTCGGGCAGCCCACCGGCAGGACCCAGATAGTCGACGTACTCCGGGAGGACGGCGAGATCCGCGCCGGCGGCGGCGGCGCGCTCCAGTAGGGCCTCCGCAGCCGCCAGATTGGCCTTACGGTCGTCCCGGGCGTTCAGTTGGCAGACGGCGACGCGCATGAGCAAAGGGTACGGCTGGAGGGCCGCTGACGGACAGCGTCACAGTCTGGCCGGCACGGGTGGTGGGCACTGGCGAACGGCGCCGAACACGAACACGCCGGCCGCTCAGGATCGAACGGCCGGCGTGATGCGGGAAGGATCAGGCGGACTTCTCTTCGCGGTCGCGCCGAGCCCGGCGCCCGGTGAACTCACGCGGCACGATCGTCGGGTTGACGTTCTCCAGGACCACCTCGCGGGTGATCAGCACGCGGGCGGCGTCGGGGTTGCTCGGCACCTCGTACATCGCGGAGAGCAGAACCTCCTCGATGATGGCCCGCAGACCACGGGCACCGGTGCCCCGCAGCATCGCCTGATCGGCGATGGCTTCCAGCGCCGGCTCGTCGAACTCGAGCTCGACACCGTCCAGCTCGAACAGGCGCTGGTACTGCCGGACCAGGGCGTTGCGCGGCTCGGTGAGGATCCGAACGAGGGCGCTGCGGTCCAGGCTGCGAACGTTGGTGATCACCGGCAGCCGGCCGACGAACTCGGGGATCAGCCCGAACTTGAGCATGTCTTCCGGCATGACCTGGCTGAAGATGTCGTCGGTCGACCGCTCGGAGACCGACCGGAGCCGGGCACCGAAGCCGGTGCCGCCCTGCCCGGTGCGGGACTCGATGATCTGGTCGAGGCCGGCGAACGCCCCACCACAGATGAACAGCACGTTCGTGGTGTCGATCTGGATGAACTCCTGATGTGGGTGCTTACGGCCACCCTGCGGGGGCACGTTGGCCACAGTGCCCTCGAGCATCTTGAGCAGGGCCTGTTGCACACCCTCACCGGAGACGTCCCGGGTGATCGACGGATTCTCCGACTTGCGGGCGATCTTGTCGACCTCGTCGATGTAGATGATGCCGGTCTCGGCGCGCTTGATGTCGTAGTCGGCGGCCTGGATCAGCTTGAGGAGGATGTTCTCGACATCCTCGCCCACGTAGCCCGCCTCGGTCAGCGCTGTGGCGTCGGCGATGGCGAACGGGACGTTCAACATCCGGGCGAGGGTCTGCGCGAGGTGGGTCTTGCCGCACCCCGTCGGGCCGAGCAGCAGGATGTTGGACTTGGCCAGCTCGACGGCGTCACTGCCGGAGCCCGGCGCGCCAGCCGCCTCGGCCTGGATCCGCTTGTAGTGGTTGTAGACAGCTACGGCGAGCGCCTTCTTCGCCTGATCCTGCCCCACGACGTAGGTGTCGAGGAACTGGCAGATCTCCATCGGCTTGGGAAGCTCTTCCCACTTCACCTCGCCGGACTCGGCCAGCTCCTCTTCGATGATCTCGTTGCAGAGATCGATGCACTCGTCGCAGATGTAGACCCCTGGGCCCGCGATGAGCTTCTTGACCTGCTTCTGCGACTTGCCGCAGAAGGAGCATTTCAGTAGGTCGCCGCCGTCACCGATCCGTGCCACCTACGTTCTCCCTGCACTCATCGGCCGGAGACCCGGCCCTGACCTGCGGACGTTGCGCGCCGCCCGGCTTAGTTCGCGCCGCCGGCCCAACCGGCGAAGCGGTACGGACCCGACGTTACCCGCTGGCGGGGCATTCTCCGACCCCCAAAACGGGTGTGTCAGAGGTCGGCCGGGAACGGAGCCCCGGCCAACCTCTGACCCGGTACAGCTCAGCGGGCGGCGTTGGCCGCCAGCAGACCCTTCTTGCGGCTGGTCAGGATCGTGTCGACCAGCCCGTACTCCTTGGACTCCTCGGCCGTCATGATCTTGTCACGGTCGATGTCCTTGCGAACCTGCTCGATGGGGCGGTTGCAGTGGCGGGACAGCATGTCCTCCAGCTGCGTACGCATCCGCAGGATCTCCCGGGCCTGGATCTCGATGTCCGAGCCCTGCCCGTAGCCGCCCTCGGTGGCCGGCTGGTGGATGATGATCCGCGAGTTCGGCAGGGCCATCCGCTTACCCGGGGTGCCCGCCGAGAGCAGCACCGCCGCCGCGCTCGCCGCCTGCCCGAGGCAGACCGTCGAGATGTCCGGACGGACGTACTGCATGGTGTCGTAGATCGCCGTCATGGCGGTGAACGAACCACCCGGCGAGTTGATGTACATGATGATGTCGCGGTCCGGGTCGGTGCCCTCGAGCGTCAGCAGCTGGGCCATCACGTCGTTGGCCGACGCGTCGTCCACCTGGACGCCGAGGAAGATGATCCGGTCCTCGAAGAGCTTGTTGTACGGGTTCGACTCCTTGACCCCGTACGACGTGCGCTCAACGAACGACGGCAGCACGTAGCGGTTGTGCACGGCCGCGAACTGGGGCGGCAGGCTCAGATCGGTCATCGTCAGCTCCTCAGCTCAGGGTCCCGGCGCCATCCGGAACCTGTGCGGCCCCGATGATCACCTTGTCGATGAAGCCGTAGTCCATGGCCTCCTGGGCGGTGAACCAACGGTCCCGGTCCGAGTCGGCCTCGATCTGCGACTGGCTCTGGCCGGTGTGGTGCGCGACCCGCTCCTGGAACATCCGCTTCGTGTAGAGCATCTGCTCCGCCTGGATGGCGATGTCGGACGCCGTGCCGCCCAGGCCACCGGACGGCTGGTGCATCATGATCCGTGCGTGGGGCAGGGCGTACCGCTTGCCCTTGGTGCCCGCGCAGAGCAGCAGCTGGCCCATCGAGGCAGCCATGCCCATCGCCACGGTCGACACGTCGTTGTCGATGAACTGCATGGTGTCGTAGATCGCCATGCCGGAGTAGACCGAGCCACCCGGCGAGTTGATCCACAGGTTGATGTCGCGGTCCGGGTCCTCCGCGGCGAGCAGCAGCAGCTGCGCGCAGATGCGGTTGGCGACCTGGTCGGTCACCTCACTGCCCAGGAAGATGATGCGTTCCTTGAGCAACCGGTTGTAGACCGAGTCGTCGAGGTTGCCAATGGAGTCGCCACCGCGCGCGTCAATCGCCCGGAGCGACTTCTTGGGGATGTGCATGTCGGTCATGGCAGCCCTTCGCTCTCCGTACCGTCTTTCCCGACACTAACCGCTGTGCGGGGCGGCAGAGTCCCGGTCGGGGCAGTGTTCGCTCTCAGCGCAGCTGTGTCGGGGTACCCGCGGCGCGGGCTTCCGGGCGTACCGAGCAGTGCTTGCTGCCCGGCGTACCCGGCAGTGCTTGCTGCCCGGGCGCACCCGGAAAGGGAAACGGCCGCCGTGCCCCCCTGAAGGGCCGGGGGGGGGCCGCCCCCCCCCGGCCCCCCCCCCGAGCTGCAACGCAACCCCCCCCCCACCCCGGGGCCCCAACACCACCACCACCCCCACCGAACCACCCCCCCCCGGACCACCACACCCACCCCCCCCCCCCCCCCC
>NZ_JBEZFO010000052.1:0-3194 GCF_040649495.1 Micromonospora sp. NPDC048947
CGCCATTCGTGCAGGTCGGAACTTACCCGACAAGGAATTTCGCTACCTTAGGATGGTTATAGTTACCACCGCCGTTTACTGGCGCTTAAGTTCTCCGCTTCGCCCCGAAGAGCTAACAGGTCCCCTTAACGTTCCAGCACCGGGCAGGCGTCAGTCCATATACATCGAATTACTTCTTCGCATGGACCTGTGTTTTTAGTAAACAGTCGCTTCCCCCTGCTCTCTGCGGCCATACAACGCTCCACCCGCGCGGGGCTTCACGTCTCCGGCCCCCCTTCTCCCTAAGTTACGGGGGCAATTTGCCGAGTTCCTTAACCACAGTTCGCCCGATCGCCTCGGTATTCTCTACCTGACCACCTGTGTCGGTTTGGGGTACGGGCCGCTAAGAACTCGCTAGAGGCTTTTCTCGGCAGCATAGGATCACTGACTTCACCTGAATCGGCTCGGCATCACGTCTCAGCCTTCATGTGTTGCGGATTTGCCTACAACACGGCCTACACGCTTACCCCGGCACAACCACCGGCCGGGCTCAGCTACCTTCCTGCGTCACCCCATCGCTTGACTACTACCCATCAGGTTCCCACGCTCCCCATCCTCAACCCGAAGGTCTTGGATGGTTCGGGTGGTTAGCACAACGAGGTTCATCAGGGACGCTCTTTCGCGGGTACGGGAATATCAACCCGTTGTCCATCGACTACGCCTCTCGGCCTCGCCTTAGGTCCCGACTCACCCAGGGCGGATTAGCCTGGCCCTGGAACCCTTGGTCATCCGGCGGAAGGGTTTCTCACCCTTCTTTCGCTACTCATGCCTGCATTCTCACTCGTGCCGCGTCCACAACTGGGTCACCCCGCTGCTTCACTCGCGGCACGACGCTCCCCTACCCATCCACACACCTGCACAAGGAATCACGTCCAAGCGAGGATAAAATGTGAATGCCACAGCTTCGGCGGTGTGCTTGAGCCCCGCTACATTGTCGGCGCGGAACCACTTGACCAGTGAGCTATTACGCACTCTTTAAAGGGTGGCTGCTTCTAAGCCAACCTCCTGGTTGTCTATGCGACCCCACATCCTTTTCCACTTAGCACACGCTTAGGGGCCTTAGCTGGTGATCTGGGCTGTTTCCCTCTCGACTACGAAGCTTATCCCCCGCAGTCTCACTGCCGCGCTCTCACTTACCGGCATTCGGAGTTTGGCTGATTTCGGTAAGCTTGTGGGCCCCCTAGACCATCCAGTGCTCTACCTCCGGCAAGAAACACGCGACGCTGCACCTAAATGCATTTCGGGGAGAACCAGCTATCACGGAGTTTGATTGGCCTTTCACCCCTAACCACAGGTCATCCCCCAATTTTTCAACATTGGTGGGTTCGGCCCTCCACGCGGTCTTACCCGCGCTTCAGCCTGCCCATGGCTAGATCACTCCGCTTCGGGTCTAGGACACGCGACTGAATCGCCCTATTCAGACTCGCTTTCGCTACGGCTCCCCCACACGGGTTAACCTCGCCACATGCCACTAACTCGCAGGCTCATTCTTCAAAAGGCACGCCGTCACCCCGCAAGGCTCCGACGGATTGTAGGCGAACGGTTTCAGGTACTATTTCACTCCCCTCCCGGGGTACTTTTCACCATTCCCTCACGGTACTTGTCCGCTATCGGTCACCAGGAAGTATTTAGGCTTACCAGGTGGTCCTGGCAGATTCACGGCAGATTTCAGGGGTCCGCCGCTACTCGGGAACACCCACAGAAGGTCAGCAACTTTCACCTACCGGACTCTCACCGTCTACGGTCAGCCATTCCAGACTGTTCGACTAGCCACTGACTTTGTAACTTCTCGAACAAGTGTCAGCTTGTTCAGCAGGGTCCCACAACCCCGACCACGCAACCCCTGACAGGTATCACACGCAGCCGGTTTAGCCTCGATCCGCTTTCGCTCGCCACTACTCACGGAATCACTAAATTGTTTTCTCTTCCTACGGGTACTGAGATGTTTCACTTCCCCGCGTTCCCTCCACACACCCTATGTGTTCAGGTGTGGGTGACACCACATGACTGGTGCCAGGTTTCCCCATTCGGACACCCTGGGATCACAGCTTGGTTGACAGCTCCCCCAGGCCTATCGCGGCCTCCCACGTCCTTCATCGGCTCCTGGTGCCAAGGCATTCACCGTTCGCCCTTGACAACTTGACCACAAAGATGCTCGCGTCCACTGTGCAATTCTCAACAAACGACCAACCCACAACCCGATCCGCCCCACACCAAACCCAACAACAGTCGGCGGTATGTGAGGCCAGGCCATGCCTGGCAGACTTCCAGCCCCCACACAGGAGGCCGGCGCGTCTCTGAAACAACAACACGATGGTTGTTCCTTCAGGACCCAACAGGGTGCTCACATTCTCCCCCAGCCGCACCAACAGCAACCGTTCCCACCACCCCGAAAAGTGGCTGTACTAAGCGCCGCCGGCCGTTGCCAGGGCAAAACTTGCCAGTGTCTCCGCCATTCGAGCACCCCACCACCACATTCGGGCAGTGCGGGCTCCTTACCGACTTTCGTCGGAAGGTGCTCCTTAGAAAGGAGGTGATCCAGCCGCACCTTCCGGTACGGCTACCTTGTTACGACTTCGTCCCAATCGCCAGCCCCACCTTCGACGGCTCCCTCCACAAGGGTTGGGCCACCGGCTTCGGGTGTTGCCGACTTTCGTGACGTGACGGGCGGTGTGTACAAGGCCCGGGAACGTATTCACCGCAGCGTTGCTGATCTGCGATTACTAGCGACTCCGACTTCACGGGGTCGAGTTGCAGACCCCGATCCGAACTGAGACCGGCTTTTTGGGATTCGCTCCACCTCACGGTATCGCAGCCCATTGTACCGGCCATTGTAGCATGCGTGAAGCCCTGGACATAAGGGGCATGATGACTTGACGTCATCCCCACCTTCCTCCGAGTTGACCCCGGCAGTCTTCGATGAGTCCCCGCCATAACGCGCTGGCAACATCGAACGAGGGTTGCGCTCGTTGCGGGACTTAACCCAACATCTCACGACACGAGCTGACGACAGCCATGCACCACCTGTGACCGCCCCCGAAGGACCCCCCATCTCTGGAGGTTTTGCGGCCATGTCAAACCCAGGTAAGGTTCTTCGCGTTGCATCGAATTAATCCGCATGCTCCGCCGCTTGTGCGGGCCCCCGTCAATTCCTT
>NZ_JBEZFO010000053.1:0-1717 GCF_040649495.1 Micromonospora sp. NPDC048947
GGCGCAGACCCGCTTGGCAGCCTCCTCACGGGCCAGGCGGGCGGCGGTCGGCTCCTTGGACGGGGCGAAGAACAGCCCGGCGGAACGAAGGGAACACCCCCGCGCGCGCGGGGACCACAGTTCGTGACCTGCGGGTTTATGCGGCTGAGGGGCTGTTTTTACTTACTTCTTGAGAAACGGACATATCTCTCCCGCGTTGCAACCAGCCCTTACCCGAGACTGGGCATGCCAGGGGTCATTCTGCCCGCCAACCACCCCCGGGGGCGCCCCCTTCCTCAAGGAAGGCCGTGCGGCATCTGCCCAGGAAACTGTGAAGGCGAACGGTTGCCGCGCCAGTGCCCCGATACGTGTCCGCGCTCTCTGCTGGCGCGAACTGACCTTGCAGGCTTCAGCCTCAGACGGTTCTGAGCAGGTCGCGAAGGTTACTCATGCGGGCCTTGACGTCGGCGGCTTCAGTGGGGTGGGCCGGGAGTTCACCGGGCTTCGTGCTGTGGGCTTCGCGGCAGGGGCGGCAGAGGCCGTCGGGGAGGGCTTCTGGTTGGCCGGGGCGGCCGCAGTCGGTGCATTCCATAAGGATGCGGCGGGCGGTCGGGGCCGGAGTGTCGGGCGAGGTGTTCTCGGCCGGCAGGTAAGGCGGCATTTTGTCAGTGAGGCGGCGGCGGAGGAGGCCGACGGGGGAGTCGACCTTGCTGGGGAGCCCTGCGGTGAGGGCGCTGGTCAGGTAGTCAACGCTCACGCCTCGGGCAAGCCATTCGGCAGCCCGGGCTTCCAGGGCGGCGCAGTCGTCGGCAGAGAGCGCGAGGCGGTGGTCGTTGCGGCCCAGGCGGGCCAGGGCGAGGTAGGCGGGAGAAGGGCCCGTTTCGGGAGCCTGGGGTGCTGCCGGGGCCACGTCCGGGGCAGGAGGCGCGGGTTCGGTGTCCGGGGCCTGAACCGGGGTGCGTTGCTGCGGTACGGCGGTGGCTTCGGGGCCCTGCTCCGGGCCGGGGTCCTCCGGGGCGGGCGGGGGCTCCTCGGCCGGGGCCCACGGAGGTGGCGGAGTGGTCGCTTCCGGGGCCGGGGGCGCCGCCTGCGTGGCGGTTTCGGTGGCCAGGAAGGTGGTCCACCATTCGTTGTCCCGCGCCGTGCGGGACCAGAAGGTGCGGAAGACCCAGCGCGTCTCCTCGCCCGCGCCGACCGGGCACCGTACGCGTCGCAAGTGGCCCGCCACCGACAGGGCCGTGAGCGCTGTGGAGATGGCCTGCTGGCCGTAGAGCGGGAGTTGCTTGGCCAGTTGCTTCACGCTCATCGATGCGCCCTCGGGGAGGTGGTCGATGAACCCGGCCACGTACCGCTCGCGCGTGGGGAGAAGGGCGAAGTCAGCTGCAGAGCGCGGAAGTTGGGCGGGTGCCACGCGCTTGCCGTAGCCCGGATTCGCCATCGGGTATGCCGGGGAAAGTGCGGGGGTGTCCAGGGCGGGACTAGGGTGCTGTGTAGCCACGGGATCGGCTTTCTAGGGTGACGATCTTGCGGTCAGACCCCGGCCTGGTGCTTCCAACACCGTGTCGGGGTCGCTTAGTTCTCGAACCGTAAGCACTCGTGACACTCCGCCGCAAGCCGTCACCATTAGTCATACTTCCCCAGCTGTGACCTGGGTGGGGAGGTCGGGACCGCCACGCCGACCGCCGCCACCGCCGCCGCTTGCCGAAACGGCCGGTTGCGGGCGATGAACAGCACCGCG
>NZ_JBEZFO010000055.1:0-1135 GCF_040649495.1 Micromonospora sp. NPDC048947
GAGCGAGGTCGGCGCGAGCGACGCCACCGCCGTCGTCTCCACCACGCTGGACGCGGTCGCGGCCGCCGCCGGTGAGCTGGTCTCGGCCGGGCGCAAGCCCGACACCCCGCTCACGGTGACGATCGCGGGCACCACCACCCGCCAGCGCACCTGGACGGCGACCCTCGGGACGATCGCCCAGGTCTTCAAGCAGGCCAAGGTGCTCCCCTCGCCGGAGGGGCACCGGCCGGTCATAGCCGTGGTCGGTGAGCGCAGTGCCGCCGCCCAGCGGGACCAGCTCGCCTGGTTCGAGTCGAAGCCGCTGTTCGGCTGGAAGGTGCTCGTCCCGCGCACCAAGGAGCAGGCCGCCTCGCTCTCCGACCAGCTGCGTTCGTACGGTGCCGTGCCGCACGAGGTCCCGACGATCGCCGTCGAGCCGCCGCGTACGCCCCAGCAGATGGAGCGCGCGGTCAAGGGCCTGGTCACCGGCCGCTACGAGTGGATCGCCTTCACCAGCGTCAACGCCGTCAAGGCGGTCCGGGAGAAGTTCGAGGAGTACGGGCTCGACGCCCGGGCCTTCGCCGGGATCAAGGTCGCGGCCGTCGGTGAGCAGACCGCCGCCGCCCTGGTCGACTTCGGTGTGAAGCCGGACCTGGTGCCCTCCGGCGAGCAGTCCGCCGCCGGGCTGCTGGAGGACTGGCCGCCCTACGACCCGGTCTTCGACCCGATCGACCGGGTGTTCCTGCCGCGCGCCGACATCGCCACCGAGACCCTGGTGGCCGGGCTGATCGAGCTGGGCTGGGAGGTCGACGACGTCACCGCGTACCGCACGGTCCGCGCCTCGCCGCCGCCGGCCGACACCCGCGAGGCGATCAAGGGCGGCGGCTTCGACGCGGTCCTGTTCACCTCGTCCTCGACCGTCCGGAACCTGGTCGGCATCGCGGGCAAGCCGCACAACGTGACGGTCATCGCCTGTATCGGCCCGGCCACCGCGAAGACCGCCGAGGAGCACGGCCTGCGCGTGGACGTCCTCTCCCCGGAGCCGTCCGTGCACAAGCTGGCCAAGGTCTGGTACCCGGCTCGGGAGCCTGGTGTGATCGCGGTGTCCGGTCTCGAACGCAGCAGCGACAACCTGTGGTCCGGCTCGATCACCGGC